>NZ_JAALXT010000004.1:300000-600000 GCF_011634775.1 Thalassoroseus pseudoceratinae
GACGCGAGAATAGTTGACCTGAGCACCGTAACCACTCCTGTGCGGAGCGATTTGAACTCATCGACGGTGAATTCGTAGGAAATCCTGTGAGAGGTGAACAAACCGTGTGGACTGCTGGGAAAATCCTTGCGGCGGTTCGAGCATACGCGAAAACCAATGGCGACTGGGCGTTTTTCGATAGAGACGGCTACCATTGTCAGGTCGAAGCCGCGAACCGAATACGATACCCAGTTGTCTCTCAAATCTCGGCAAGGTGGTTGGTGAGGGTGTTCAGACTGGCCATGCAACGTGTCTGGATTGAACCGGGGAGCGATTAACACGACGCCTCGCTGACGATCAACGGCAACTTGACCGGCGACGATGTCTTGCCAAATTTTGCCGCACCGATTGCGAATCTTGTTCCCAATACGCAACAATCCGCCTAAATCGATTTCTTGTTTTGAGCTTGGACACAATCATCATGACCCGCGTGGCAATTTTGGGGGCAACCGGTTACACGGCTTACGAATTGATCCGTATTCTCCTGCGGCATCCGCAAGTGGAGATCACCGCGGTCACCAGCCGAACCGACACGCGGCACATTACAGCCGTGCATCCGGCGTTCCATGGGATGCTCAATCTTTCGCTGGAGAACCTTTCCGCAGACGAATTAGCCAAGCGGGCGGACTATGTGTTCTGCTGCCTTCCGCACGGCGCTAGCATGGAAACGATTCCCAAGCTGATGTCCGCCGGGGCGAAAGTCGTTGATTTGAGTGCCGACTACCGCCTCGATAGCCCCGCCGTTTATGAGCAGTGGTATGGCCTGGTGCACACCGATCCGACACGGTTGGGTGATGCGGTCTACGGTTTGCCGGAACTCTTTGCCGACAAAATTGCGGGGCAAGATCTGATCGCCAATCCCGGCTGTTACACCAGCACCTCGATTTTGGCTCTCGCACCGCTACTGGCTCAGAAGCTGATCAAGCCGCAGGGCATTATCATCGATGCAAAGAGTGGAGTCAGTGGAGCAGGGCGGACACCAAAGTTGACGAACTTGTATTCCGAGGTCAACGAAAGTTTCACCGCGTATGGGGTGGGAAACCATCGCCACACACCCGAGATCGAACAGGTGCTCACTACGGTTTCCGAGCAAGAAGTCGGCGTGACCTTCACACCACACTTGGTTCCGATGGACCGTGGAATTCTTTGCACCATTTATGCTCAGCAAACTGGTGATCTCGGTCAAACGGAATTGCTGGAACGAGTCCGTGCGTTCTACAGCGGCAAACCGTTCGTGCGGGTGGTCGAGCACATTCCCGTCACGAAACACGTGGCTCACACCAATTACTGCGACATCACCGTGCGTCTTTCCCGAGGACAGTTGATCGTGTTCGCCGCACTCGACAACCTCGTCAAAGGAGCCGCCGGAGTCGCGGTGCAGAATTTCAATTTACTCGCGGGTTATTCGGAAACGACAGCCCTCATCTAAGTAGAGAGCGATCAATGTCTGAGGAAATTTCGTTGCCACAAGGGTTTCAGGCGACTGGTCTGCATTGTGGAGTGAAATCCGATAGTAGTCTCAACGACCTCGCGGTTTTCGCTTCCGAACGACCATGTGCATCGGCTGGTGTGTTCACGCAGAACCGCGTTGTCGGAGCGCCGGTGACGATCTCCCGCGAACGCACACCGAGTGCGTCGGCACGAGCTGTTGTGATTAACTCCGGCAACGCCAATGCCTGTACCGGACAACGCGGACTAGACGATGCCCGCACGATGACCCAGCAAGTCGCCGAACGCCTAAACTGCCCAGCGGATGACGTATTGGTTTGCTCGACCGGTATCATCGGGCATTTCTTGCCGATGGACAAACTCAGCGACGGCATTCCTCAGGCGATGAACAATCTCGCGGCGGACACGTCCCACTTCGAAGCCGCCGCCCGAGGAATGATGACGACCGATACCTTTCCGAAGATCGGTTCACGGACTGTGAACATTGGCGGGAAGCCGGTCACACTTTTCGGTGCCGCCAAGGGGGCGGCAATGATTGCTCCGAATATGGCGACGATGCTCTGCGTTGTCCTCACCGACGCCGCTCTCACGGTCGCAGATGCCGAACGGATGTTGAAACACTCCGTCGATCGCAGTTTCAACAGCATCAGTGTCGATGGCCATACCAGTACCAGCGACACGGTTCTGCTACTCGCCAATGGAGCGGCTGAAGTCGGCCCGACAAATGCCGACGAATCGCAGGCCTTGCTCGAAGCGCTCGACGATCTGACGGCGGAACTCGCTCAGATGATCATCCGTGATGCCGAGGGAGCGGATCACTTCATCACGCTCGACGTCACCGGCTTGGCCACCCGCGAAGACGCCTACCAAGTCGCCAAAACGATCGCCGAATCCGCCTTGGTGAAAACAGCCATCGCCGGAGCCGACCCGAATTGGGGTCGCATCATCTCCGCCGCCGGATACAGTGGCATTCCCGTTGACCCGGAAAAAATGACGCTCCACATCAACGGCACGCGCATCTTCCAAAACGGCTCCCCAACCGACTACGATGACGCCACCGTCTCCCAAACCTTGCGAGACAACCGTGAGGTCCACATCGAACTCGAATGCGGCCTGGGCGATGCAAACGTACGTTTCTGGACCAGCGATCTGACCCAAGAATACGTGCGACTGAACTCGGAATACACGACGTGATCAACTCTACAAAGACGGTTCAATCAGCGGGTCATCCATTGGCAAAAGAGAATTCGTGCCTTTGGATGGATCGACGAACTGGATGTTCGAGCCATCTTTAAATTGCGGCATGAGCTTGTCGAAAGAATATTCTTCGAAGTCGACTTGCATGAATTCCGCAGGTTTGGGTAGGTGGCTTTTCAACCGAGTTTCAACCAACTCACGCAGACCGGATTCCCACGCCAACACGATTGATTCGATCAATTGCTCTCGCGGTCGATCTTTCGGCACGGCCTGAATTCGAGCGAACAGCGTCCGACATTGTTCCCGCTGTTTGTCGGACTTGATCGCGGCAAGAAGTTCCTCGATTTCTTCCGGTGTGAATTCCTGCAAGGCGGTAAAAATCGGATCGCAGACTTTTAGGAACATCGCATCTTTCGACAAAACCGGCTTCAACTCCCGTCGCAGCGATTCGGTATCTAACCGACTCACGCCAGCTTTGGCAAATTCGATTGCTTGCGGTGACTTCACCAACGCGAACAATTCAGAAACATACAAACACGTCAGCGGTCCACAATCGTCGGCTTGCAGTAATTGAGAAAGGTTTTGCCCCGCCTCCGCAAACCGTCCCGTACAGAACAAAGCCACATTCCATCCAACGCGTCCGGGGGCTGTGTCTTGGTCGAACAGGGCATTGCTGATTTGAAACACCCCACGCGAAATCGGCTTGGCCATCCCAAACAACATCTCGTTCAATCCTGGTAGGCGAATTTCGCTGCCATCGGTCGGGGACGGCAGTGTGAATTCTGCCTGCTCGTCGTTCTGCTTCCAGACTTCTTGGCTGAGTGTCTCAAGTCCCGAAAAAGCATTGTGACGAGAGAGGTTTCGGAGACACAAAATCAACGCCCGATTTTGCGACGTCTCGGAAACCCGATTCTTTTGGGTGGCTGCGGAGGTATCGCTGACGAGAACCAATTCCTCGAACAGAAACCCGACCCATGTCGACAGAGGTGTGGTTTGAGATCCTGAGGTGAACTCTTGGGTTTCTTGACGGATTGATTGGAGTCGCCGCTGAAATTCGCCCGGTACGATGGTCACATTCGGTTTCGCCCCTACAGGAGCTTTTCTGTTGAAAGCATGGAAGCCCATCGGCCGACCCGTTGCAAAATCCATGCGGGCCGGGTTTTCCGGCGAGCCGTACACGACTTCGTCGCCCTCGCGATGAGGGTTGTCCTCCTCATCCCGTCCGGCCGCGATGGCATGACTGGCCGGATATTGAAAATCAAACCACTGATCAGGGGCCGGTTCCCCGAACTCATCGTTGACTCCAACAAAGTTCGGCATGCGATGACTGTGAATCCCACAACCGCCTTGCAATGAATGCATCCAGCATTGATTTTCCTCATCCCATTTGTACCGCAAACCGAGTGACAGACGGATGTTGCCGGGAGACTGCAAACGAACGCGGTTGCGACTATGCCAAGAAATCATTTCCCAGCGGTCTTCCTCCAAAATGAGTGTCCATCGGAGTCGCCTTCCTTCATCGCGAGATTGCGATTCGACATCGAGTAGAATTCCGTTTTGAGAAGATGCGATGACGGTTTCTCGCAACGTCGACTCGAAAACCCCCTTTTGACCGACATCGTCCGCCGCTTTCGATTTCTCGGCTTGATACACCAGATCGTCGTCAGATTGATGCCAATTCTGCCACCACATCGAATGACGCAACATCGCTTGATCGATCTCCGTCAACTCCTCGCCCAAATACGGGCCGCGAGGTTGTTCAATGACTTCAACGACTAGCTCGCACGGCAACTCTTTGGCGATCGAGGGTAGAACGTACAGGCGAGCTTCGAGGAAACAATAGGAGTCCAGCAATTTTTCTCGCCATGCATCAAGTCGGGTTTGGCTAATACGCTCACCGGTTTCGATCCCAAGGAACTTACGAATTTGATCGGGGCTATGATGCTCCACCCCATGAAAGGTGACCGTCTTGACGACCGCGGTCGGACCTTCGTTCGTGATCGTGATTTCCAGATTCGCTTTGTCTTCGACGAGAACCAATCGGCATTCGAATTCCGGATAGAAGAACCCCTGAGCTTTCAAACCAGTGGCAATAGTCTCGTGAAGATGTTTTTCGGGATCGAGATGAAAGTTCGCCCACTCATCGCGATTCCATTTTTTCAGATCGCTTTGAATCTCGTCCGCGGGGACCGCTTTCTTTTCTATCTGCGCCGCCAAGTACCGAGCTTGCTTGGCGAAGGCGGATTCGTTGGAGGGATTTTCGACGAACTCCGTTAACGCCGCCCCGTCCACACTCTCCGGTCCACGGACCGTCACCGCGCCAGCGCGATAACGCGGGCCTTCGGTAATGTGGACTTGAACGTGATCTTTGCAAAAGTTCACGTCGACTTCCGGCTTCGTAAAACCGGCTTGTTTGTAGCCGTCGATCAAGCGACCGGAGAGCACGAGGGCGAATTCGGTGCGTTCGACGTCTGCGGCAGCGGCGAGAAGGTAATCGAAATCGTTCGCAAGTGCATCCCGAAGTTGCTCGGCTGTGAAGGTTTTTAGTCCTTCGAATCTGATTCGTTCCAGTTCACCCAGGTTGCCGACGAGTTCGGCGACCAATGCCGATCGACTGAGGCTGAAGATAACGAAACACAGGGAAAACAATCGCCAACCGTTCATCTGTCGGCCTCCTTGCCAACTTGGGGAGTTGGTTCTGGTTGGATGTTTAGTTCTGCACACCGGGATTGTGGTTTGGGGGTAAAAACTGGTCAAGATCGATCGTGTCTCTGCCGCTCACGCGGTCCCGTTGCTACAATCCCGTTTTGGACTTTTGGGTGTGGATGACTCAATCGGCAAAGGATGCAACACGCGTGGCGGATACGGAGAAAGTGAAATCGGTGGCCGATATCAATGCGGAGACGCAGCGGATCGGTCAGCGGGTTTGGGATCAGATGGAGCGTCGAACGCCGTCGATATTTGATCGGCGATGGTGGGACGATCGGATTCTGTCTTGGGCGATGTCGGATGAATCGGTCAAGGTGCAGATGTTTCGATTCGTCGATGTGCTGCCGATGCTCAAAACACATGAGCAAATCACGCAGCATCTCCAAGAGTACTTCGACGATGTGCGGCGGTTTCTGCCGTGGGCGGCTCGGATCGGCTTGGACATCTCCCGCCCGAATACGGTGATGGGGCGGATTGTCGCCGTCAATGCCCGCTCGAACGCTCGCAACATGGCTCAGCGATTCATCGCCGGCTCGAACGTCGACGAGGTACTCCAATCGGTTTCGAAACTACGGAAGCAGGGGTTCGCGTTCACGTTGGATTTGCTCGGCGAAGCGGTCATCAGCGAACCGGAAGCCGAGGCGTATCAAGAGCAGTATCTCGATTTGATCAACGGACTCGGCCCGCATGTGAATGCGTGGTCGGAAAACATGCAGATCGACACCGACCAATACGGTCCGATCCCGCGAATGCAGTTCTCGGTCAAGTTGTCCTCTTTATACAGCCAATTCAAATCGGTTGATCCGCAGGGCACGGCCGAAGGTGTGAAAGAGCGGTTGCGTCCGATCTTGCGGGCGGCTCGTGAGCAAGATGCGTACATCCATGTCGACATGGAAAGTTACGCGACTAAAGACCTCACGCTGGAGATCTTCAAAGACGTCTTCATGGAAGACGAATTCCGCGATTTCCCGGACGTGGGCATCGTTATTCAGGCGTATTTGCCGGAAGCCGAGCAGGACTTGCAAGGGCTGCTCGAATGGGTTCGCGAACGCGGCACACCGATCTGGGTGCGACTCGTGAAGGGAGCCTACTGGGATTACGAAACCGTCCACGCCAAAGCCGCCGGTTGGCCCGTTCCCGTTTATCGCCAGAAATGGCAATCCGACGAGAACTTCGAACGGCAAACGCGGTTTCTGTTCGAACACTACGACGAACTCCGGCCGCAGATTGCCAGTCACAACTTGCGAAGTTTGTCGCACGCCATTGCAGTCGCCAAGCATTTGGACGTTCCCAACTCGGCCTGGGAAATTCAAATGCTTTACGGCATGGGTGGCGAGATGGCTCAGATTTTTGAGGAAATGGGCTACCGCGTCCGTGTCTACACACCATTCGGTGAACTCATTCCCGGCATGGCATATTTGGTTCGACGATTGCTTGAAAATACGTCGAATGATTCCTTCCTACGACAGAGTTTCCGCGAACACGTTTCGATTGAGGATTTGTTGATGAGCCCCACGGAAGTCGGCCAGAAAACCCCGCCCCCCGCCGAAGAACCCGTTCCCGCATTCGTGAATGAACCGCATTCGGACTTCAGCGACAAAACCGTCCGTGCCGCCATGCAGGAGGCGCTCGACGATGTGGAGGCTCAACTCGGGCGGGAGTATTCGCTGGTCATCAACGGACGGGCGATTGACTCGAACAAGACCATCACGTCACGGAACCCGTCCAAGAAATCGCAGATTGTCGGACGGGTCGCCTCGGCGTCCCCGGATCATGCGACCGAAGCGATTTCAGCGGCACGGCGGGGGTTCAAAAGTTGGTCACGCACCGACCCCGAACACCGGGCGGAATATTTGGAACTCGTCGCCCGCGAGATGCGAGAACGCAAATACGAACTCGCCGCGTGGGAAGTTTACGAGTGTGGCAAACCCTGGGCGGAAGCCGATGCGGACGTCGCGGAGGCGATCGACTTCTGCATGTACTACGCCATGCAAATGCGAGAAATGGCCAAACCTCGCAACGTCGATGTGCCCGGCGAAGAAAACGAATACTTCTACCGACCGCGTGGCGTGGCCGTGGTGATTGCCCCGTGGAATTTCCCGCTCGCAATCCTCACCGGCATGACGGCGGCGGCACTGGTCACCGGCAACACGGTGGTGATGAAACCGGCGGAACAATCCCCGGTCATCGCCGCCAAGTTGATGCAAATTTTTCAGGACATCGGCCTTCCCGACGGAGTCGTGCATTACCTGCCCGGCATTGGTGAGGAAGTCGGTCCGGAACTTGTGGGCAGCCCAGAGGTCGATTTGATTGCCTTCACGGGATCACGCACGGTGGGACTGGGAATTTACGAACAAGCGGCTCAAACCGATCCACGTCAGGAGAACATCAAGCACGTGATCGCCGAACTCGGTGGGAAAAACGCGATCATTATCGACAGCGATGCCGACCTCGATGAAGCCGTGACCGGTGTGATTCAAAGTGCTTTCGGATATTCCGGCCAGAAATGTTCGGCGTGTTCGCGAGCAATCGTTTTGGATGACGTCTACGATGCCTTTCTCGAACGATTGGTCACAGCGACAGAGAGTTTAAAGGTCGGACCGGCGAACGATCCTGGCACATCAGTCGGACCGGTCATCGATCAGGAAGCGTTCAACCGCATCCGCGAAACGATTGATTCAGAGAAAGAAACGGAAGATGAAGACCAGGAACTCGCGCTCGCCGGCGATGACGGACCTGGTAAGAAGGAAGGGTACTACATCGGTCCACACATTTTCTCGAATGTGAACCCGAGTTCGACGCTCGCTCAGGACGAAATCTTCGGCCCGGTTCTTGCGGTGATCAAGGCGAAGGACATGGACGAGGCGTTCGACATCGCCAACGGCACCGAATTCGCGCTCACCGGCGGCATGTTCAGTCGCAGCCCGAAGAACTTGTTGCGGGCACGTCAAGAATTCCAGGTCGGTAACTTGTACCTGAACCGCAATTGCACGGGAGCACTCGTCGATCGCCAACCATTCGGAGGCTACAAGATGAGCGGACTCGGCAGCAAAGCCGGTGGACCGGATTATCTGTTGCAGTTCCTGATCCCGGTCAACATCACCGAAAATACCCTCCGCCGCGGCTTTGCACCGCCAAGCGAAGACGACGAACCGGCGACAACAGATACCGAGTAGTCACCTCAATAGGTAGTATCCATCAGTTGATCAATGAAAGCAGCATCGTTGGGAAGGTCTCCCACCGATGCTGTTTTTTGTTTGCCAACGAAAAACACTATTCGCTTTTCATTTCGACTGCCACCGTATTCGAACCTTCTTTGACTTCAACTTTAATATCCGTCATCGATTCGTTGCGGTACTTGTCGGGGATTGATTGATCCACAACAACCGGTGGCGGTGGAGAACCGTCGGTCGGCATCGGTGGTGCAACAGGCGTTACGAATACGGAATACGTTCCGACTTGAATCGGCTCGGAAATCGAAAATTTCCCACCAGTACTGATCTCCGCATTTCCGGCTTGCCCGGTTTGTAGATCAATCAAATTGACGATGCCTTTTTCGTACGGTTCACCGTCAAGCGTAACCGTGCCCTCCACAGTTCCCGTGGCCGGACCGGAAGAGCAACCACTGATGACGCTCAGCGTGAGCGCAAACATCGTGCAGGCGAGAGTATGACACACCAACCGTTTCATAGGTTATCAACGCTTCCTATATGAAAAGTGAAATGAAAAAACGGACCGTGTCTGGTTGGTTAATAGTCGCCGATGACTTCGCCGTCCCACTTGATGCACAACCGCTTGAGGGTCATGAAATCGATGTTGTCGGTCATGAAGAACACACTTCCGTCAGTCCGCAAGACGTTCAATCCACCAGGGTGGAATGAATTGATGATGGTGTTATTGCGATACATCGTGTCCGTTGCACCGGTCTGGACGATATCGGAGTTCGGAGCGAATCGGACACAAGTCGTCCCCGATTGCCAAAGGTCACTACAACTTGACGCGGTAATTGGATTCTCATGACGAGCACCATGCCATCCACCATAATAGTTCGCGGTACGGTTCTGGCCATTTGTGAAGCCGGACTGCTCAGCAATGATGATCGTATTGGATGTGCCATCAGTGGCGGATTCGATGCCGTTCACTTCGTTGGCTGACAGCATTCCGTTGTTACACGACCAACCATGGCCACAGTCTCGATATCCCATATCAGGACCAGGCACGGGTGGGGCCGCTCCTTGGATTCCAACATACTGGTGATTCAATCCCCGTTCGGGATTCGACCAGCTATGCGGGTTATCAAAAGGATCAAGCACACTTGACGGACACAAGAATGTGTCAATTTGCAATCCACGCAACACTTCGTTGCCAGCGTAGCTGTTGCCGGCGAAACTTGAACCGTTCGTGAAATCCAGTTGGTCGAACACATTGTTTTGCTCAAGCCCTGGCAGGATGGCCGTTCGCCAGTTCGTGCCGTCTTTGAGAGACCAATCGGCGTTGGTCATTCCATACGCACCGAACGGGAACGACTGATTCACATCGTGATAATTGTGAAGTGCCAGTCCAAGTTGCTTCAAATTGTTGTTGCACTGAGTTCGTCGAGCCGCTTCTCGCGCCTGTTGGACCGCCGGAAGAAGCAGGGCAATCAGGATCGCAATGATTGCGATGACCACAAGCAATTCAATTAGCGTAAATCCACGTCGTTGTTGTCTGTGTCGCATTCGGCCCTCGCATAAGATAAGGATGAAGTGAACCCACGTTTTTGGGTAGAAATGCGAAGCAAGGTACTGAATAATACCTACATTCATCCGCAGTATCTTCGAGAATGGGAAATCTGTCAAAACAAATTAGACATTACCGATAAAAAAGTGCGTTCACTCTGAACGAAGATTCCACACAATTACCACCATCGCGAGTCCAAATCACACAGTCTGACGACGATAGCGGGGCACACGTTGTTGGGATGAGAATAACCGTGACGGCCCTACGGACTTCTCTTGGCATCCTCATGGCCAAAGGGAATTGTGGCGATGATCTCCGAAGGTCGCGGCGAAGAATGCAACGATTGTTTAACACGATCGAATAGCCCACCCCGCCCGATTCGCCAAAACTTGCATCATGGTGTATTGATATATACAATGTTTAAACATCAAATAATCTCCCCGCCGATCCTCATCCTTCCCGAGGGACCAGATGCTTTCCATTACAGGACATGGTGACAAACTGTGTGACGGAGTGACTCGTCGTGATGCCTTGCGATTGGGGGCGTTGTCGGTTGGTGGATTGACGCTGCCGAACTTGCTGCGAGCCGAAGCTGAATCCGGGATTCGCGGTTCGAAGAAGGCCGTCATCATGATCTACATGTGTGGTGCTCCAGGGCATCAAGACATGTACGATCTCAAAATGGATGCTCCAAGCGAAATCCGTGGTGAGTTTCGCCCAATCCCAACCAATGTGCCGGGCATCGAAATCTGCGAACACATGCCGCAACTTGCGACCATCATGGACAAGTGTGTGCCACTACGAAGCGTGTATGGCTCTCCCAACGGAGCGCACGATTCGTTCATCTGCTACACCGGTCACACCACGCGAAACCAACCGGCCGGTGGTTGGCCATCGTTTGGTTCGGTGACATCGAAAGTGCTCGGACCGAAGAATCCCTCGGTTCCGGCGTTCGTGGGGTTGTCTCCCGATGCTCGTCATCCGCCGTACGGTTCACCGGGGCTGCCAGGATTTCTGGGGGTCGGCCATGCGGCATTTCGTCCGTCTGGTCCAAGTCGCCAAGACATGACTCTGCAAGGAATTACGCAAGATCGCCTCGGAGACCGCAAGCGATTGTTGGCGAGTTTCGATAACCTTCGCCGTGACGTGGATGCCTCCGGTACGCTCGATGGGATGGACGCCATCACCGAGCAAGCCTTCGATATTCTCACTTCGAGCAAACTTGCCGATGCTTTGGATATCTCCCAAGAACCCGCGGAAGTTCGCGAACGCTATGGCAAAGGCGATCCGAAAAACTACGGTGACGGAGCCCCACGGAACCAGGAACACTTTTTGATGGCTCGCCGATTGGTCGAAGCGGGTTGTCGAGTGGTGACGCTCAATTTTGGACGTTGGGACTTCCACTCCAACAACTTCAGCGGCATGAAGAAAACGCACCTGCCACAATTCGATCAGGCATTGGCCGCCTTGATTGAGGACCTGCACATTCGCGGATTGGCGGACAATGTCGCAGTAGTCGCTTGGGGGGAATTCGGTCGCACGCCACGGATCAACAAAGATGCCGGTCGCGATCATTGGCCAGCGGTTGGCGGTGGACTCCTGGCTGGTGGCGGCTTCCGCACGGGTCAGGTCATCGGAGCGACTGACCGACTCGGCGGCGAAATCGCTGACCGTCCAGTCCACTTCGCCGAGGTCTTAGCCACTTTGTATCGACATCTCGGCATCAATCCAGAAGCCGTCACACTTCCTGATCTCTCCGGCCGTCCTCAATATCTGCTTGAGAAGACCGAATCACTGCCGGAACTGGTGTAGTTAACTACAGTTGCGAACCAACAAGTCGCACGAAGCCTTCGAGCGCGTAGAACTCCGGTAAACCGAGATCGTTATACACCTTCGCCGTATTCTTGGTGCGTTGTTCGGCTCGAACCCAGAATTCGCGTTCGTCGAGACCGGGGTAGAGAGCGCGGTCTTTCTGGCTTTCATGTTTGAAGATCGCCATCTTCTTTCGCAGCATGACTTCCGGACTCAGCGGAACCGCCCGTTCGATTTCGTATGGTGGAAATTCCTGCCATGCTCCGCGGTACAACCAAACTTCCGGCTGCACCGTTTCGGCGACGACGGGCAGGGCGTGGAGAATCGCTTCGGCACACACGCGATGTGTCCCGTGAGGGTCGGCCAAGTCGCCCGCCATGTAAATCTGATCGGGGTGAACGTCTCGTAGCAACTCGGCGACAATGGAAATGTCGTCGTCACCGATCGGATTTTTCGTGACCGCTCCCGTGCGATAGAACGGCAAGTCCAAGAAGTGAAGCCGACTTCGCGGCACACCGGCCGCTTCCGCCCCTGCAATGGCTTCGGTTTGTCGAATGAGTCCTTTGATCTGCAATGCTTCCGGCGTATCGGGATCACTCGGGCGTTTGGTTTCGATCTCGTGCCGCAAGCGAGTATAGAGTTCGAAACCGTCATCAGTCCCGACACCGAACATTCTTTGGAACTGCTCGACATAGTCAATATGCCGAAGAGCATCGTGGTCAAACACCGCGATGTTCCCGCTGGTCATATACGCAATATGCACCTCGTGTCCTTGCTCGGCGAGCGTAATCAGGGTGCCCCCCATGCTGATCACATCGTCATCCGGATGCGGGCTGAACACGATGATCTTCTGCGGCGAATCTCCTGCCGGCTTCGTACAAATGCCGTCCAAGAGCGATTGAAACACCCGTTCGCGAATCTGCGAGACCGGTCCACGTTCTCGAAGCAATCCATGGAGCCGATGGTGCATGAAATCGCCGGACTCCAACTTCAGCAACGGTTTTCGAACTTCCTCGGCGAGCCAAATGACTGCCCGTTTTTCTTCGGCATCGGTCCAGTCGACATCGGATATCAACCAAGGCGTGGTGATGGCGGTCAACCGTCCGGCAGCGGCTTCATCGGTGACGACCACCGCATTGCGATGCGTTTGTAGAAAACTGGCGGGTACATTCTCACTCACGCCGTCTTCGACAGCTTTGCGAACCACAGAAGCCTTGTGCTCACCAAGTGCCATCACCACAACTTTTCGAGCCGACAGAATCGTGCCCAGCCCGACGGTCACACCTTCGACCGGCACATTTTCCTCGCCGAAGAAATCCGAAGCGGCGGCATGTCGGGTCCGGGGATTCAGGGCCACCAACCGTGTGCGGGAACCGCGTTCACTACCGGGTTCGTTGAACCCCAAATGCCCGTTCCGTCCCACACCGGCCACCAGCAAATCGATTCCACCGGCCTGCTCGATTTCCCGTTCATAATCTTCGCATTGACGCTCAACCTCGGCCGGATTTCCGTCACTGGGAGGGAAATGGATATTTTCCGGCCGAACATTCACATGGTTCAACAGCGATTCCCGCAAGAATCGCTGCTGACTTTGCAACGATTCCGCCGGCATCGGTGACCACTCCGCCAACGCAAATACCACAACCCGCGAAAAGTCGAGTCGATCGTCTTGATGCCATTGCACGAGTTGGCGATACACCGCCGACGGTGTGGACCCCGCCGACAACGCAATCACCGTGGGCATGCCCGCCGAATTGTGCTCCCGAATGAGACTCGCAATGACCAAAGCCACATGCTGACTGGCATCTGTGGGACGACGAAACACCAACGTAGGAACTTTCGTGCACCGCAATCGATGCGGTGGACAAGGACCTGTCGATTGGGCAGTGGACTCAAGTATCGAGGACATAATGACCAAAAACGCCAAGTTCAAACCAAAAAAACAGAAACCCAATGCGTGACTCCAAGACAATGCCATCGGGTTGTGTTATCGTACCGAGCAAACGCGATCGGACCAACGCTCAAAGCGTCTCGGACCGTGCTGTTGGCCGATTGTCGTCTCGAAAACTGAATTTGCGCTTTGTCAATTCAAAATGAAGGTTCGACTTCAGGTTCCAATATGGCCAGTTTGAGTACTCCCCCACGTGTGATGGCAATTCACGCTCATCCGGATGACATCGAGTTCCAATGCGCGGGGACGTTGGCACTTCTGAAAGATGCCGGCTGCGAAATTGTGATGATTACCATGACGCCCGGCGATGGCGGCAGTGCGGAAATGGGCAACGAAGAAATCGCCGCCGTCCGTCGGCAAGAAGCGATCGAGTCCGCCAAACTCCTGGGCGCTGAGTGCGACTGTTTAGAGTTCCGCGATCTCTCAATCGTGCATGACAACGACAGCCGCCGCCGGGTCTCCGAAGCGTTGCGACGACACCGACCGGACATCGTCTTCACCGCGCCGCCGATCGACTACATGAGTGACCACGAAGTCACAAGCCATCTCGTCCGTGACGCGTGTTTCTCGGCTTCGGTCCCCAATTACGCGACCAAGCAATGGGATCCGGCACCGATCACAGAACGGATTCCTTACCTGTACTACGTCGATCCGCTCGAAGGAATCGACTACTTCGGACGGGATATTCCGCCGCAGTTCGTCGTCGACATTTCGACAAAATTCGAACTCCGCCAAAAGATGCTCGCCTGTCACGACAGTCAACGAGCTTGGCTGCGAGCCCAACATGGTGTCGATGAGTACATGACCAGCAGCGAAACCTGGGCGAAGAAACGCGGCAGCCTCATCAATGTGGCTCATGGGGAGGCCTTTCGGCAACACCTTGGGCATCCGTATCCGCACGACAACATCTTGTTGGAACTGCTAGGCGAGAACCTTGTGAAGGCACTTTAGACGGAATCGGTCGCAAAACGCTCGACAGCGCCCGGGAATTCCGGCAGAATGTCCGTTGGTTCACGATTCGAGTTCCATTTCGCACCCGATCAATGGGCGATCTCGGAGGAAAATATCCATCATGACATCAGAAACCTCAGCCACCACGGAATCGGTTGCCGACGCGCAAACGCCAGATACCCCGCCCGAGGGAAAACTGTCCGCCGACGAACCGTATTTCGATGAGGCGGAACTGAAGCAATTTGATGCCGACGATAGCCTCGCGGGGAGCGCCATCGGGAAGATGCTGACAATCCTGTTCCTTTACACGATTGCCGTGATGTCTATCGCAGCGATTTGGACGTACTACGCCATCTACGCTGACTAACCAGAACGAGGATCGGAAGAAATTTCGTTCGGTGCACTCATGAGATTTCTTCCGAATTCGGGAAAACTCGGCGGTGAAGTGACGGTTTCGCTCAAGAAATTCCATCTCTTAGTTAGAGTTGGCAGACGCCTTCGGGTCCGTTTAGGTTGACTTTGCCGATTGTGCAAGTCCATCATTTCGAATCCGAAGGTGAACACCGGATGGAGACGTCTTCGGTCAATCACCACAATCGATTTGACCGATTCGTTCTATCAAACCCAACCAACGCCTTTCTGCGTCGTCGGCTTCTTGCGCGAACCGGCCCAATCGCGACTGGTCACTCACTTCAACAATGGTGACTGCCATGTCCAAAGCATTTCGAACATCCCGACTTTCTCGCCGAGATTATCTCCGCGGTGGTGTCCTCGGTTTTTTCGGCTGGCTGCTCAGCCCGGTTCCCGCCCATGCCGAATCTGCCCGTCACGCTCGTTCGATCGACGATGGTCGCCTAATGGTGCTGCGGAATTTTCCGATCCTCAAGCAGCCCGATCCGATTAGCTGCGGCCCCACATGCTGTTCGATGCTGCTGCAATACTACGGAATTCACGCCAACATCGAAGACGTGAAACAAACCGCTGGCACACGACTGCTCAAATTCGGCAAAGATGAAATCGGATTCACATGGCCCAGTCGCGTGAAAAAAGCGTTGTATGAACATGGCCTCGAATCCGAGATGAAACGTCGTGCGACGCTTTCGGACGTCGTCGATCTCATCAACCGCAACCGTCCACCGATTATGCTGGTTCGCAGTTCCGCTCGGACTTGGCATTACGTCGTGGCGATCGGCCGTCGTGGTAATACACGGTTCCGCGTCGCTGACCCGTTGGGACGTGAATATTGGCTGCGGGCTGAAACCCTGGATCAGGCATGGTCTTTTGACGGGGACCTTCGAGGCCAGAGAATCGAAGGAGCCGAGTGCCAAATCTGTAGCGGCAAAGGTCGAATCGCACTGGCGAAGTGCCTGTTCTGTTCCGGTGATGGCCACCTGCCTGACATCCGACGGAAAGTTGTGGAATCCAACCTCATCGAACGAGTTGCGGCAAGAACGCTCATTCTTCCGTCATACTCGGCGACCCCATCGTAGAAAAACGGCTGACGCATGAAGAAGCCACAGAATGTGGTTGTGTTTGGCGAACTGCTCATGCGTTTGGACGCTTCGCATTCCAACCGCTTTGTGCAAGCCGAAAACTATCAAGCCTCGTTTACCGGTGGCGAGGCAAATGTCGCTGTGGCACTTGCACAATGGGGCATCGTTAGCAGTATTGTCTCACGCGTGCCATCACACTCCATTGGCCAAGCCTGCGTGAATCATTTTCGCCGTTACGGCGTGCGAACAGAGTCCGTCCTTCGCGGTGGCGACCGTCTGGGTTTGTTCTTCGTGGAATCTCCCGTACCGCCACGAAGCGGCCAGGTCATCTACGATCGAGACGCGACCGCATTCCGCACACTTCAACCGGGAGATATCGATTGGGACTTGACTCTCGCCGATGCCGATTGGTTCCACTTCACCGGCACAGCCCCTGCAAACGGCGAGAACGTTCGCGAGGTACTGGCAGAGGGAATCCAAACCGCGCGGAAACGGGGCGTTACGATTAGTTTCGATTGCGGGTACCGCAGCCAACTTTGGACCATCGAAGAAGCTGCCAAAGTTCTCCCACGCTTCATGGAGATGAGCGATGTCTTCATTGGTAGCGAACACGACGCGCGAACCTTCTTTGATGTCCATTCGCAGGGAACAGAGAGTCTGCGTGACCTTAGCGAGAAATACACACTCAAAACGGTCGCATATACCGATCGGAACATCTCCTCGTTAGGTATGCACCGGTATCAAGCCACCATTCATGAGAATGGCAAGACGGCTACCAGTCGCATCCACGAGGTCACGCCTCTAGACCGCATCGGCACGGGAGACGCATTCACCGCCGGACTCGTTCTCGGTCAACTTCAAGAACGGTCCCTGCAAAGTACCGTTGAGTTCGCAACGGCTGCGGCAGCGCTCACACACTCAATACACGGTGACTTTGCCTTGCTTTCAATTGATGAGATTGAAGGCTTGGCAAACGGCGACTCGATCGGACGCATCCGGCGTTGACGATCAACATAGGCAGTCTCGTCGATTCCTAGCCCTTGGATGCACTGACTCGTGAACGAGCCAGCAACCTTGTAAGATGTCAGAGTCCTCTCTGACAAACCTGCAAGGATTCTCTGATGTCACCAGGCCTGCTCGCCGCCCTCGCATTACTACCAATTCTTAGCGTTGTGCTGTTCCTAGTCATCCTGCGATGGCCTGCCAGCCGTGCCATGCCAATTTGCTACATCACAGCAGCTTTCCTGGCATTCTTCGTTTGGCAGATCCCCCTCGACCAAGTCGCCGCTGCTAGTCTGCGGGGGCTAGTGATTGCCGGCGAGCTGCTCTACATCATTCTCGGTGCAATTCTACTGTTGAACACGCTAGAGCAGAGCGGAGCACTCAACACCATCCGTGAGACTTTCCGGAATATTAGTCCTGATCGACGAATTCAAGTCATCATCATTGCTTGGCTATTTGGCTCGTTCATCGAAGGTTCTGCCGGATTCGGAACACCCGCAGCAGTCGCTGTCCCCCTGCTAGTCGGACTTGGATTTCCACCGATGGCCGCAGTTGTCTCTGGGCTGATCATTCAAAGCACGCCCGTCTCGTTCGGAGCCGTTGGCACCCCGATTCTCGTTGGCGTCAACACTGGATTATCCGGTGACGCAACGATCGAGGCATTCGCAATAGAGGCGGGTCGTTCCTGGCCGGAATTCATTGCATCAATCGGTTTTCGGGTTGCGATCATTCACACAATTATCGGAACACTCATTCCACTGGCTCTAGTCGCCATGTTGACGCGATTTTTCGGAAAAAACCGGTCATGGGCAGAAGGCTTGCAAGTTTGGCGATTCGCCGTCTTTGCCGCGTTCGCAATGACGCTTCCTTACCTCGCCGTCGCCTACTTGCTAGGGCCCGAATTCCCTTCGCTCATTGGTGGACTATGTGGCCTAGCGATTGTCATCCCCGCTGCAAACCGACGCTGGTTGCTGCCAGCCGGCGACCTCTGGGACTTCGAGCCGCCCAGCGATTGGGACGCGAGTTGGACCGGGTTGGATGTTAGCAACCGAAAACCGACACCAAGAATTATTACAACGTGGTTAGCATGGACACCCTATCTACTCGTCGCCCTACTACTAGTCGTGACGCGAATCAAATCTCTCCCACTTCTCAATTGGATTCGTTCGTTCCAGATTCCGGTCAAGGAGATACTAGGAACATCAATCTCGAAAACGATTGAGCCCCTCTACCTTCCAGGGACCATCTTCATACTTGTTTCCATGATCACCTTCGTACTGCATCGCATGGCCTGGCGAGATTATCAACATGCTTGGGGACAATCACTTAAGACGCTTGCAAGAGCATCTGTCGCGCTGCTATTCACCGTGCCGATGGTGCAGGTTTTCATCAACACTAGTGGCAGCCAAGCCGGCTACGCGGAGATGCCCATCGCACTCGCCAACGGTGTGGAAAACATCACCGGAGCCGCATGGCCCCTGTTCTCGCCACTGATTGGAGGCATCGGAGCGGCTGTCGCTGGCAGCAATACGATCAGCAACATGATGTTCTCCCTCTTTCAGTTCGAAGTTGGGCTGCGGATTCAGGTCGATCCCGTATGGATTGTCGCGTTGCAAGCCGTCGGCGGCGCTGCGGGGAATACGATTTGCGTTCACAATGTTGTTGCCGCATCTGCAGTTGTTGGACTAATGGGGCAAGAAGGAACGATCATTCGCAAGACAGCGGTGGTCTTCACTTACTATGTTGGTCTCGCAGGTTCCCTTGGCTACGGTATTGTCTGGTGGAACAACCGCGGACCTTGGAACTTCGGCTCAATAGCCTTCTTGACTCTGGCGATCGCAATTATCGTCTGGATCCGACAAAAACTGAAGCACACTAGCAACAGAGCGTCCGACACATTCGATAACTAGATGGGGTGTCACAAGAGGCAACTCCCCTACATTCCTGCCAAGTCTTCAGGCTTCCGGCCAGTGAGACTATACACATAAGCAAGAATCTCAACAAACACCTCATACATCTCGATGGGAACTTCCCGCCCGACTTTGACTTGGTGATACAACGCACGGGCTAATGGCTTCCGTTCAATGATCGGAATGCTATGTGCCGCCGCGATCTGACGAATCTTAAGGGCGATTTCTCCTTGCCCTTTCGCGACCACAATTGGAGCCGCCATCTTCACTGGGTCATACTTGATCGCCACAGAGATGTGAGTCGGGTTGGTAATGACAACGTCAGCAGTCTCGGTTTGCTGAATCTCGCGAGCTTCAGCCAGCTTTCGGTGCACTTCACGACGTCTCTGTCGAATATGCGGATCACCATCAAACTGCTTCATCTCGTCACGAATTTCCTGCTTTGTCATCCGCAGATCTTGCGTATGCTTCCAACGTTGAAACGCCCAATCGGCCACACCAAGCGCGATCAAAGCTGCGGCCATCTGGAACGCAAGTGTGACGAGGCTATCACGAACGCCACTCCATAATTGCCCCGCAACTCGCGTTTCTCGAAACCCTGTCTCCGCGAGTTCAAAGCGATTAGGATCCCATTCGAGGTGGCCCAACTGGAGTAGTGAAGGAAGGATCGTGGAAATAAAGAACACTGCCACTGTCACAACAATCGCAAGCTTACCGACACTCATCCCCAGTTTGGCAACCGCTTGCACCGAATAAATCCGACGAAACCCCGACAGGGGATTCAGGCGGGAAAATTTTGGCTGCAATGCCTCAGTCGAGTATAAGAATCCGACTTGCATGACATTCAGACCGACCGCCGCTAACAACATCAACATCATTAACGGTGCGATCGTCAACAGAAGCCGCTCGGTAGCGTTTCGCAGTAACGCCAAAACGTTATTCTTATCAATCGGAGCGGATGACGCATTGGCTAACGCCTCCGCAAGATGCTCACATAGTGATTGCGTAATCTCAAAACCAAAAACTAGGATCGCTGTCGCGGCCGCCAGCATCAATCCTGAAGCCGTCAAGTCCGAACTTTTCGCAACTTGCCCCTGTTTACGGGCCTCGCGGCGGCGATTCTCTGTGGGTTCTTCGGTGCGATCCTGTGAAGTATCAGCCATAGGGAGAAACTAGGAGTTAGCCATTGCAGTTGTCAAATGGCGAATAGTCAATGGGACAAGATCGATGACTAGCCTCGCCGCGCCCGAGAACGAGAGTGCAAACACAATTAGCGTGGCCGTTGCTCGAATCGGAAAGCCAACAACCAGCACATTGATTTGCGGAGTCGTATGCCCCAAAAACCCCATTACTAATGCGATTAGGGAAGTCGTCGCCAGCACGGGTGCAGCGACCTGGATCGCGATGACGAGCGACTGATGGACTAGATCAATTAGCAAAGAAACAACGCTAGTCGAAACCCAAGCTTCGCCAACCGGCAAGATTTGAAACGTGTCTAACAACGCCGACAGGATCATAAGATGACCGCCGAGGGGTGTCATTACAAGAAACACAGTCATTCCAAACATATAGATTGCCTGGCCACCAAGACCAGAGTTCGTTCCTAACCCTGGGTTGAACACTTCTCCGAGTGCGGTCCCCGCTTGCTGATCGATCATTTCACCGGCGAGCTGCAGACCGCATAAGACGGTAAAAACGCCTAATCCCAATACGAATCCTAATGCGATCTCCCCCAGGATCGTTCGTGTAAAATCGAGAACGGTCAATGGCAGTCGCCAGATCGTTGCGAGTTGCGGAATCCCAACGGAATCCTCACCCCAAATTTCGACCGCAACCCGATATCGCCCCTCCCAGTTCTCAGGAACTTCATCCTGACTAATCCGCTGATCATGATTCCGATCGACAGCAATCAGAACTTTCTCTTCTTGAATCGGAATCAACGGTGCGACGACTACGGAAAGACTTACTGCAAACAGTGCACGAACCTTGATCGGAACGGCCGGCGTCCCAAACAGTGGCCCGAGAATCATTAAGCCACTCAGCCGAATAAAAACCAGCACCCAGATATAGAACCGTACCAGCAGCGTGTCGACTAGACTCGATGACAGAAAGTCTGTGAGTGAGGGTGATTGTAAGAAATCCATAGTCGATTGAATCACGAAGAACTTTGAGTCAGATTGGGTGCCACATTCTCAAAGACTTCTTGCGAGTACTCAACGACCTGCTCAAGCGTCCAAGGAAGCACAAACAGTAGGACAGCCATCATCGCGATGATCTTGGGAACAAAACTGAGTGTTTGATCCTGAAGTTGTGTCACCGCCTGAAAGATGCTGATTGCGAGCCCTACGATCACAGCAGTCAACATCACCGGCAAGCCGATGACGAGGGAAAGCAAAATTGCGGAACGCATCAACTCGGTTGCTTGGTCCGCAGTCATCGAAGTATCCGTTTCTCTAATGATTTCCCACAAGTGACGACTTCGCCAATCCGTGTCTCACCTGTGATTCCCACGCAAAGATTTCGTACGGCGACACTGTCCAGCTATATCTTGCTATCGGACGCTTTCGAGCAGCATCCCCACTGTCAAATACCAGCCATCGATCATGACAAACAAGAGTAGTTTGAATGGTAGTGAGATCAGAACAGGGGGAAGCATCATCATCCCCATACTGATCAGTATCGAAGCAATGACCATATCAATCACGAGGAACGGCAGATACACCTGAAACCCGATGATGAACGCCGTCTTCAACTCACTCAGCATATACGATGACACGAGCACACTGAGTGGAAGGTCATCGTAGCTTTGGGGTTCGACATAATTCTGGAACTCCGGGCTATCAGGAGCTGGACGCTGATATTCAACGAACATCCAAACCGTATCACCATTGCCCGTACGTTCAATCTGGTCTGCCATGAAACGACGAATCGGGGCGGCAGTCCGTTTCCATCCGCGTGCTAGTGTTTCGTCACTAGTGTCGCCCGGCGCGTTGAGCTCTCCACGTGTGTAGGGCACAATCCCTTCGTCATAGGCACGTTTCCAGACAGGCCCCATGACCATCATCGTCAGGAACAAACACAGAGAGATTATCACTTGGTTTGGTGGAAGCTGTTGTGTTCCAAGGGCCTGCCGCAACAACCCCATGACAACGATGAATCGTATGAAACATGTTGTCATAATGAGAACTGACGGAGCTAAACTTAGCACTGTCAGCAGCAATAGAATTTTCAGAGTCGAAGGCAGTCCACGAGGCGACAGCAATTCGGGAGCATCAGGCAGTTGTCCCGGTACGGGCTGTGGTTCAGCAACCTCTTGCTGGGGAGCATTCGGTTGGGCTAGGGGTCGTTGCGGTTGAAAGCCTCTCGGTCC
Organism: Thalassoroseus pseudoceratinae; assembly: GCF_011634775.1. Classification (NCBI taxonomy): domain Bacteria; kingdom Pseudomonadati; phylum Planctomycetota; class Planctomycetia; order Planctomycetales; family Planctomycetaceae; genus Thalassoroseus; species Thalassoroseus pseudoceratinae. Next base: position 322,603 of record NZ_JAALXT010000004.1, read on the forward strand.
GGGCGTTTGCTGTGAGTAGCCAACGTGAGGCGTGAGAAGTCCGCAAATACCGACGACAAAGACTAGCCAGCGTCCATTCCTAACCAGTGGATTCCGACTAAACAGCTCTGTTAGAGATCGAAAGGTTCGCCTATGCATGAGTACTCGCATAGCCTTCCATGACGGATGGATCATGCTGCTCAACATGTGACGTAGCCTGGTCGTCCTTTGGAGATCGCATCCAGAAATCGCGAAATGTCGCGGAATTGGAAGCGTCTGTCGTCGGCATTGAACATAGTCCATTTAGCACATCGACTTCGGCGGCATCGGAGATCTCTGTCAGGGTGTGCATACCGTGGGGCGAGAACCCGAGCACAATGATTCTTGATCCGCACTTGAGCAGCGTCAAAGAATGCCGACTATCTAACGCCTTCCGCCCTAGGATGTTCACGGCTTGGCTTGGCAGGGTATGAGTACCTACGGGAGAGAATCGCCGCCAGAACTTGGCGATCACGATTATCAATCCAATGACAACAGCCAACGCAACGAGCGTTCCCCACGACGAATTGGAATGACGGCTGGATTGTTCGTTCGCGGTGTTGGCCAAAGGTGAATCAGGCCGTGCCGGTAGGGGTCGACTCGGAACCGCACTCGGTGGCTGTTGAGGACGCTGTATGCGATTCGAGAATGGCGATTCCTGGGCAAATGCGTCGGCTGCTACTACCAGCATCGATACACATATCCCGGTCGCCAACAAAGTGCGACGCATTGCCGATCCTTCCAGAAGAAATTCCCCGGGCCATCCAATGGCTTTTCATTTCACACGAAAGCTAGGGCGAACTGTGTTGCCATCTTGAGGTCGGGCCACCCCAATTTGACACGACTAGCATTCCGCGTCCGAGGGTTTACAACGGATCGGTGGATTCTGTCAAGAACGGATTGCGCGCGAAGTGTTGCGAACGACGCAAAACACGAATCAAATGTCCACGTGAACTCGGGAGTCATATCCGAACGGCAATTCTTGATACCGTCGGGCACAATTCGCTTGGCAACTGCGGTCTAGATTGTTGGCGAGAGAATCTCAGCCACACGCACGCAGAAGTTGTCGTTGAGAACGAGGACTTCACCGCGAGCCACCAGGCGACCATTCACGAGGATATCCACCGGGTCACCCGCAAGTTTGTCGAGTGAAACAACGGACCCCTCTCGCAGCTTGACGACATCCTCGATGAGCAATTCCGTGCGACCGAGTTCAATCCGTAGATCGAGTTCGACATCTTGCAGGAAGTTCAACGGCAACGCCGTACTAGACTGGCCCGCCGCCGAATCGAACGATTCCATCTGATACGGCTTCGCCTGCTCAGCGTTGGGCGAATTTTCGGGCCGTGCACTCCCGCTGAGAGCGGCGGCCAAGTCGGCTTCCGCCTGGTTCAACAGCTCTTCGGTCTGAGATTCAGCCTCGTTCGATTGAGCCTGAGCGAGAAGATCCTCGATCTCCCCCGCATCAATTTGCTCAGACGGTTCAATCGGCGGCTCGGAGGCGGAATCATCCGCTGCCCCCAGCAAGGCTTCTATCTCGTCGGGCCTGAGTAAGTCATCGTCCTGATCGGCCACGTCCGTGTGGTCTCCGCTATCGGCTAGTTCAGCCTAGACTATCAACGTCAATCACTTGATGCACTACACTGACAGGGTAGGGCAACATGCTTTCGCAGTCATACACCCGCCCAAACGGAATCGAACCACGTCGCTGGGCGATTGCGACGAGTGCATCGTTATTGTTCCATCGTGCGAAAATCACTCACAAAGATTTCCGTCACCATGCTTTGTCGCATGACTTTATTGATTTTCTCTTTGATCTGCCGTTTGACGACATTCAGTTCAGGGTCTTGGATGTCTTCCATGCCACAACTCCGAGCAACTCCCACGACCGCCTCTCGGATACGTGCTGGCATCGTCTTGTTGATCGCCTCGTCGAAGTTGATATCTTGCCCCTTTGGAATCCCAGCGACCAACTTAAAGCGGATGTGAATCACCGCTCCCGGAGCCGCCACCCGATTGCTCACATTGAAGGTATCGATTGGAACTTCGACCAAGTCCAGTTCGGGTTCCTCTTCGATGGGGGCTGCTTCTGTCTCGGCTGAAGCGGCTGGCTTGACGAGAAAATACGTCGCACCGGCGGAGCCAAGAATCGAGACGACAGCGACGATGATCAGCTTCAACATATCGAGATCAATGGGTTTGAAGGGTTCATTCCCACGGAAATCAAGACGATCCCGTGGTCCGAAGTAAATGCGAAGTCAGGTTGCTGAAAGGACAATCGACTCACTGAGCAATGTTTAGAGGTTTCTCTCCTTCAACTTAGCATATGGCGAAGGAAACATAGAAAAGTTACGCAAATTAACAGCTTTAGTTTTCAGATTCGTCCGGCTGAGAATTTTCAGCGTTCCTATAACTCGCAATCGTAAATACGTCAACCCGACGATTTTGATCCTGACGGTTCGCTTCACGGGTCAGGAGGTGAGTTTCTGTATCGCCCGCAGCGCTGATTCGCATTTTCTTTCGCCCGACTCCTTCTGCGATCAAGAAGTTCGCGACCACCGTTGCACGCGCAAACGCTAGATCCATTTTGTCCGTCAATACCGGCTGAATCGGTTCATTGCCGGAACGATGGATACCATCGACCGGCAACGGTTCGCGTGTGGTGTGACCTCGAACCACGATCAGGCCATTGTGTTCGATCAGATCCTCGGCGATTGCGCTGAGGTTCTGCTTCATACGGGCTGAGAGCGTTGTCGAGAAACGGTCGAAAAAGACAGGCCCCCCGAGTGTCAAGTGGTTACCGTGATTGATTCGTTCACCGCTTGTATGTTCGCCAGCGTTCCCAGTCGAATCGCGACCAGCCTGTTTGATCCCACCTTCAGACGTGTTTCCTTTGGAGCCACGTTTGCTGAACTCACTTGTCGACTGGAGAGACCGACCGGGCATGCTGGCCCGTCCGTCCGTGTTGCCGAACGACTCGCGTAATGCATCGAGGGCCGCCCGCACTTCGCCGTTATCACTTTTGAGTTCACTCAACGACACCAGCATGATGAAGAAGGTCAGCAGCAACGACATCATATCGCCGTAAGTGACAACCCATTCTGGAACGCCTGGGGCATCATCTTCTTCTGCAGCCATGATTGAACTCTCGATCCTTGAGATGCAGAGCCAACATTCGAATCAACGCACCGGAATCGGCTTTGAATTGAGAGCACCATTCAGTCTTCGGCGTTCATGTTGAATGCAAGTGATCCGATTGGTTCTTCTAGCAAAATGCAGAGGATATTGGTGAACCGAACGCGACGAATTAGCAATCACGTTAGGCCGCGGCGGCTTCCGCGTTCTGATCCGCCTTGGCTCGTTCGGATGGTGGAAGCATCGTCATCAACTTTTGCTCTAACACGCGGGGATTGTCACCATCTTGAATGGCAACCAAGCCACGAACAATCACTTCGCGGACCTCCATCTCCCGCTTGCTGTAAAACGCTAGTTTATCGGCAAATGGCAGAAAGAAGAGGTTAGAAACGATAGCGCCGTAAAGCGTCGTGATCAAAGCCACGGCCATCCCTGGACCAATCGCTTCCGGATCGTCCATATTCCCAAGCATGATGATCAGGCCCATCAGAGTCCCAATCATTCCAAATGCAGGTGCATAGCGACCGACGGTGTCCATCAGTGTCTTACCCGTCTTATGACGATTCACAATGGCATCCATTTCGGCCCGTAGAATCCCCTCCATCAACTCAGTGTCGGTCCCATCCACAGCCATTTGAATTCCAAGCAATATGAATGGGTCTTCGATGTCGTCAGTCCGACCCTCTAACGCTAGGATCCCCTCTCGACGAGCCAGTTCTGCGAACTCAACAAGTTGATGGATAACCGGAGTCAGCGACTGTTGCTTCGGAAAAAAGCTCTTTAGGATGACCTTATGAACTTGGAGCACGGTCCCGATTGGGAACGCAATAAACGTTGCCGCGATTGCCCCTCCGACCACAACGGCTAGCGATGGATAGTCAATAAACGCGGCGAAACTCGACCCCGGTGCAATCATGATGGAGAGGAGGAGCAGGGCAATCCCCGCGACCAATCCTCCGACGGTTGCCTTATCCATCGCTTCGCACTTTCCGCTGAGAACTCACGCTCAAGAAACCAATTAGGAGGGCATTAGACCATCGACATACAATTCTAAGTTCCTGTAGTTGAGACTTAGAACCGCAGAAAGTTCAACTAAGAATTCGAGCGACAAAATGTGACAACGATTCCCGAATCCCCGACAACAAAACGATCCAGCACAACCAGTTGCAATCGACTGTAACTTCAACCGTCTAGGCTATAATCATGCGGCGGGTTTCCCAACGTATTGATCGACCAGATTCCCATTGGTGAGCCGACGGTACGCTAGACTTCGTTTCACGACTTCGGCAACGCTCTCGCGAACGATAAACCGATCATTCGTGGTCAATGTCACAAAAGTGTCAGGACGACTTTCGACCATCCGGATCAACTCCGCATTGACAACAAACTCCTCACCGCCAAGTCGCGTGAGCTTGATCATCGTCACCCTCTCTATCGACCAAGAACAAGAAGCTCGTCGACGAGTGTCTGTACTGAACCGATCACACGAGCGTTCCCACGATAGTTTGTGGAAGCCACAATGAGATCAACAAGATTTCGACCGACATCTGTATTCGATAGTTCAATCGCCCCCGACCGCACGGTGCCGGCCCCGAGGCTTCCCGGTGTCACGATGAATGGGGGACCACTCCCCACACCTTCCATGTAGTTCGACCCGCCGGCTTCAATCAGGCCTTGCGTGTTCGAAAATCGAGCCAGCGTTACTTGCCCGAGGGTCCGAATCACACCATTGTCAAAAATCCCGTTGATTACCCCGGTCTCATCAGTCACAAAGCTTGTGAGTGTCCCCGGCGCCGATCCGTCTTGAGACTCCAAACCGAGGATACTGCCCCCGGAAGACAGACCGGAGACATTCGAAAAGTCCACTTGGATCTGCATGGGGCTAATCGCCGCCGTCGAATTCCGGTCGATTGAGAAGGTTCTCACCCCGTCCCCAACTAATTGTCCCTCGCCATCGAACGTGATTGTGCCGTCGCCTAGCACAGTGCTCAAATCACTATCATCATCGCTCTCGAAGAAATAGCGAAAAGTCGTCGAGCTAGGAGTACTAGACTCAAGATACGAAGACATCCGCACTGTGAGCGGTTCCCCGAGGGAGTCAAACACCACGAAGTCGGTGACTGCACTTTCACCAACGGCTGTTTCCGACTTTTGAAAGGCCAAGCTCGTTGGCTCAATCAACGCCCCGTTTGTTACGGTCAGGTCCGAAGTAGCAACGTTGATGTCATTGGCTGTTCCTCGATTGCCCAAGATCTGAAGTTCACCAGCGCCCGTAATTGTCACGCCCGGATTAGTCCCGGTATTCCCGTCCGCCGGAACCGTCCCGCCGCTGTGGATACCAAGTGCTCCCTGAATCAGATCCATAAGGTCTTGAACGGTCGAGGTGGCTTCAATTGTCATTGACTGTGGTGTCTGTGTCCGACCGCCTTTCCGCCCGCCGAACGAGACAGTTTCCCCAACCGGAAACAGTGCGTTGGCTCCTGAATCCACAAGGTCGACTAATAGGGAACCGGCGTTCGCGGCGCCACCGCTCGAAGAATCCGTCATTGCATCACTTGTCACAAGTGCCCCGTTCGCGCCGACGTCTCCCCCAGGGTACAAAGCACCATTTAACTCGACATTACTAGTGCGTTCAGCAACATTCAACTCACCTAGAGGGATCTGAATATCAGTAAGCTGAGTGGTCACAAGATTGAAGTCTTCGTCGATTCCGTAGCCTTGGACATGTAGTCCATCGGCATTGACCAAGGTACTTGCACTATTCAGCGTGAAGTTACCGTTTCGGCTATAGACGTTTCCAGAAGGCCCATCAAGAATGAAAAGCCCGTCGCCTTCAACCGCCAAATCCGAAGGACTAGTACTGTTTGTAATCGATCCTTGGCTGAAGTCTTTCACAATGGCCGAAACATTAGCCCCCAAACCGATCTGCCTAGGGTTGGTCCCGCCATCGCTGGCTGTGGGACGGGAACCGACAGAAAGCGTTCGCGAGAGCTGAGTCGCGAACTGCACATTCGAGGCTTTGAAGCCTGTTGTGTTCGCATTAGCGATATTGTTGCCCAGGACATCGATTGTGGTTTCATTCAACGCCAAACCATTGAGTGACGTATTCAATGCCGATGTGAGACCCATGTAATCCTCGCTATACTCAACCTACGATTCCAGCGAACAAAGCCGGCATCTTCTATAGTTATCGGCGAATTTGCATTGTTGAACGACCAGAATCTGAATCGCATTGTCAAACTGGACGCCCAAGCGGCATTGCCGAGCGGTCTACGATTCGTGAATCGTATGGACTCCAGAAACCGGGACACTGTCTTCACCGACGCCGATGAAGGCTTGGCCCTCCGCCACAAACGCTCGACTCACCACACCAGACACCTCTCGCGAACCGGCGGCTGTTTGCACAGATGCTGTGATCGTTTTTCCGATAAACGAGGCCGCCGCGGTTAGCTGTTGATTATTGGTAATCGAATTCAGTGTCTCGCCAAGTTCGATATTCGATTGCAGTGACCGCATCTGCGAAATCTGATTTAGTAGCTCGTCGTTGCCAGTGGGTTCGAGTGGGTCTTGATTCTGGAGTTGCGTGATCATCATCTCCAGGAAGGCTTCTGATGTTAGCCCGTTCAAACCTTGCACGCTTTCCGTGCTACTTGCCGATGTGCTTCCGGTGGAGCCGGTTGAGGTCACATTCATGGAGGAATCTCACTCAGAATACAGATTGGACTTGATTGCGACGATTCGCTTTAAACTTCAATATCGATACCGACGAGCGAATGAGTTCGATCGGGGCTGAGAGCGGGCTCTGAAGTGGGTTTCTCGTCGGGCGTTTCTATTCCATCAGACAAGTTTCTCACAGAAGCCGCCGCACGCCGTTGGTCTTGATGCTGTCGTTGTTGTTGAGAGGTGGCCTGATCCTGAGCAAAACTCTGCTGCTGGGAATCACTATTTGAAGACTCGCTACGTTGAATTTCGACTTGTGTCGAACTACCAGTTTGCTGCGAGAGGGCCTCTTGAAGCTGTGGAAGATGATCTAACAACAGACGTTGCGCGGCTGAAGATTCGACTTGCATTTTCGCCGAAACCTGCCCGCCTTGCGTATGCACTTCGATACTCAGCACACCAAGTTCCGGCGGGTCGATCCGAATCCGCAAGGGGCGACTTGACTGTTGACGCCCAGCGGACTCAACGGCTTCCGCCACCCGATCGACAAGAGTCTGCAATCGTGGTGTCGTGTCTCCATCGGTTTTGGCTGTTTCACCACTAGGAGACAACGTAGTCCGATTTGTTACCTGAGGAGCGGTCTCACTGGTTGAGGTGGTTGCCTCCACGGGCTTCACATCAGAACGGCTTGATTCGGGTTCGTTCGCTTGGGTTTCAGAGATCGTACTCGCGGCTAATTGGACATTGCCGCGTCCCCCGTTTCCAGACTGAGAATCAATCGGCTGCGAACCGTTAGCCTGGAAGCTGTTCGGTTGCGAAAGATCACTCTGCACGGTGACAGCCTCGGTGGCTCGCCCGTTTTGCGGTTTCGACGAATGTGCCTCCTCGGCGGAGTCGATCGCTTGTTCCGGTCCCGGTCCCGTGGAATCCTGAGTACCGAGCGTCTCCGAAACCGCTTCGGTGCTGGTGCCAACGGACTCGTTGAGTTTTCGTCGTGACTTGCTACCACCCAAGTCTGGCTGATCCGATGTCGAAGCTACGGAAACCGACTGCTCGACAACATGAGTTGTTTCAGAAGATTGAACAGCATCGCTTTGGATCGTGACGGCATTTTTCTCGGGACCGGTCGCATCGCCTTTAGACTGGGAGGGGGCCTCATCGTTCGTATTTTGTTGTTGGCCTGCGAATGTCTCACCGGGCTCCGAAACGTGACTATTCGTGATTTCGTTTGTGTCGACAGCCGATGAGTCAGCGGGTTCGAAACTTTCCGTATCAACTCCATCTGACTCTTGATTCGCATCGAACAAAGCCGTCAATTCCGCCGACGCAATCTCCTCAATCTCAGTCGGGCTTTCGAGTGCGTCCTCAGTTGTGCCCTCTGGGGGCGTGGTATGTTGGGTCGTCGTATATTGCGCGACCAACCCGACGGGGGCTTTCAGGACGGATTGGTCCGTCGCTGGAGCAGGGGTTGCATCAGTCTTAATCGCGAATCGGAGTGGGCGGCCCGTTGGCTCCGCTGATGCAATGTGTGTCGTAACCGACGGGACGAGACTCTGCTCACCATCAGCAGTCCGGTCTGCATCATCGGCCGACAATTCAAGTTCCGAGTCACGACTGGAAGGTTTCTCGTGGCGAGCAGTATCGGCCCGAGGTTGCGGCCGCTGAATTTCGTTGGATTGCTGGTCGGCTGCCTGCGGCGTAGTGGTGTCTTTGGGTTCGGCTGAGTGTCGTTGCTGGAACTTCTCCGCGAACACTGAAGGCTTGGAATCTTGAGACGAATCCCGATTCGCCGGTCCGGAAAACAATCCCAGAGGGTTTGTCCCCCGAGTCGTCTGCTTCAACAACCCAACTTCACTCGACATCCGGTCGACTCCTGATACCGCACCGGATGCCCGAACGCCCAGACCTTTTACCGAAGTGGTTGCTTTGGTGTTGCAGCGGTCTGTTCAGCAGTTCGAGTGGCGGAGATTTCCGGTTCGCCACGGCTCAATGCGTCAAATATTTGCGCACTCCGCTGCCTCTGTTCGTCGTCACCCTGACTCATTTCCTTGAGGATCTTTCCCAAAGTCTTCGCCGGAAGCTCCTTGAGCAGGACCAAATTTCGATCCAGATCCAATGCCATCAAATAAGGAACGGCATCTCCAGCCGACAGAGAACTCAGGACCGATCGAGCCTGCTCGCTCGCTTCCGACTGGATTTCCTCACGAATTCGTTTGAGCTCCGCTTGGAAGGTTTCATGTTGAGTTTGAAACTCTAGGCGATTTTCCAGGATTCGTTGACGTTCACGGACGATCATCTCCGCTTGCTGTGTGAGTTCGCGCGCTCGCGTTTCGAGGTCGAACGCCCTGAGAACCCGCTGCTGCATAATCAAATTTGTGTCGATGCCACGATCTTCAGGCACCGCCTCGTCAGCGAGAAGTTCAGACGGTTCTTCGTCCCAAGCCAGACGGACACGTTGCAAACGCTCTGGCGTCAGCTCACCGCTAAACCACAGCCAGGCGAGCCCACCTGCTTCAGCAAGCACGATAATCAAGCAACACATCCCGAGTATCGAGATCAGCTTGCGAATCATGATGTTTCCTCGATGGGACGGGTATTGAGCCAGGCTTCATCACGCTGCAACTCGGCCTTTTTCTCTTGATTGAAATAATACTCTTCACTCTGTTTGTCACGAAGTTTCTCGAGCAACCGGACTTCCTGCTCGGCCGTTGCGAGTTCCGCTTGCCGTTGCTCGACAAGTTTGCCAGCCTCGGTCACTTCCTGCTCGGACTGACGCAGATTCTGCCCAAGATGAGCCAAATAATGGCGTTGACGGTTCAAACGATTGATATCAATCCGCCCGCTCCCCATCTGCCGGACTTCCTGTTCATGCCGGTGAATGTCATCAGCCATTTGGTTCCGACGCGTGTCGAGTTCGCGTTGCGACGCAAGGGCATCCGCGAGATCCTGGCGAACAGCATCGCGTTTACGGATACGAAGATCAAGCAGCGCTTGCAGACGAAATCTAAAAGCCATGACCAGCCAGATTGTTAAACAAGAGACACATCCCAATAACGGCAAGACAGCATTCACTAGTTTTTCGCAGTGGAGTCCTTTTTGGCATCCATACGTGGCAAAGATGCCCGCACAGTTTCGAGTTGGCATAACTCCGCGATTGACTGTTTGATTGGTGTTTGCTCAGTCGGAGACTGGTGGAGAAACTTGCGGATCGCATCATCCATTTGCAACGACTGGTCCACAAGAACATCAGAGCCACGACGATAAGCACCGACTGCAATGAGATCCTCTGCTTCCTTGCGTGCCGCTAGCATCCCTCGCAGACTATAAGCAGCTTGACGATGTTGCGGTATCACTAAGTCATTCATGGACCGACTAATACTTTGAAGCACATCAACTGCAGGCCAGTGGGATTGATGCGCTAGCTTACGAGACAACATCACATGGCCATCTAGGATCCCTCGCACAGCATCAGAAACGGGTTCATTCGTATCATCGCCTTCCACAAGGACTGTATACAGCCCAGTGATACTGCCACGCCCATTCAACCCGCTTCTTTCGAGAAGCCTAGGCAGAATCGAGAACACACTCGGCGGATACCCGCGAGTTGCAGGAGGTTCGCCGGCGGCTAAACCAATTTCGCGACCAGCCAAGGCGAAGCGTGTCACACTGTCCATCATGAGCAGCACGTTCTTACCGAGATCCCGAAAGTACTCAGCGATTGCAGTCCCTAGGTAAGCGGCTCTCAGACGCAGAAGCGCCGGTTCATCACCGGTCGCGACGATGACAACACTACGTGCCAAACCTTCTGGTCCGAGATCGCGTTCTAAAAACTCGCGAACTTCACGACCACGTTCACCGACGAGCGTCACGACATTGACGTCTGCCGAGCTAAACTTGGCGATCTGCCCCAAGAGTGTGCTCTTCCCAACACCACTGCCTGCAAAAATTCCGAGTCGTTGACCAACTCCGCATGTGAGAAAACCGTCGATCACCCGCACCCCCGTCTGCAACGGGGTTTGAATTCGCGGCCGCTCCAATGCTGGTGTTGGTGGTGACTGCAAATTGACACATGTGGGGCAGGGCGTACGCGGACCGCCATCAATCAACCTTCCGCGTGCGTCGATGACCCGTCCTAATAATGAGGGACCAACACGAACAGTTGGCGACGATTGCCGCAATCGAACTCGATTCCCTCGCCGAACACCCGCAAGATCGCCATAGGAAAGCAGCAACGCCTCACGATCCCGGAACCCAACAACTTCCGCATCGATAAGCTTTCCATGCCCACGCTCAATCTGACAAACCGCCCCCAGCGGCGCAGGAAATCCCGCAACCGAAGCCGTCAGCCCAACGACTCGTGATATGTGGCCGGAAAGCCCAAAGGGTACAGATTGGGCCAACTGCTGATGATAGTCCATCATAGTTCGTCAGCCTCAGGCAGAAGTTCCTCAATCAAGCGATTGAGTTGCGTTTCGATTCTCGCGTCCATCTCGCCGTGTTCGGTTCGCACCACACACCCGCCGCGGCTGACAGATTCATCATTCAGAATCTTGGCATCACCCGCAGACTGAAACATTGCACTTAGGTCGACTTGTTGCTCATCGAGAAACGCCGCATCTTCGGGGTGAAGATAGATGCAAACACTGTTCTCTCCCGACGCCATCTCTAGTAATTCCTGAAGCAACTGAATGACATTCTCTGGGTGAGCGGCAACTTCCCGCCGAATGATTCGTTCCGCAATCGCAACGGCAAGATGAATCCCTTTTGACTCCCATTCCGATAGCCACTCTAAACGTTGTGCCGCGAGTGTGTCAGCAACTGACTGAATCACAGGGATTGAAGTTCGAGTCTTCGCCTCAACCTGCTTTCGCACCTCGGCATCAATCCGCTTCTGAATTTCCTGTTCTGCTTTCGAGATGCCTGCTTGGTAGCCCGCTTCGTATCCTTCGGTATGTGAGGTTTTCTTCAGTGACTCAACTTCGGCTTGGGCCTCAACAATCATTGCTCGAGTTTGCTGCCGAACTTGCTCAACATACTGCTGACAACGACTCTCAAGATCTTCAAAGTTGTAGGCAACCTCATACTGTAGAGAATGGGCAGTGCCGGCTTTGAGAACACGTTTTGTTTCGGGATTCCCCATAACAGCAGACTTTTACAAGAACAACTCAAGCCAGAAGAACGACAGAACACCGTGATCAACAATCAGAAGAGATAATTCGTCCTGAGCTTCGCGTGATCAAAGCTAAGTAAAACGATCGAATGAGCAGAGCGACTATGAAATGTACTGATCCCCTTCTGCCCCCCCAGACACTTCGATTTCCCCTGACTCTTCCAGCCTACGAACGGTATCCACAATTTCCTGCTGATTCGCCTCCACATCGCTCACTTTGACAGGGCCGAGGTATTCCATTTCTTCTTTCAATAACTCAGCCGCACGTTGCGAAAGATTCCCCAGCACGCGATCGCGGATCTCTTGTGAAGCCCCCTTAAGTGCGAATGACCACTGTTTGCTATCAACCTCTTTGAGCAAGACTTGAATCGCTTTGTCATCAAGCTTCAAGAGATCGTCAAACACAAACATGAGTCGCTTGATCTCATCGACTAATTCGCTGTCATCGTCCTCGAGCGTCTCCAAAATGGCCTTATTGGTCATGCGGTCCGTCACGTTGAGAATCTGAGCGACCATCGGTACCCCACCGGCCTTCTCAAGCTGCTGACTGAATGAAGACTGCATCCGTTTTCGTAGTGTCCGCTCCACGTCTTCAACAACTTCAGGGTTTGTTTGCTCCATGCTCGCCACGCGGCGGATGACCTCGAGCTGTTTACTCGAAGGCAAACCGCTCAAGACTTCAGCCGCGAGTCCCGGTGGCAGGTGAGACATGATCAACGCAATTGTCTGCGGGTGTTCTTCCTGAATGAACGTAATGAGGTTGTCAGCGCCGACCTTCTGAAGAAAGCCAAATGGCACTGAACTCAACGATTGACGAACGTTGTCAAGAATCGCGTCAGCACCGTCTTCCCCGAGCGATTCCCTTAAGAGCTGGTCGGCGAAATCAATCCCGCCACGTTCGATATGGGATCGAACTTTCGCACTCGTCGAGAACTCCTCAATGACACGATCTTGCTCTTCCTCGGGCACATCATTCAATCTGGCAATCTCTAGCATCAATTTCTCAACGAGATCCTTCCGCACCTGCCCTAAGACGGAAGCAGCTAACTGCTTGTCAAGACTGAGAAGCAAAACCGCAGCCTTTCGAACTTCGCTCATCACCGCATCCTTGTCTCAGAGCATCGTTACAGCATCCAACAATACGCCGCCAACATCAGACTTCTTGCAGCCAATCCGAAATAATATTCGCCGCCATCTCAGGGTTCCCTCGTACCATTTCTTGTAGTGTCTCTCGTTTGGTTGGTTCAGGGGCTGGTGCAGCCGTTTCGGTCTCCGACTGAGTTCCACTGTCAAGCAGATCACGACTCAAATCAATTTCCTCGTCTGGCAGTTTCGGAAAGTTTTTCCGAAGCATCCATAGCACGAAAAGAGTGAAACCAGCCAATGCAATGGAACTCCCCCACTGTTCTGTAAAGCTAGTTGCTTGAGTCATCAATGACGGAGAAATGTCGGGAATGTCAGGTTCAATGGCATAATAGCTACTCACATTAATCGCCGAAGCTGGCGAGCCCATCGGAATCAAAACAGCCACCGTTGATTGAACCTTCGCCAACTCCTCGGTTTCAATCACTTTTAGTGCCGCGTCGAATTGTGATTTTTCCTCATCTGTCGTCCCTGGAATCAAGCCTCGCTTTTCGGCAATCGCCTCATAGTAGTCGTGCGGAAGCTTAATCGATACCTGAACCGCTTTCGGCATCGCGGCAAAGAACTCTTGGTTGGTTACTGTGAAAGAGGGAACGGTTGTTGTCGTGGTATCCTCTTCGGCAACAGCGCGTGACCGTTCCGGTTCACTATTCAAATCAAGACTGCGAGGTTGATTGTTCTGAACTCCGGGCTCTCCACTCACACGTTCCTGGCGAAACTTTTCATCACGAATGCGGCTGGCTGAAAAACTTGTGACTGTTTCCTTGGGGTTTAACTTCTGGCTGCGTTCGATATGCGATTTGATATCGTTAATATCGACATTGACGGAGACGATTGCTCCTGGAACATAGGCTAACGCCGCTTGAATCCGCGACTGATACTCCTGAGAAAAGTCGCGAATCCGTCGCATGATGGTCGAATCAAAGGGACTGTTTTCGGGAACCGGTTGATGGGACGTCCCTGTCGACTGATCAAAGATCGTCACGTTCGCCTTCTCAAGATCAGGGATCATCCCCACAACTGCGAGTCGTAACGACTCCACAAGTTGCGGAGTGAGCTGTTTTCCCCGTCGCGGTCGAACGCTTACGGTCGCCGTGACCCGTGTGTCGTTGTGTGGCCAACGTCCCGGTTTCGACCGAGCCCAGACACAACTCGCATGTTCGATGTCGGGAACGGCCTGAATTGTTCTTTGAAGAACATTGGCCAACGCAATACGACTACGCTCCTCTGCCGTCCGAGCACTCTCAAAAACGCCATTGGACTTCTCAAACTGTGTCGCGAGTTCGGAACCCCATCCTTGTGGAAGACTTCCTCCCTCGAGCAGCGCGGCGTTATAACGTTCGGCCTCTGCCTTTGGAACCATCAGTTTCTGACCGTCGCGTGCGAAATCCGAAAGGCCTGCGTCGTTCAGTGTCCGCTCGGCGTTAAGCAACTCCTCCGTGGTAAAGGTCTTTCCCCATGACAACGGGATCCTGGATGTCGTCGGCCCTGCGAACATGAGGTACCCGAATCCCGCGACAAGCAGACAGGCCACGACCACAAGCGTGCCCTGCTGGCTTGGCGGCATCGCTTTGACCGACGCAAGAATACGTCTGCTAACCGTTTCTGGTGGTGTCGCTGCCATGGTTCAGTTCAACTACTTGGAGAGACTCGTGCTAGGACAATCACTGACTTTGAATACTGATTAGATCAACGTTATCATCTACATCCGAATCTGCTGAACCTCGTTATAGGCTTCTAGCATCTTGTTGCGAACTTGTATCATTAGTCGCAATGCCAGATCCGCTTTCTTCACCGCTGACAGCACCTCAACCTGTGTGATGTTCTCACCTAACATTTGACTTTCGATCGCCTGCTGCGATTGATGTTCCAATTCCGCCGTGTTTCCGATCAAATTGACTAGCAGTTCTTGAAAATCCCCAGACGCAGGACTTGTCTGAGAAACCGAACGAGATTCGGTCAAATCCAGCAGTTGCGTCGGAAGTGCAGATGGCGTGATTGGTGAAGTCATCGGCTAACCTATTCTGTCAGTCAATCTCTATGCGATAATCTGCAGGCTCATTTCAGCCAACTGTTTCGTGATTTCCATAGCCGAGATATTTGCCTCATAAGCCCGCCCGGCTTCCATGGCATTGACGAACTCGGTAATCACATCAATGTTCGGATAGGTCACGTATCCATCAGCATCAGCATCGGGATGTCCCGGCTCGTGGACTCGGCGAGTCGGGCTCGATCGGTCAACATCAACGGTATAGCCCACACCGACTCCGGACTGCGGGGATGCCGACTGTGGCTCTGGATGAAACGACACAAAACGCCGCAAGAATGGCGTTGCTTCGCCATCCGCATTTCGAGTCGCGTTCGCATTCGCGATGTTACCGGCGATGGTATCTAGCCGCTGTCGTTGTGCGACTAGCCCGCTTGTACTGATATCCAGTAAACCTAACATCGATCAACTCCCCAATTGGAACCAAGTCAACGTGCTCTTGAAGCCAGACACTAACAACCAGACGACATTGGCGATCGCACCAAGCATCGGAATGTCTTGATAGTCCCGATGCTGTAGACTAAGGCCGTTCGCTAATCACAGCCTGTAGCAAATTTGTCTGAGCTGTCATCAACTCGATGCTAAACTGTTGAAGCATCGAGTTTTTAGTCATCTCAGTCAGTTCCCGTTCAATACTTCGGTTACTTCCGTCCTGAAACGATTGCGATCCTGAGCTGACCTCAACGGCCTCATAGAGTTTCTGAGAGATCGGCTGAGTCATCACAGGAGCAGCCGTATCACCTCGTTCCGATGGCGACGTCGGATTCACTTGATTTCGCCCCGCAATCTGTGCACGCAAGGCCTCCTGAAACTTTTTCACAGGCAGGTCGCGTGTCCGGTAGGACGGTGTATCAATATTTGCAAGGTTTCCCGCCAGAACCTGCTGACGCTTTTCGCCAAAGGCAGCGATTTTCTCGAGCAGCGGTAGGGTACTGTGTGATTCCCAAACTCCTAGCATTTCTTCCTCCAGTCGTCTACTTGACGATATCAATCCGTGAAGCTGGCTCTGAGCTGACCATCGCCTGGTACGCTGCTCGAACATTGCTATTTTGCGATAGCTTCTTGAGCTGAATTGCCGTCTGGTCTCGTTGAGCCATCAGCAATTCTTGACAGTGCGTTTCTTCCTGAGCCAATTCGCTAAAAAGTTGCTCGACTTCACTCAGTTTCGATTCCACCAAACTCCGATCGTTGGGAGAGAGTGTCTGACGAACACGTGGCCATTCTTTGAGGCGTTGGTTGTTCGGAGATGTCGAATCATGCAAACGATCGAGAATACATTGTTTATGCTGCAAGGTTTCGATGAGTTGCGAGTATTGCCCGCTCTCAATCAAGTTTCGCTGCGATTGCGAGAGCTTAATCAATTCAATGCCGTAGTTCTGTCGAATTTCGGCTGCATGCAGAATCTCTTTTGCGACAAGGCTCATCGTGGCACCACTAGTTTTGAGTGACTCGAAGACGAACTTGCAACGCCCAGTCGATCCATTCCATCCATTCGCCTCTCGACCGAAAATTCGTCGACGTAATCTCGAACGCCTCTTCCGGCATACGCTGCAGAATCACTTTCGCCTGCTGCAGCATACTCTGGGCCTGATCTGGCTTTCCAAGTTCGTCGTAAGCCGTGGCAATTTGAAGGTAGGCCGTAAAAATTCGAGGCGTTGTTGGATACTCATTAACCGCTCGATTGAGCGTTTCAATAGCCTGCGCGTATTCTCGGAGGTCAAGTTCAACCTCGCCAAGACTAAACTCACTATCAATGAGGATATGTCTATGAACTTCACTCAGACCGGTCGCATCTTTTTTCGCTTTGAGCCGTTGCCGTAGATTGACTAACAACTGTTTTGAGAGCGCCAAGTGTCGTTGCCGCTCTGCTTGTAATGTTCGTTGCTCAGCATCAATGCTAGTCGCGGTGAGCTGCGAGTTCCGTAAGTTCGCAATGCGGAGATGGGTCTTCGCATAATGGGACTGAACTTCCAAGGCTTCGCTTGAGGTCGGGTATCGCTTCAGATACTCGTCCAAGAATCGAGCAGCCTCACTCAAACGAGCGATCGGCGGGCCGACGGAATCTGATGACTGCTGTTCAACCTCGTCTTGTCCGACTAACAGGTCTGCAGTCGGCAATGGCGAAGTTTCATAAAGCAAACGCCCCAATTGAAATAGAGAGAGCCTCCATTCCTCTGCGTCTGGAGTCAATTCGTCTGAGTTGAGAACAGTTCGCCAGGCTTGCTCCGCTTTCGCGACGTCCCCGTTTTCCAGATAGCACAGACCAATCCAATACGCGGCTTCAAACGCGGCAGGGTCGGTACTATGAAAATTGAGCACTCTGGCAAAGTGTTCGAGCGCCTCGGGAGCACGGTCAAGACAGAGCAACGCCTGCCCCTTCCAAACGTGCGCCAATGGCAACAAACGGTCGGGCTGCGTGCCTAGGAATGTTTCTAGTATCCGCTCAGCGGATGCGTAATCGCGACCTCGGCGGTAGTGGTCTGCACTCTTCCAGAGAGCATCTCCATACTTGGATGACGCAATGAGCTGTTCTGCAAGTTCGGCAAAGGCATCCCCGCTATCTCGCCAACGACTTTCGAGCATAGATTGATGAGACTCACGTTCGTTGATTGGCAACTTGGCGATCTCTTTCTCGATTGATCCGGCCCACTGCTGCGTTGCCCGAGCCTTCAGTTCAAACGCTTCCGTTGTGGTGAATAGCGGAACGAGTGCCTGTGAAAGACTGAGAGCTTCCTCAAAGCGACTGGAATCGATCCAGCTGTTCCAGGCCTTCAGAGTTCGTTTTCGGATCGAATCAACATTGAGCCATTCATTTCGAAAACGGCTGGGATGCTTGATCTTATCGAGAGCCGTCTGAAAGTAGAGAAGTGCTTCTTCGTGACGGTCGGTCTGTTGTAGGAGTTCAGCCACATGAAACTGGGCGGCGAGTCCTTCCTGAGACTCGGGATACTGTCTAGCAATCTTCTCAAAAACATCAATGGCGTACAGTGTTTCGTCGAGCAACTCGTAGCAATACCCGAGCAGCAATTGTGCCGATCGGTTTGTTTTGCTGTCAGTCGCTCGTGAGTCAACAAGTTGTTGTAAAGAGGACTTGGCGAGCGAGAGACTTTGGTCGTCTCCAGCGGCGATGTCAATTTGGATCCGGATCAGTTGCGTCAGCGGATCTTCAAGGTCTGCGATTTCCTCGTCGATGAGCGTACTCGCCTCATTTTTCTGATCGAGTGCCAGTAGCACTCGGGCCTTTTGCAATCTCGCTCGTTTCAGCACGTCGCTTTCGTCTGTTTGATCAGCGAGACTAGCAATGAGCGTATCGCTAAGACTCAACGCCTGAGTAAGTTCACTAGGATCTTGCGACGCCAAAGCCATCTCGATTAATTGCCACGCAACGTCGTCTTTTACTTTGGGATTGATAACCAAGGCTTCCTCCAACAGCGTTTGTGCTTGGTTGGGGTAGCCGATCTGATGGAACGCCGTCCCCGTGGCATAGCACCAATCGGGACGATAATCATCGGGAAGGGAGATGCCTTCCGACATCTCAAGCCAATGCGCACTCTGTTCAAAGAGACGTTGACGGTTCGTTTCGTGTTGGCGGAGCGCGTCACGAAATGCGACCATCCCGAGAATATACTCGGGGGCGCCAGGAAAGTCGGGGTCGCGGAACTCCGTTTGTTGAAGAGCCTTCGCATATGCCTTGGCTTTGCGATCCGCATTGGCCGTATCTTCTTCGAGCCAGATTAAGGCTTGTTCCAGCTTTTGCTCGGGCGTCAGTTCTGGAGGGCGAGTCATCACCCAAAAGACCCCCGCCAAAGCGAGGATGAGCCCAGTCGCAGCGGCTCCGATCTGCATATGAGAAAACCGCCCCAACCGCCCCGTTGCGGAGACGTCTGGTTGCGAGTCTTGCAGATCTGGAATTGGCGGGTCCTGCGACATGATTTCGGAATCGAACGGACTGACTCCCCGACACGGTTTTCAACCGCGCAGTCGGAAAGCGGAAACTGGCAATGAATCGCGGTTTTCGTTACGAACCGAGAGAGTTCTTTTCAGAGAAGCGCGGGACCATACGTCGGACGCGACGATTCTGTCAAGATCGAACCGATGGTGAGACCGGTTGGTCTGAACACCACATTAACCGTCGGATGCGGGCCAGCCTTCGGCACCGATGAGCTTGACGAAGCGGCAATCGCACAGTTTTTCCACGCGAAGTTGTTGAGGAGTTCGCGTGGCCAAGATCAGCGATTGCGATGACTCCTCTCCCACAGGAATCACGATTCGTCCGCCGTTGCGGAGTTGATTCACAAGAGATTGCGGCACCTTCGGAGCGGCAGCAGCGACGAGAATTCCGTCATACGGGCCGAGTTCCGCACAGCCGAGCGTTCCGTCACCAAGACGATACGAAACGTTGGTGATTTGTAAATCTGACAACGTTGACTGAGCTGTTTGCGCGAGTGCTTCGTGCCGCTCGATGCTCACAACATGGCGACAGAGTTGCGACAGAATAGCGGTTTGGTAGCCACTGCCGGTCCCGATTTCCAAGACGGTTTCGTCGCCGGTTAACTCAAACGCTTGCGTCATGAGAGCGACAATGTACGGCTGACTAATGGTTTGACCGCAGTCAATCGGAAGTGCGGTATCTACATACGCCTCTTCCGCGTCCTCATCAAGCACGAATCGCTCTCGAGGAATCTTTGCAATGGCGGCGAGAACACGCTGGTCTTGAATACCTTTGCGTGTCAGGCTTTGAATGAGTTGATCGGAACTTGCATCGTTAGGCATGGCTAGTCACTCGGCAAATATCTCGATCATAGAATCTTAAAGAAGCGGTGAGATTGTTGAGCGATACGGCAACCTCGTTGCATTCAATCGATGTGAAGTCAATCAGTTTCAAGAATGGAGTTCCTGATGCAAATGCGTTTCTTGCAGTTTAGTGCTTGCGTCTTGTGGTGTGCAACGCTTGGTTTGCCCACCTCACTCAAAGCCGACGAACTCACGTCAGCCAAGACCAATAACAATCCAAACACGGAGTTGGTTGTCGATCACGGTTCTCCGAGGCAGAAAACACTGAATCAGAAACTTCGCAACACGATCGTGGAATCGGTAGAGTTCAAGGAGAACACGCTTGAGGAATCGATGAACTGGATCGCGGCGAATTACGATATTCAGATTGTCTACGATGAGCGTTCGCTAGCCGAGGAAGCAATTGATCGCCATGAACCCGAGGTCAATCTCGCGTTGCAGAATATTCGGTTGTCAACGTTGCTCACGCTTTTGTTAGCCCCCTATGATTCGGAATACATATCTGAAGACGGCATTCTCATGGTTACGACACAGAGCGTGGCGAAGAGCAAGCTTGAGACGGTCGTTTACAACATGAGCAGCCTCGAAGATTGCGGATGGAAAGACACGTCGTTGGTTCAGGTATTACTATATCGGCATATACCGAACGCAGTTTGGACTCCCGACGATCCAGAGAAACAAGTTTCCATCGCCCAAAGCACGTTGATCGTCACTCAATCGCAACCAGTGCAACGCGAGATATATCAATTTCTCAAGACACTCAAGCAGGCCCCCAAGCAAGACGCGAAAAAGGCCCGGAAAGGAGCACGACGTCGCAAAAAAGAGAAACAATCTCCAAATGCCAACGGGCGGCTCGTTCCAAGGTCGCGGTCAATTTGGAAAAGGTGGCTTCTTTGGTCCCAATGACTCCTCCGGTGGTGGAGCCGGTCTGTTTTAGTCTGTATTGGGTGGTTGAGTCACGACTTCCGCGAACACCGTTTGCGTGGGATAAGCGAATTCAATGTTTTCGTCAGTGAACTTGTCGAGCAGGTGGTAGTTGATCTTCTGCTGAATATCCATGTAGAGATTGTAGTCGGGCTTCATGACGTAGTAGACGGTTTCATAGAGCAGGGCGGAGTCACCGTAGGACTTGAAGTGTGCTCGATCGAAACGGACGTCATTCTGAGCTTCGACAGCTGTTTTGAGCATGTCCGGAATGGCTTTCACCTGCTCGGAGGGAGTTTGATAGGTCACGCCGATTGTAAATACGATTCGGCGTTCCTGCATGCGTTTGAAGTTGCGAATCCGACTGCTGAGCAAGTCGCTGTTCGGAAAGACGAGTTGCTCCCCTGATAGACTTTGCACGCGAGTCGTTTTGAGCCCGATGTGTTGAACGGTGCCCATCATATCGCCAACGATGATGAAGTCGCCGAGCACGAATGGCTTATCCATCACAATCGAAAGCGAAGCAAACAGGTCGCCCAAGATGTTCTGAGCCGCCAACGCAACTGCAATACCACCAACCCCCAGACTAGCAACCAACGTGGTGACATCCACTCCAAGATTTGATAGCACCATCAACAGGGCGACCGCCCAAAGTGCACAGCGGACTAAAAATGCAATCGCCTTGGCAGTGGTGATAGCACTGGCGTCTTCAGCTCGCAACTTGATGTAGCGTTCCATGCCGAACTTGATCAGGGCGTTCATCCAGATGGCCGCTTGAAGAACCAACGCGACGATGATCGCCGACCGATTGAACTCCACACCACGTCGCGGCAGACTCAGAGCTAGCGTAGCAAGGAACAACGACAGCATTACCAAGAACCAAAAACGGGTGGCCGCGACCATCTTGACCAACCCGTGTGACCAGCAGTTTTCGTCGCGGCGGTCGGCAATCGCTTTGACCCGAAGTCGGATGATGCCTTTGATCGCGGGCAGAAACATGAAGCCTGCCACAAATATTGCAATGGCAGTTGCCCACTGGTGAGCAGTGCTATTCAACAACTGCCCCTCGGGGAGGATTCGATCGACGAAGTCGACAACGGTTTCATGCCAAAATTGATTGAGGCTGTACCACATACTGTCTTTGTCCATGTCGCCTTTTTCCTGGAGAAGTTGTCTTCGTTGGGGTCGACCGGGTCGTATTGTAGCGAATTGAGAGATGTTATGGAAAACGCGTTGTTGACGTTGTATTCACGGATCGTTCGGAAGCTATGACGTGCATTGAGAATTCGGTTTAGGCAAGTTGAGGAGTCCCCGTAATCTGAAACGGTCCCACGTGGGTGTTGTTGAGAATCAACATGGGTTCGAGCGAAAGAGTCTGGATTTCGCGCGCTGAGTTACGGCACATTGGGTAGGTTCATGACATGCCATTCACCGTGAACCGCTGCGGAGGCGGCTCGCGTGATCGAACCTCTACCAAGTGAGAATTCCATGCAACTGTCCCGAAAAGCTTTCCTCGTGGCGACTGTCACCGTGACCCTGATCGGGGCATCGGCGCAGACCGCGGATGCGTGTTTGTTTAGCTGGTTGTTCGGCTGTGGCCGAACGGCTTGCTACCCACCGGCTCCCTGTGGCCCGCCGCCGTGTGCACCATCATGTGCGCCCGCGCCATGCTCGCCGTGTGGTCCGTCACCTTGTGCATCCGGAAACTGTGGGACCGGTTTCGGTCCGGTTGCTCCGGGATATGCACCGACCTACGCACCGACTTCGCCATGTGGTCCAGGTGGATGTGGTGTCGGCTACCGAGGCACCGGCTATCGGGGAACCGGTTACCAGACTGGCGGGTATCAATCGGTTTCGCCCACCATTCCGCCGGTTGTCTACCAACCTCGACCAACGCAAACCAGCTTCTTCCGCCCAACAGCTCCGAGTGTCGCTCCACGAACCGCAACTCGTCGGGCATTCCGTCCGACGCCGGTCGAAACACTGCGACCGATTTCGCTGCCAGCAACACCGGCAACGAACCAACCAACACCTGTGTTCCCTGAGCACGATTCACTCAACACCGGTTGGGAACCAGCACCACGCTACTAAACTCGCGTTGTGAATGTCATTTCAAAATCACGAAGCCCAGCGGTCAAACACCGTCGGGCTTCGTTGCATTTGGGTCGTGCTTGTCGAGAACTCGAATCCGTCCTTAGCTTTCGCCAGATTGCTTGCCGGGACTGTTCTTTGAGCGATTGCGGCGACCCCGTCGCCCTCGACGCTTCTTTCTGGGTTTCGATTCTCGATCGGGTTTCTCTTCGGAATCTTTGGATGCCTCGGGCTTGCCCGGCGTGTTCGGTGTTTTGTCGTCTGGCTGCTCTTCTGTTGTGGCGGGTTGTGGCGGCTTCTCTTGGGGTTCGGCCTCTGAAAGTTTTCTGGCCGGCCGACCACGATAGGTCGTGCGTTGTTTGTCCGCAGCAGCTTCCGAGACCGATTCTGGAATGTTCACCGGTTCGTCCGCGAACTCGTCCTCATCGACCACGATTTCCGCGACCAAATACGGCTGGAACGTTCGCGCGGACCGGGGCGGTTCGTGGAGCTTCATCCAAACCGGACCGGTCCCCGGATCGCACGTGCACTTTTGGGCGCTCACACGACCGCTGGTTCTACGCTGCCGTCCGCACTCTGGACAGATCCAAAGGCGACGCACGTCTAAATCGAGGCGAAATCCCGGACCTTTAATGATTGGCTCCTGCTGCCTTCAAAAGGCTTTGACTCTCGACAATTGTTGACGTAACCCACACCCTGTCCGCTCTTTGCAACTTGCGACATCAGCCGGATTGGATTCGGTTGTTGGCGAGTTTTTCATGCGATCGGGCTTGGCAGATGATCCACGACAGCGATAGACTCCCGCGAATACGCACCGAAGGGGTGCCTTGAATTCAAAATGCGACGCGAATCGCGAAGCTTTAATGTGACGACTTCCTCCGACCGGAGCAAGGGAATCGTCGATTTCGCCACATTCGGGAGGGATTCTCTTGAGCGACTGGTTCAACATCATTCACGTCGGTTTCGGCTTTCTGATGGGTGGTGCCGACATCATCCCCGGTGTCTCCGGCGGTACGGTCGCATTGATTCTCGGCATCTATGAACGATTGGTAACGGCTGTCAGTCGGTTCGACACCACATTTCTTGGCCATCTCCGCAAACGGGAATGGGTGTCGGCGGCCCGCTACATCGATTTGGGTTTTCTAGTCGCACTTGGACTCGGCATCCTGACCGGCGTCGTTTTACTTGCCAACTTGATGCACTGGCTACTCGAACACCGTCAGGAACAAACTTTCGCGGCATTCTTCGGCATGATTCTCGCCTCGGCGTGGATCGTCGCCCGACTCGTGCCGCGTTGGAATGTCAGTAGCGTTGGTCTGTTGTTGCTGGGGACCGTGTTCGCGTTCTTGCTGGTCGGTGTACCGGCATTGCAAGACCCGCCCACCGGACCGATCTACATCTTCTTCTGTGGCATGATCGCCATTTGTGCGATGTTGCTTCCCGGCATCAGCGGCGCGTTTATCTTGCTCATTTTGGGCACGTACACGGATATCACGGGCGCACTCCGTGCGATGCGACACGGCACGGACCTCTCTGGAAACGGGCTGATACTCGCAGCGTTCGGACTGGGGGCGATGATCGGGATTCTGAGTTTCAGTAAGCTGTTGAAGTATTTACTCAAGCACTACGAAGCGCCGACAATGGCCATTCTCTGTGGTTTTATGTTGGGTTCACTCCGCAAGATTTGGCCATTCAAGATTGAGCTGACACCACCGGGAACGGAACTGAAAAAGAAAGTCTATCAAAATATCATGCCGGATTTTGATGCCACAAGCACATGGATTTCCTTGGGTATCTTGGTCGTCGCCGGAATTGTGATTTTCGCGATTGAGTACTTCGCTGTGGCGTACGGACACGAGCCGGAAGAAGAAATTGATGACCTCGTGGAGTCAACATAGCAACGTTTCAGCCAGCGAATGTGATGTTCTTCCGCTGAATGTATGCATGCCAAAGCAGATAGGCCGCGATCGTCCGCAAGGGGGCCCAACGGGCAATCAAGCTTTGGCTGGTTTCCATGAACTGTTCGGTAGACAACTCGAATTCGTGCCGAAGACTGTTGTTCAACGCGACATCACCCGAGGGAAAACAGTCCGTCCGGTTGAGAGCCAACATCAAGAAGACGTTGGCTGTCCACTGGCCAATCCCTTTGACTTGTGTGAGTTGCTGACGGACAACGTCATCAGAGAGTTGGGCTAGGGCAGGGATGTTGAGTTGATTCGACAACACCGCATCGGACAGTGCGTGCAAATAACGCGTTTTTTGCCGACTTACGGCACACGCACGCATGTCCTCAGTCGACAATTGGAGCAGTTCGTCCGGCGTGAACTTCGACACGCACTGCGTCAGCTTCGTGAAGGTCGCATTCGCGGAAGCCAAACTGACCTGTTGTTCCAGAATGATCCGTACTAGCGTGGTGAAGTTTGGCTCTCGCTGCCAAAGCGGCGGACGCCCGTGTTGATCGAGAATCCGCCGAAAAACTGCCTCGCGATCCGCTAGCGTCTCACAATAGGTATCGAAGTTCGAGGCGTCGAAGACCTGAGTCATATCGTCCCGCGACGGGGTCACTTCAACTTCTCTTTGAGGAAGGATTTCATGTCCGTCCACGATCGCTTATCGGCTTTTTTGTTGTAAGCGAGTGGCGGCAGGCCGTAGTCGTCGGCTCCGGGGTTTGTGAACCCGTGTTTGGCGTTTGCGTAGTAGACCATCATCCAGTCCACATCGGCTTTGGTCAGTGCTTCGCGGAATTCTTGGGCGGTCTTCTCGGGGATGAAGCTGTCACTCGCACCGTGACACACCAGAACGGCTGTCTCAATGTCATCGGCTTCCTCCTCGGAGGGAACAACCAATCCGCCATGAAACGTCACGACGGCTTTGAGTTTCTCGCCGGCAAAGGCCATCTGTAAGACTGTGGAACCACCGAAGCAGTAGCCGATAGCGGCGACGTTCTCGGAATCGACATTGTCTTGAGCGGTCAACACGTTCAGTCCACTCAATGCCCGTTCACGCCATTGCTTCACGTTTGAGCGAATCGCTCCGGACCATTCGCCCGCCTCCTTCGGATGCTGAGTCACCTTCTCGCCATACATGTCGAGAGCGAAGGCCACATAGCCAAGTTCGGCGAGCATCTCGGTGCGTTTGCGAGCATAATCGTTGAGCCCCCACCATTCGTGCACCACAAGAACCCCAGGGCGAGGCGTGTCGTACTTGTCATCGTAAGCCAAGTACCCGACGAGCTTTGTGCCATCGTGTTCGTATGGAACTTCTTTCGTCACAAGTTTGGCTTGCGTCGCGACCGGAGCTAAAGCCAGTAGAACAGTCAGAGCAGCAGTCCGAAATGTCATGAAATCATCCTCTGTAGAAGTTCGGTTGCGCTTGATTCCCGTGTTCCGCGAGAATAATCGAGTGACGTTCGGAGAATCAAGGGGCCGCTTCTGGTCGGACTTCATTCATCGATCGGACTGGAGTCAAGTTCCGACGCAGGGTCGGGCTCTGACGGTGAGGCCGGGGTCGCTTCTGGAATTTCCAACGGATCCGATTTCGGATCCTCCAAGACTTCCGGCGACACGTCGAAATCACCGGCGATACTGCGTGAGATTCGGTAACTCGCCCCGTAATTTCCCCAGGCGGACGTGGTGACGCCATTGCGGGTCGAGTTGGGGTATTTTTCTTGGCCGGGCAACAGTGTCACGCGGATCACCCCCGTTTGTCCCGACTTCAAGATGCCTGCATGGACGGCGGCCGTGGAGAGATCAGAGTCGGCCGTGTAAGTCCCCGTGCCCCAGACGGAGCCAATCGCGTCACCGGTGATCCGAAAGTAATGCACACGCTGCTTTTTCCCAGTGAAGCTGGTCAGAGTTCCTGGATCCGCCTGAATTTCGGTGGCGGGAATCACCAACGCCCGCAATGCATTCCGAACGGCAACCGCTTCCTCGAATTCTTTCTGGTCAATGAAACGGGCTAGAAGTTCCTTGAGATCCTCAACGGCCGCTTGACGGAACTTCCTGATCTTCTGATTGGCCTCCGACTGAACGGCATTGGCCTGAGCGTGGTAACTGTCGAGGATTTCCTGAGCAGCGGGCGGCACTTGGAATTCTTCGGTCTCGACAAGAGCGATCAACCGTCGCAGTTCCTCCGGCGACATTCCAGCCATCCGAGAATGAACGGCTTCCAAGAGCTGCTTTTGCAATCGCGTTTCGATAGAACTGTTGAAGGGCGTCTCAGCGGGACCATTCCAAACTTGAGCGACAGGATCTGCTGCGGGACCAATCACGATGGGCTCGGCCGCGACGGGTACCCCTGAGGGATCCTGTTCTCCAGCGGACGCAAACGGATCGAACTCAGTGACCAAAGCCAACACACCAACACCAGACGTCACAAGACAAGTCATCAGAAGGAGTTGTCGCATCGAACCAGTGTCCTTTTCCAAAAACCGCTTGAGAAATTTGAAAACTTGACGTGTTGAACGCGTATAAAGTTCCAGTGAACGCAATCGATTTCTCCCCTGAACCAACTCCGGCATTTATCAACGCCGTCAAGCACCTTCGTATCGTGGCCATCGATCTCGCACGAGCCGAGGGATGGGAACTCCACACAGAGAAGTCGAACTCAAGTGAAGCGGTTTACTGTACAATCCGGCGGAGTCGCTATTGGTACGGCATTCGGATCGCTGCTCATCGACCAGCCTATGTTTGCAGTGCCGACTATCAGCAAATCGTGGTACCGCTACGAGTTGCGGAAGTAACCACATTGGCTCCGGCCGAACGACAACTGCGTCAGGCACTCCGAAGCGGAGGACATGTGGTCGCCGACCCGGTGGAAGTGAATACGGCTTTGATCGAAGCAACGGAACGGCATTTTCAGCAGACCGGGCGAATTCGGTTGCCAAACTCCGATGCTTGTGCCATTCGGCACCGCTTGCATTTCCGCGCCCGTTGGACTTTCGACGAGGAACAAGCCAATCGGAACGGGAATCCGTGACCTGGACCATTGCAATCTGTTCATTGACTGTGAGAATGGAGTCAGAGTAATGACTCTATTGCCATTTCTGCCCCGAATTCCATCACACCACCTCGGCAGGAACAGACTTTAAGCCCATGCCCGAACGATTAGTCGATTCCTTCGGTCGCGTTCACAACAACTTGCGGATTAGCGTGACCGATCGCTGCAACATCCGCTGTTTCTACTGCATGCCTGCCGAGAACGTGCAATTCATGCAGCGGGCTCAACTTCTATCGTTCGAGGAAATCGAGCGGTTTGTGAAGTTGGCCGTGCCGTTGGGCGTCGACAAAATCCGCCTGACCGGTGGGGAACCGCTCGTGAGACGGGATTTGCCTTCGCTGATCGAGCGACTGGCCGCGATTCCGCAAATCCGTGACATTGGTATCACGACCAACGGCATTCTGCTCGCCGAACACGCCCAAGCCATGTGGGATGCCGGGCTGCGGCGAATTAATGTCAGTCTGGATGCGTTGGACCCCGTGAAATTCCAAGAAATCACCCGTCGTGAGGGCTATGAGCAAGTCTTGGAAGGAATTCAAGAAGCACAACGCGTCGGGTTCGATCCGGTGAAGGTCAACGCAGTCAGCATCCGTGGGATGACCGAAAGCGAAATCGTTCCCTTCGGGAAGTTTGCCCGCGAGACCGGTGCGGAGATTCGTTTTATCGAGTTCATGCCCCTGGATGCCGACAACGCCTGGGAACGTGAGAAAGTCTTGTATTCGCAAGAAATCATCGATGTTCTCTCGCAGGAGATTGCTCCGCTCAAACCGCTGCCAACGCAAGACCCGACCGCCCCCGCAACCGATTTCGAGTTCGCGGACGGAATCGGCCGAATCGGGTTCATCGGTTCGGTGAGTCAACCGTTCTGCCAAAGTTGCAATCGTTTCCGGCTCACCGCAGACGGCAAAATTCGCAATTGCCTGTTCAGCTTGGAAGAGACGGACATCAAGTCCATGCTCCGGGGCGAAGCCAGCGACGACAAAATTCGTGAGGCCGTCCGCGAAAGCATTCGGGGCAAATGGGAAGGGCATGAGATCAATACGGCCCGATTCCTACAACCCGATCGGCCTATGTATTCCATCGGGGGGTGATTCGTGAGTACGCGGATTTATCTCGATAACGCAGCGACGAGTTACCCCAAACCAGAGCAAGTTTACACAGCGGTTGATCGTTATCAGCGGGAACTCGGCGTGGCGGTCGGTCGTGGTGCAACACGAACTGGTAATGAGGTCTCGCGAACTGTGCGGTCTGCACGCAAACGGCTTGCGGAACTCCTGGGAGCGGAATCGCCAGACCGCATTATTTTTACAAGCAACGGCACGGACAGCTTGAACCTTGCCATTCATGGGTTGCTTCAACCCGGTGATCACGTGGTGAGTTCCGAGATGGAACACAACTCCGTGCTCCGACCGCTGGCGTGGTTGCAAGAGCATCGCGGGATTGATGTGACATTCGTTTCCGCTGACTCATCGGGACAGATCGATCCCAGCGACGTGCGCGACGCCATTTGTCCCGAAACCAAACTGATCGCGTTGACACATGCGTCGAATGTGACCGGTACACTGCAACCTCTCGCCGACTTTTGTGAAATCGCACGAACCGCCAGAGTTCGCCTCCTCATTGACGCCGCCCAGACCGCCGGAGTTGTGCCGATCGATCTCCGGCAAACCCCCATTGATCTGCTGGCGTGTCCCGGCCACAAAGGATTATTGGGCCCATTGGGAACCGGCGTGCTCTATGTGAAACCCGGCGTCGAGGAAGAACTGCAAAGCATCCGGCAGGGCGGGACGGGATCGGTTAGTGAATTGCAGTCACAACCAGAGACTCTCCCAGACAAATACGAATCCGGCAATCATAATGCTCCGGGGTTGTTCGGACTCGAAGCCGGTTTGACGTACATCCAAAAACGCACAATTCCATCAATCCGCCAGCACGAACAAGCTTTACTGGAACAATTGCTGGACGGATTTCGAGCGATCGACGGTCTGCAAATCCATGGCCCTAACGATCCAAGTCGGCAAATTGGGATTGTCAGTGTCACGGTGGATGGGTTTGAACCACAAATTCTCTCGAGTATTCTCGATGAGAGTTTTCAGATTCAAACCCGAGCCGGCTTGCATTGTGCTCCAGGTGTACACCGGCAAATGGGAACGAGTGATTTCGGCGGGACCGTGCGTTTCAGTGTGGGACCGATGACGACGGAAAACGACATCGAAACCACCATCTTGGCCATGACTGAGATCCTACAATCATCTTAGACGTACCCGTTTGAACAACATCCGCACTACAAGCAGGTGGATTGAACATGGACTCCGAAGACCGCTGGATTTGGCCGTTCGAACTTCTCGATCAAATCGGCGAAGGCGGTATGGGAGTTGTTTACCGAGCACGCTACGTGGTCAATGATCGGATTCTCGCCGTCAAGTTGCTCCCCAGAGACGTGCAAGACGAGCAAGCCCTCGCTCGGTTTGAACGGGAACTGGAAATCCTCAAGAACCTCAAGCACAAACACATCGTACGGTGCTTCGGCGGAGCCTGCGAAAACAAACGCCGATTCTACGCAATGGAACTCGTTGAAGGCGGCGCCCTGGACGATTTGCTCCGTCAGGAACGGCGGTTGCCTTGGAACAAGGTTGTCGAATTCGGCCAACAGATGGCCGCTGCATTGGCCTACGCACACGAACATCAAGTTGTTCATCGCGATGTGAAGCCCGGCAACTTTTTGATCACAAGAGAAGGGCGACTCAAACTCAGTGACTTCGGATTGGCCACCGTTGCCGCCGCTCGCAAGATCACTTCTGCCGGCAAGACGATGGGTACGTTCCATTACATGGCACCGGAGCAGATTCGCGGTCAAACGATGACCGGCCAAGTCGATTTATACGCATTGGGTTGCGTGTTCTACGAATTGCTGACCGGTCGCCCACCATTTGAAGCCGATACGCCGGCCGCAATTCTTCATAAACACATCCAAGACACCGCGAATCCAATTCGATCCCTCAATCCCGATTGCCCGGAGGCCCTTGCAAAACTCGTCCATGAGCTACTGGAAAAAAAACCAACCGACCGGCCAGCGAGTGCTCAAGTCGTTCAACGGCGTTTGGAGGAGATCTCCTCGATTGTTGTCGTGGAACCACGACGCCGAGCCAGCGAAAGCCGCGTTGGAAACCAACCGGTCGGTCGACCATTGGAATCCCTGCGGAATGCGGAACTCAACGACACCAAGACCGTTGCAACTCCCGCCACCGAAGCCGACATTCCCACGTATTCCCCAAATTGGTCGCTTCCGATAGCCGCCGGTGTGGCTGCTGTGATTGCATTCTGGGTGATCTCGTTCTTGACTCCCGCGCCGTCTTCGGCATCCGCGGAACGACTTTGGATAGACGCATTCCAATCGGGACGAACCGCGGAAATCCGTGTCGAAGCAGCCATGGCGTTGGGAGAGTTGTCGTCAACGTCCGAAAATGCCGCCGAGGTCCTGCGATCTGCATTGGAGCAAATCGAAGCCGAACCGACCCCCGTTCGAGTCGCGATCGTGGATGCGCTTGGCGAATCCGGTTATGCCGCCCGAAATAAGACCCCAGCTTTACGCAAACTTCAGAAAGCCGATCCCGAAGAATCCGTCCGCACACATGCCGCAGATGCCATCACCAAAATCAACGCGGCTGAACCTCCCGGACGTCCATGGACAGTCTATGCCAAATGGTTCATCGCGTTGACGGCAACCGGAATCATCGCCCACGCTCTTTGGAAAAACCGTCAAGCGACTTGACCACTAATGCGACGTGACAATTCACGATCGCCTCTTTCTTAGAACCGCGTTCGCTTACGTGCACAGCAAATGATGGCCTAAGTTCATTATACTAGCCCCGGACTCGACCATGTCTAGTTTTTTTTTGTGCGGGTGGCGATGCGTATTCGCTGAGAATGCCAGTTTAGACCCGCTATACAGAAGCCAAACGCTCTATCGTAGTCGACTTGTCGTGTCACCGTCATAAGTCTTCGGTTCATCGACGCTCTGCCAAATCGGTAGTACTCGCTCCAGACATTCGGTATCCACTCGTCCTAGTGATGCTTCGATCTTTTGATACATTCCTTGATAAATCTTTTGTATCACATCCGACTGTGTCGAGCAGTCTAGAAACAGTCGTTGCTCACTCAAAGGAACGCCTTGAGGGAGCCTCGCAAAACACTTCGCAGAGATCATACACGTGACGACGCCGCGAATTTCACGTTCACCATAATCAAACTCTGCAGCGAGCCCTTCAACAAGTTCAGCATAACGAATGCCTTGAACATCGTTACGATACTCAACCAAGTGACTGGCCAACTCATGTAAAACATCAAGATCCGGAACCGGGAACCGCGGTTCGATTCTTGACAACAGAGTGAAATAACTGTCAAGCGAATGAGGTCCACTGGCCCCTGGAACGCCATCCACAGTTACAAAGCCTCGAATAACGTGCTCTCGATTGATCAGTCGGTACTCACTAGGTTCCTTCAAGACGAGTTTGAGTGCCGAGCCATGAACGGTATGACGTACAAAATCAACAAACTTCGGGAATCCGCACTTGATCGGATCAAACCCAAACATTCGATACGAGAGTAGCTCCTTGTAGACGCTAATATTCAAGCCCGTTCGTGCGAGTGCATCACGGGACGAATGACTCTTGGAGAGAAACCCTAGGATTTCCTTCCCTCGATTGATCACCGAGTTGGAATCTTGAGGTTCAATACGCCGATATTTTCGACCGTAGGCAGCGACGATTGGATTATGATTCCCGCTACCTGAGGCAGAGTTTCGGGAATGCTCACTGGCCGACTCTGGCTCCTCAAGCCAGATAAAATCATCGCAGACCGCCTCGAACACTTGATTCGCAGCTCGTCGATAGGCGCAGCCAATAACCGTCTTGCTATATTCGTGTATCCTCTTCGCGAGAGAAGAGAAACCACCATCACCGGAAACGATCACGAATCGATCGATGGCAGGCTTTGTTAGCAGAACTTCCATTGCATCAATCGCTAAATGGATGTCGGAAGCATTCTTGTGTGAGCCTTTGCCGAACCCAAACATTTGAATGGGTTCAATGCCGAGTTCCACAATATCGGCTCGCAAAGTATTCAACCGAGAATCCGACCAGTTCGCATAGGCCCGTTGGATTGCAATCCCGGAAACGTCATTGTCAACGATGGCCGAATGGATGTCGGTCAGAGAAAGCTCATCAAGATATAAGGCTTTTCCATAGCCACCGATCAAATTTTCGATATCGAAAAAGATCGCCGTATTGTGAGTCATCTCAGACGAGTCCTGGCTATAGGATGCGCTCAAGCTTCCGTTTAGGTCCAATAATCGCTGAGCCGATGGCAACTACGAAAACGCTCACGTCGTTCCTGGAGAAGACGCGAGCTTCCGGATTGAAACCATCAGTTCTCAAGGATACTCGGTTACGGTTTTCATGTGTGACCATGAATGAATCGTTTGCGAGCAAAACAATGAGCCGGCGATATTGGGAGGGCATCGGGATGATGGAACAATTTTGATCGACCTACAGTCGTTCACAACATCCCACTCATCGCATTATGCCCCGGCCAGAACCTGTAAATCAACTCACTTTGCGAGTGCTCCGGTATTGTTGATGTGGTCTTTCCAGCGTCCCACCGCGGAACTGCGTTCCTGCTTCGACTCGACGAATGGGCGATAACCATAGTCGCGGCCACCGGAAAGAGTTTTTGCCCAATAGAATGCGAGTTCACGGACCACCATGTTGTCGTGATCGAGCCACGCCACGAGTTGCTTGGCAACCTCGGCATCGGAGGCTTCGGCGGGGCGGTATCCCCATAACAGCCGGTAGATCGTGTCGGGAGTCTCATCGAAGAAATAGTTCTTCATCTCGGCGAGCATGAGTTCGCCTTGAGTGGAATTCAACGCTAACCAATTCCGCAAACCGATTTCCGCAGCTTGACGTGCTTCCTCGGGCAAATTTGTTTTTGCGAGGACTGCAACCATTTCGGGCATAGCTTCCATCAAGTCCAAACATTGCACGCCCCATTCCGCAACTTGAAATGGTGTTTGTTCTTCGGCTTGTTGGACGATTTGACTGAGCTTCAACTTCATCGGCTGACCTGCCACAAACTCTTGTTCGAATGTGCTGGCTAGTCGTTCGCGGGCGGTTGTCTGCCGAGGACGACTGATACTAAGTCGTTCCGGAATACGGTCGAGCGGCCGAAACGTGACGGCAATCGGTTTGGAATCGTCGTTGGCGTCTCCCCCTGCCATGGGCACCAATAGCGGATCGACACGCATATCCTGACCACCCTCAACTTCCAATGCCGCCATCCCGATCGAGTTCACCGCGACCCGGCCAGCTTGCACACGGAACAAGCCTTCCCAATCGTCGCTGTCGAGGACTTGGTTCGGTGCAGACGGTTCACGAGGCACCAAATGGAACAGACATCGACTGCCCGGATCGAGTAATTGCACAATTAACACGGAACGACGAACGTGAATCGCGATCGTTTGAGGATCGGCAGACTCGGACGGTCGTTCCAAACTGACGACCCCACGCCGGAGTCGCACCCCCATTGCAGTTTGGTCGGTCGGAGCCAGCAACTGTGCGAAAGTGCCTCCTTCAAGTTCAATGCGATACCGTCCATTGGCGACACGAATGGAAGTCACGAAGGGAATCGGTGAAATGAGTTGCTGATCTGCTTTGAGTGGGGTATCGCTCGCGACAGTCGACCAATCATTCTCTTGGGGATCGAATGCCAACAAGACGCCTTTCGCGGAATCGTAGACCATCTCGGGCGACTTCAAGGCTGGCGGTTCCGCTTTGGGAGCCGGTTCGGCGGCAGTTGCGGGGGGTTTTGTTTCGACAACAACAGTGTCACCCTCAGTGTCTTCTGTCGGTACCGTCGGTTGCCCTGGTGTTGCAGCGATCTCGCCGGGGTTCGGTACGTCGATCTTCGGAACCGTTTCAGCATCACCTGGCGGTGCGGGGTTCATGGGAATGTTTTCACCGGTCTCTGTGAGTGCCGGTGTCTCGGTGGTGTCGACGACTTCATTCTCGGTACTCTTCGGTTTGGTAACTTCTGGCGTGGTAATGGCCTGTTCATCCGGAAGTTTGGTCAGTGTATCGTTCTGAGCAATTTCCTCTGGCTCGGTAGTCGTGTTGTTGAAGGACGGATCGTAGACGATCAACAACAACCACCCGAGTACCACCGCGACCAAGCCCGCCGGAACCAAGGCCCGTTTCCAAAACGGTGCTGGTTGGAGCTGTTTCGGTAAATGAGAAACTGGCGCTGTTGCGTGACCCGCTGCTGAATGGGTCGCCGCCTGCGGTTGACCGCTTGCCCGGGATGTCTCGTTGCTGGCGACTCCCGCATGACCAGGAATTGGTTGTCGGGTCGATGATGCCGCAGCGACGGGTGCTTCATCCGCTGACGGAGACATGCCCGGAATCAGCGAATACAAATGCTCTTTGCTAGCGTTCTCGACCGGCTTCGGCTCGGCACGCAGTTGCGTCATAATCTGATGACACGCCGCCACTTCCGCCAAATGGACATCCGATTCCAGACACTTCGCTTCCACTTCGTTGACGGCCTGCGGAGACAGCGTGTTGTCAAGATAGTCCGACACCATGTTGGCATCCGGCCCCACTGGCGGAGCGATCAACCGCCGTCGCCGCATCACGCTCTTGATGCGATTCATCAAATCGGACGCGACTTTCAACTCCGCGATTTTCGCCCCTAACGCTTTGGCCTCGGGAGGCTCTAAAACATCATCGAGATAGGCCAACAGGGTTCGCAGCGTCAATCGTAACATCGAACTTACTCCACACGGAAAAACACGCTCTCACTCTTATGAGTGGGGTTTTCCGGTGGTGTTCGTACAAGTTTTTGCCAGTTTTCTCAAAAAAACTCGGTTCGTTGTTTTACGAACCTTCGTCGCCACCACTAGCGACCACACCTTTGTACAGTTTCCGTTCAAGACGATTGACGTAGGGAGTCCAGTTCGATCCGGCGTTCGGGTCGTCTTCGATCGACCGCGAAAACTCGTGAACTTTGGCGTCGAGATTGTCCAGATAGTGCAGGGCGATCGCTTCGGGGGTCATTGGCAACTTGGCGCTGCCAAACTCGGGGCGACCGTGATGACTGAGAATCATATGCTTGAGTCGCATCGCCGTTTCGGTCGGGAATTCATCGCCGGTCAGTCGTTCGGCTTCCGCAATCTTCGCATTGAGCATCTCAACACCGATCATCAAATGGCCGAGCAATTGGCCTTCATCGGTGTAGGTGAGTGATGCATCGTACCCCAGTTCTCGCACCTTGCCGACGTCGTGCAGGAAGATACCGCACAACAGTAGTTCCAGGTTGATACTGGGATACAAATCGCCAATGCGTGTGGCGACTTCCAACATGTTGACCACGTGCTCAAGCAAGCCGCCGTGGTACGCATGATGGGCCCGAATTCCCGCCGGTGCCCGTGTGAACCCTTGCAGAAACGCATCGTCGATCAGGAAGCACTCCATCAACGTGCGAAGCGAAGGGTCTTCCAAACCGAGCATGATTTCCTTGAGTCGACCAAGCAGGGCATCGACCGCGACCGATGCACCGGGGTGGAAATCATCCGGGTCCAGGCCATCGCTGGAGATCGGCCGAATGTCGGTCACGATCATCTGCAACGATCCCTGGTACGATTGCACCTTGCCTTTGATCCGTACGAAGTCTCCGGTCTGGAAACTCGCAGTGGATTCTTCCGTGACGTTCCACATCAGCCCGCTGAGCGTGCCGGTTTTGTCGCGGAGCGTGGCAAGCAAATAAAGATTGGCGTTCCGATTGGCTCGAAGTTGCTTGTCCGCGAGGAAGTACACCTCATCTACGGAATCGCCATCTTTGAGTTCATTGAGAAATTGGCGTGACATGGTCTAGTTCGTCTGGCAAAGTGAGGAAAATGTTCCTGATACAGCGGACATTTCCCAATCGAGATGTGCGAAATGGTCATCCTAGGATTGGATCACGCGAACAGCAAGGGTGCGGGAAAGAAGAATGAGCCAGCCATCGGGGAAGATCAATCTTGAAGACCAACCAGCGCTTTGAGGTTCTTCAATTGTTCTTCCTCGGAGTTCCGTTTCGCCTCGGACTGCAGGGCGAGAATCTCTCCGACTTCTTGAATGGACCACGCCACCGTGCTGCGTCTCAGCATTTGCTGGACCTGCGAACGGTTCGGGTGATCCTCGGGAGCGATCTGAAGAAAAGCATGAGCGGCTTCCGCTTCCACTTGAGGTTCGTCTCCCATCACCAAGTGATGTAGCAACGCTCGCTGAACCCGTTCACCGCGAACTTGTGTTCCGATCGCTTCAAACGCTTTGATGCGAACTTCCGCTGATTTCGCTGTCCGTGCCACTTGCAACAATGCGTCAATGCCGAGTTGAACGCTGTGCCGATCGAGCAACTCCGCGACTGCAAGACTTCGTCCACTGTCATTCTGAACTCGTTCCCAAAACTCCTTCTCCGCCGCACTGGATAGGTTACCGCGTTTGATAGCTCGCGCGCACGCGGCGAGAATCCGAGGATCGTCCTCCGTATAACATTTACGCAAGTGTGGCAGCGTGTAGACTGGAAACACGGGAATGCGATCAATCAATTCCGCGATGTGTGCATCACTCAAGTTGTGCCGGATCGAGTGCCCCAATGCGTTCGCGATTGCCGAATCGTCATCCATCTCCCAGAGGATTCGACTGGCCTGATTGTGTATCGACAAGTCCTTATCGAGTAACGCACCCGCCAGGATACTGGTGTAGTTCGAACTCGTATCCGGCCGGAGCCGTCGAAGCAATTCGGCTTTCTGCCGTGTGGAGGCCGTGAGAAATTCCTGCCGATCCGCTTCGGTCGCGAGAAGACTGTATGGTGCAATTGCTGCCGCAATTGGCGGCGGCGGGGGATACCGTTCGGACTTCTCGGCGATCATTCGTCGGAACCCCGGTGCGTTCGGCAAGACATCTCGAAATGCTGTCCGCGTGATCTCAAGAGAGGTTTCGTCCGTAAGTTGTTGCAACAACTCATCGACTGTCAGAACGGGCGGTGCGTCGTTGGCGATCAACACATCCAAGTCCCAGGCGGCAATTGCTCGGTGAAAGGCTCGTTTCGCGGTATTGCTTTGCTGCAACTGCGCTCGCTGCCATAACTTCCGGGCAATTCGTCGTCGCTGGGAAACGGTCGCCGGTTTTGTCCGAGCACCACTCTCAATTCCGGCTTTCGCCAAGGCTTCAAACGTCAACGCAAGACGGACCTCAAGAACCGGATCGATTCTCGCGCCGCCGAATTGAACGAGGGACCTGAAGTCGGCTAGCCGGTGCAGATCAAATTCATTCATCGACTTGCGAGCGGAGAGCGTGCGGTAAAACTGGTGCTGAGCTGCGTATGATCGGTCAGCAGATCGCCCCCACTGTGCGTAGA
Organism: Thalassoroseus pseudoceratinae; assembly: GCF_011634775.1. Classification (NCBI taxonomy): domain Bacteria; kingdom Pseudomonadati; phylum Planctomycetota; class Planctomycetia; order Planctomycetales; family Planctomycetaceae; genus Thalassoroseus; species Thalassoroseus pseudoceratinae. The sequence goes on from NZ_JAALXT010000004.1 coordinate 361,038, forward strand.
CGCTCGGTTGAAAACCTAGCCCGACGTCAATGATGAGAATGAGAATCGCAAATTGCGAGAACACGCGGCCGACCATGGACACCCTCCGAACAAGGGGACTCTAGGGGTTCCTCGACCGTATCCGGATGAGTGAACTTTGTCCAGAACTTCTCATGGATTCGCACGAATGGTTGCGACACCAGACACGGCGCGTCATGCTTCACGAGTTCAATAGAATCCTAACTCAAGGAAGTGAAAACTCATGAAACTGCGACTTGCGGTCGTTTGCTTGCTGTTGTGCTGTCTAGGCCCGTTGCGGGGTATCGCCGACGCCGACGGTCCTAAAGACAATCATCCCGATAACGTCCGCGCGGTTCCGCCAATCGGAATCGAATTGGATGCTGAAACCACACAGAAATTGTATGACCAACTTCAACCGATCGAAGATGGCATCGAACGATTGAAGAAGTCGCATCAACAGCCACAAACGATTGATTTGCTTCCCGATGTCGAGATCTTCACGCGGGCCGTTCGGGGAGCCATCGAACACCGTGAGTTCTATTCCAAGAACGACGTCAAGCACGCCGCAGAGTTGCTAAACATCGCAGCCAACCGACTTAAACAACTTGCCGCCGGAAAAACTCCCTGGACGAAAGAAACCGGCTTGGTCGTGCGAGGATTCCGTTCCCAACTGGACGGAACCGTGCAGCCTTACGGACTTGTTGTTCCGGAATCGTTTGCAACCGCAACACACACACCGCATCGCTGCGACATCTGGTTACACGGACGGGGCGAACGGTCGCTTGAAAACCAATTCCTCTGGCAGCGTTTGCATTCTGCCGGTCAGTACACACCTGCAAAAACCTTCGTGCTACATCCGTATGGACGGTACTCGAATGCATTCAAATTCGCTGGGGAAATCGACGTGCTCGAAGCGTTGGAGCACGTGCAATCGCAATACCCGATCGATGCCGACCGCATCGGCATGCGAGGCTTTTCCATGGGCGGAGCAGGGTGCTGGCAACTCGCGGTGCACTACGCAGACCGCTGGTTCGCAACCAATCCCGGTGCGGGGTTTAGCGAAACGCCGTTATTCCTGAAGTCATTTCAGAAGGAGACCCTGCACCCCAAACCCTGGGAAGAAACATTGTGGCGATGGTACGACTGCCCCGGCTACGCAGCCAATTTGACGCAGCTTCCGACGATTGCTTACAGCGGCGAAAACGACATCCAAAAGCAAGCGGCCGATGTTATGGAAGCAGCACTCAACTACGAGGGCATCGATCTGCTGCACGTGATTGGTCCCAAGACGGGACACAGAATTCACCCGGAATCGAAGACGATCATCTCGGCAAAGTGGGACAGCCTCGCAGAACGTGGACGCAACCGATTTCCGAACCGTCTCCGGTTTACGACATTCACTTTGCGTTACAATCGGATGCACTGGCTGACAGTGGACGCCCTGGAACAACACTGGGAAGAAGCTCGTGTCAATGCCCGTATCGACGGATCACAAGTCTTCGTCGAACCACGAAACGTCGCCGCGTTCACGCTTGAGTTTCCTGCTGGTCACGCTCCGTTTCCGACAGACAAACCAGTGCATGTCAAAATTGGCGAGCAAAACTTTAGGCAGCGGCCGAAATCCGACGGGTCCTGGAAATTCTCGGTCGTCAAGACCGATGGAAAATGGTCCACCGGAGAATTCGAAAAGACACTCCGAAAACAGCACGCCTTACAAGGACCGATTGATGACGCTTTTATGGATTCGTTCATCTTCGTGCGGCCGACGGGTACGGCGGCACACGCGGCCGTCGGCAAGTGGGTGGATCGTGAATTGAATCGAGCCATTGGTGAATGGCGACGCCAGTTCCGTGGCGATGTGCGAATTGTGGATGATGTCGAACTCACACCGGAACAGATTGCTTCGAACCACCTCGTACTGTGGGGTGATCCTTCTTCCAACGCCGTGATTCGCAAGGTCATCGGGAAATTGCCCATCGAATGGGATGAAGACACGCTCGCGACCGACGATTTCACTGGCACGCCCCAAACCCAGGTGCCGGTGATGATCTACCCGAACCCGCTCAATCAAAACCGATATGTCGTTCTCAACAGCGGACCGACTTACCGTGAATATGCATACCTCAACAACGCCCGTCAGGTACCGATGTTGCCGGACTGGGCGATTGTCGATGTTACGGATTCCAAGTCCGAGGAGTGGCCGCTTTCACGGTGGCCCGGACAGATCACGCAGGCCGGTTTCTTCGATGAAAATTGGCGATTCCGTAAATCGACTGACTGAGCGATCAATACGCGATGTGCACGACGGCGTCGCCTTGATGCACGAGCGGATTGTTGACGTGGCCAATGATCAGACCGGTTTCATTGGCTGCCACAACAGATTCGCCCGCACCGAAGGCGTCGCCGATTGAGCCAAGTCGCTGTTTCTTGACGACTTCCTCACCAAGTTGAATTTCCAACCGCAGAATGCCACTGCGTTTCGCCCGTGTCCATTTACTGCGAGAGAACTTTTGGACAACCGGGGCTTTTTTGCGGGGGGGAGTGATCATTCCGAGTGAACTCAACGCTCGTAAGATCCCTTTCACACCGACGGAAATGGCCTCCGAATCGAACCGAAGCGGCTCACCCGCTTCGTAGACCAGCACCGGAATCCCCAAGCTGTGTGCGGCTTCCCGGAGAGACCCGTCACGGGTGTGCGTGTCCAAGATGACCGGCGCACCGAACGCTTCGGCAAATTCGCGGGTCGCTTCCTGTTGAAGATCAGCTCGCAGTTGGGGCAGATTCGTGCGATGGTTTGAGCCGGTATGCAAATCGATCCCGTGCGTGCAATGCCGGACGATCTCCGTCATAAACAAATTCGCTAACCGCCCTGCCATAGAACCTTTTGAAGTTCCGGGGAAGGAGCGGTTCAAATCACGGCGGTCGGGTAAGTACCGAGATTGGCTGACGAACCCGAACACGTTGACAATCGGAGTGGCGATGACGGTTCCTGTGAGCTTCTTCGGATCAAGCTTTTGCAAGACCTGTCGGATGATCTCGACACCGTTGAGTTCATCCCCGTGAACAGCCGCACTAAGCCACACCCGCGGACCATCTTGCGGTCCGTGCAGCACTTCGACCGGTAACTCCAGCCACGCTTCCGTCACCATCCGCGAGACTGGAATATCAAACCGACTGCGCGTACCGGGTTCAACGGTTTGTTGAGCAATCGTCAGTGGTGTCGAGGATGCAGCCAGTTTTCAAATCGCAATTTAAAAAGATGACACAAGAAGTTTCGTTAGCCGACTCCCAACCCTTTGTCGAACGTATTCAAGTCTCGCATGAAAATTGACAGGCTCGAATGCAGCGTGTCTCGGTCGATGGTCCACACGGGATTCTCGCTCGTGTACCGATTGCAGTGATCCACCATCAACCGATACAGAAACTTAAACAGATGCCGTGGTACACGGAACCGGGCAAAAATGCCGATCAGTTCATCACGGGTAATTGTATCATCAAAGAAATCCCCGACGGTGGGATTCTTGGTCGAATTTGGGGTCGCACACGCTTGGATGCGATCGGTCGCCACGTCGTAAAGCGACTCGCCTGTCCATTCCAGCGATTGAATCAGGTTCAACTTGTCCAAACGCGACTTCTCGTAAAAACCGGCTTCTTCACGTCCCAAGTAGTGAACGACTTCGGCCGGCAGCAGCAGTTTGAACCCAATGTTCGCGTGCCGAAGGAACTTGTTGTCGAACATCGGCCAAATGAGATCCCGCATTCGCTCGGGAGCGCCGTTGATGAGGTGCGGTTCGTCCACGCGGTCGACGAGCACCATCACACCGCCATACCCCAGCGTGTCCAGGATCGAGCGGAATTTCGACAGGAGTTCGTAACGGTCGTCGCTACGATCCTTCGTCGGCATGCGTTGGCCTTCGATGTCCCGAAAATCGAATTTGCTAAGCACACGTCGCAACGTGTTTGGCTGATGATCGAAGACACGAATCTGCCGACTTGCCTGCCACGCGGCTTTCATCATGAAGAATTGCCGACGCAAAAATGGCAGCCATCCAATCAACAGGATCAACAGCGACCAGATGCTGAAAATCTGCAAAAATCCCCAGTTCACGGTCACAATGATCGTCGTCAACAAAGTGACGAACCACCCCAACCATAAATCCCACTTCGATGTCCACGTGTGGGTACTCAACCACGATTGGTAATCGAGTTTGTGCCGCAGCTCATTCCAGCGGCGATCGGGGGCCTGGTCATAAGTGTTGTTGTAGAACGCCGCGAGTAACAGCAAATCCCGCCGTTGACTGGGGGAGAGTTGTTCGACGTCTTCCACCGTCAGTTCGGCATCGGGATGCACGCCCTTTTTCTCGGCTTCCAACACCGTTCGCACGAGACGCTTGACCCCCAACGAGAGGATGGCGTCCATATGGTCGTAAAGTCGCCAATACGTCAGTGCGCGTTCGGGTTTCTTACGCCGCCCACGCAGTCGTTCGCGGAAATTATCGAGAAAAGGATTGAAGTCATCGTACTGAATGACGAAGACCTTCGAATCCGGCGATTTATCATTGTGTTGACGAATTTGATCGACGATTTGCAGCCGAAGTGCGGTCTTGCCGCTACCTTTCTCGCCAAAGACAACCGAAGTGGCCGGTTGGCCCGGTGTCCCGAGGATTTTGTCCCAAGCGGGGTGGTGCGTGCCGTTCAAGCAGTGCTCACGGAACACATGGTCCGATTGCGCGTCCTCCTGACCGAACGGGTTCTCGGCAATTCCATGATGTTCGAGTAACTCCTTGACCTTCATAGCATCCCTCCCGGTTGAATCCGTCGATCATAGATGGCGCCTTCGACTTATAACGAATCAAATCCCGAAAGTTAAGTAATCTGGCCAACGGAAACAATTTGTGAGGGCGTCTTCATGAGCCGCGTTGCGTCCACATCGGCTTCCCGCCAGAATGGGGGCTGCTTGCCAAAAAATTTTAACCAGAAAGACAAAGCCATGTCGCAAGACTCATCACTTCATCCGCTGGAAGTTAGTTGCGAAACTGTCCACCAGAAACTCGAAGCGGGAGAAGACATTCTTTTGGTGGATTGTCGCGAGCAGGCCGAATACGACACCGTCAGCATCGACTCGGCGGTGCTATTGCCCATGAGCGAGATTCAAGCCCGACTCGGCGAATTGGAATCACAACGTGACAAAGAAATTGTGATTCACTGTCATCACGGCGGTCGCAGCATGCAGGTGACGGCTTGGCTGACCCAGCAGGGGTTTGCCAACGTCAAAAGTATGGCAGGCGGGATTGACCGTTGGGCCGAAGTGATTAATCCCGAACTTCCGCGATATTAGACCGCAGACAGTCCTTCGCCGACCATTGAAACTTGTCCAGTCGCCTCCAGGCTGTCAATACACAAAAACGCCGATCCGGCATGGCCGGTCGGCGTTTTTTCTATTCGAATGTTGCGGTCGGCAAACGGAATTAGGCCGACGCACACTCGCCGCCGGTTTCAGCGAGCGAAGCTTTCTTTTCGGTGATCACCGGAGTTTGCGGAGCGAGTTCAGCGTTCAACGCTGTGTAGTCGGTCCACTCTTCTGGAAGGTTGTCTTCGTGGAAAATTGCTTCCACAGGGCATTCCGGAACGCAGGCTTCGCAGTCGATGCATTCATCCGGATGGATGTACAGCATCGATTCGCCTTCGTAGAAGCATTCCACGGGGCACACGACGACGCAGTCGGTGTACTTACAATTGAAGCAGGGTTCGGCAACAACGTGAGTCATGTTAGTTCCTTCAGAAAGTTGGTGAGAACGCTGATCTCGAGATGACTTCGAAATGACGAACGGACCCGGAGGTGAAACGGGTCTCCTGCAATGCTGATCGACCTTATACCGCGGAAGTGTCGAGTCAATTTTGGACCGGCCCGCAGGAATTTTCGCAAATCTTAGACCCGATGGAAGCACTTGTCAAGTAGTACTTTACTGAAACAAGGGCCTCCAATGACGGGGTAACATGTCAAGCAGTCTTCGACAGGGGTCCGGTTTGGTAATATGATAGTATATTGAGGGTTCAGGTTCGGCGAAACGACACCATTTTCCGGCGAACCGTAAACACAACTTGTTCCGCCATTCTGGCGCAAGTACAGTAGTTCCAACGGAGGGATCATCCATTCGCATGCATTCGACTTCCACCTCATGACCGAGGCGTGTTCCAAAGGGTTCACCTGTGGCTTTGTCCGAAAATGATCGCAAGTTGCTACAGCGTTGTCTGGCTAACGATCCGGACGCTTGGAAGGAATTTATCGATCAGCATCATGGATTGTTCGTCCATGTCATCCAGCATGTTGCGTATTCCCATAGCGTGCGGATGTCTCCCGAGGAAATCGACGATTTGTGTTCGGAAGTGTTTTTGCAAATCGTTGCGAATGACGCAGCTGTGTTGCAGCAGTTCCGCGGTCGTAGTTCGCTGCAAACCTATCTGACCGTGATCGTCCGGCGGATTGTCGTCCACGAAATCAATCGTCGGCATCGCCCTGATTCGCCTGCTCCAAGCCAAAACGGTAATCATTCCGCCCGCCTCAACAGTGACAGTGTCACTCCTGGGAACCGGCTGGAGAACCGCGAGGAAGTTCAACGATTGCTCGCTGAACTCTCCCCGGAAGAAGCACGAATCGTCCAACTGCACTACTTGGAAGGCAAAACCTACCAGGAAATCAGCCAAACACTTGGTGTGCCGTTCAATTCTCTGGGTCCCATCTTGACCCGCGCCCGCGAACGCATGCGGGGCAACCTCGGACAGTAATCGACCTGCTTGACGGTCTTTCGCCGCAGGTCTACACTCGACTGCTTGGAAACACTGTTCAAACACAGGTCGGGATTGCGTCGTGGAAATTGTTCTCAACGGGGAAAATCGTTCCGTCTCCGAAGGGCTGACTTTGGCCGACCTCGTCCGCGAGTTGAACATGCAACCTCGGTTCGTGGCTATCGAGTGCAACACGGAACTCGTTCCACGACGAAACCACGCCGAGCACGTCTTGCAACCTGGAGACCGCGTGGAGATTGTGACGCTCGTTGGTGGTGGTTAGATCGATGCCGACCACTGTCCGTCACGGTTTTCGATTTTGCGGATCATACTGAATTGACTGGCCTTGATTATGACGACTGCAACCGCGTCGACTTCGGATAAACTTCGACTGGGTTCCCACGAGTTCTCCTCACGTTTGATCGTGGGAACAGGGAAGTACCAGACGTTCGAGCTGATGCAAGAATGCCTGGAAGCAAGTGGCGCGGAAGTCATTACCGTGGCGGTTCGTCGTGAACGCCTGATCGACGCGGAGGGTCGGAACATTCTGGAGTATATCGATCTCGATCGGTACACAATCCTTCCGAACACCGCCGGTTGCTTCAACGCCGATGATGCCGTTCGTGTGGCCCGACTCGGACGCGAGATTCTCGAAGGCCTGGAAAACCCCGGTGCGGATTGGGTGAAACTCGAAGTTCTCGGCGATACCAAGACACTCCTGCCAGACCCCGTTGCCACACTGGAAGCCACCGAAAAACTGGTCGCGGACGGCTTTCAAGTTCTGTGCTACACCAGCGACGATCCGGTGACAGCGGACCGTTTGAAGAAAGCGGGAGCCACGTGCGTGATGCCGGCGGGTAGTCCGATCGGCAGCGGGCAGGGGATTCTCAACCCGAACAACATCCGAATTTGCCTGGAATACCTCAAAGGTGACGACCCGGATTATCCCGTCATTGTCGATGCGGGCGTTGGCACGGCGAGTGATGTGGCGATCGCGATGGAGCTCGGCTGCGACGGCGTGTTACTAAACACGGGGATTGCAGGTGCGAAAGATGCCGCAACAATGGCCGTCGCGATGAAGCTTGCTTGTCAGGCCGGTCATCACGCCTACCAAGCGGGGCGGATTCCCAAGAAACTCTATGCCACCGCCAGCAGCCCCGACGCGGGCAAAATTGTTTGAAGTCCTGCCTGATTTGATTCCCCAATTCCAGAGCGTTCTGTGAACGAAAACGTCCAAGACTCCGATCTCGACCGGCAACCGCCCGAGGCGACAGGAGACATAAGTGCACCGTCGAACTCCAAGGTCGATCATCCGCGAATCGAACGGGCCGTGCGGGAAATTCTCGCCGCCGTCGGGGAAGATCCGGACCGTGAGGGCCTCCTCGACACACCAGCTCGTGTGGCACGGATGTACGCGGAGTTATTCTCTGGATTGCGAACCGACCCGGCTCGGCATTTCAAGAAAGTCTTTCAAGAAGAGTACGACGAACTGGTGCTCGTGCGGGACATTTCCTTCAACAGCACTTGCGAGCACCACCTGCTACCGTTCATGGGGGTGGCTCATGTCGGGTATATCCCGCGGGGAAAGATTGCCGGTTTGAGCAAACTGGCGCGGGTTGTCGAAGAAATCGCCAAACGTCCGCAGGTGCAAGAACGAATGACGCACCAAATTGCGGACCTGATGAACAACGAACTCGACCCGAAAGGCGTGATTGTCGTGCTGGAAGCCGAACACACCTGCATGACGATTCGCGGTATCCGCAAACCCGGCAGTTTGACCGTGACGAGCGCGGTCCGAGGGTTGTTTAAATCGAATCAGTCCAGCCGAGCCGAAGCGATGGCGTTGATCACCGAACACTCCCGCCGTTCATAACGGAAATGGTTGAGACGAGATGATTGCCCAATTCGCCGCCCGTCTGATCTTCGGCATGTCGTTCACTTGGGTCTGCTTGCCGCAGCCGAAAATCTCATCGGGCTTTTTCCGCATTCAGATGCTCGTCGTGCTCGGACTCGGCGTCCTTGGAAGCTTGACCGGCAACACAGAAGAGACGATCCCAACGATCGCCTCTTCTGCCGCGTTTCTGCCGTTGTTCATCGTGATCTCGGTCCTGGCTTTTTTGGGATCGGTGTTCTGGACACTCGAACGCCGGCAAGCCGGGTGTTGGTTCGGATATGCAATCGCCGCCATTTCGCTGGCGACAGTTGTCTTGTTTGCTGCACGACCGGAAACGTCATTCCTTGAAAACCTGTTCCGCGTGGACTCGGAAGCCGCCACGTCTCTGATACTCGGCGTGACGATGGTCGCGATGTTGTTGGGGCATTGGTATCTCACGGCTCCGACGATGTCGCACGATCCATTACTGCGAGCGAACCAATTATTCGCCATTGCAGTGTTGATCCGATTCGTGATGTCAGCAATTGCGCTCGCGTTGAATTGGCAACTCGTCGGATCTGGGGCCACTCTGACGTGGCTAGCATTGCGATGGATCGCAGGCATCCTCGGACCGGCCGTGCTCGCGGTGATGGTCTGGCGAATCCTGAAATACCGCAACACACAATCCGCGACGGGTGTCTTGTTCGTCGGCGTGATTCTCACCTTCATCGGCGAACTCTCGGCTACGCTGCTGACCCGCGAACTTGGCGTACCGTTTTAATTTTCCTACCCAGGTTCGTTCGTCGGTGTCGGAAACGCTTGCCCGCCGGTTCGCAGGATTTGCTCGGCCAGTTCGAATGGAGGGCCATCCACACCGACATCCCTGAGACGCTGAACTGCGGCATCAACGTCGTATTCGAACCGACGAAACTCGACACGGCCGTCTTCAATCACCACATAGGACGCGCGGGGATCACCGTCTCGCGGTTGTCCGATACTACCGGGATTGATGACCTGCTTGTCACCGAGATCGAGATGAAACGGCATATGCGTATGCCCCACGTAGACATAGTCGGCTTCGATGTCGGCTAAGCGTTTTCGCCATTGGCGTTCATCGGGGCCGAGATATTCATCGAGCGGATCGCGGGGCGTGGCATGGACGAGAAAATGTGTGTAGCCGTCAAACTGTACATGCTGTTGCACCGGCATTTTCGCCAAGAAGGACAGGCGTTTGGTGTCGAGAACTTCCCAATGTTGCGGTCGGGTGGCGGCGGCCAATCCGCGTAGTCCCGAACCACCCAACGGAGCAACTCGTTGGGCAACCGCGTGGTCATGGTTTCCCCGCACCCAGGCGGTCGCGTTTTCGCGGACCCAATCGATACACTCCGCCGGATCGGCCCCGTAGTCGACGATGTCTCCCACCATGAAGCAAGCATCAAACGATTCATCCAACGCAGAAAGCGCCGACCAATTGGCGTGAATGTCCGCCAACACAAGTAACTTCATAAAAATGCCCGCGATTCAAACACGATGCCAGTGGACTAATCAACCGGGTGGCACCAACTGACCAAGTCGAGCCCCAATAGAGCAGCTGACAATGTCGGTTGCTGGTGATTCACAACGAATGAAGGCGACACAGAATTGAAACTCGTTCTGCAAATGCCTTCCCGCATCCAAACCTCTCCATCAGATCGCTAGATTCAAGGAATCTCCCGGATTCGTAGGTTTCGCAAGCGAATTTTGTACCGGTGATTTTGAAAACCGATATACCCCGGATCTTTCGTAACAATCCCTTCACGGTCTAAGCGATCTTGATAATACCCCCAGTCGTTGGAGAGGACTTCGGTCCCATTGATCTTCACCCAAATCCGACTGTCTTCAACACGGATAGAGGCATGATTCCATGCTTCCGCGGGTGCATCGACCGGCCGTTCACGGGGAATCACCGAGTACACAGCCCCAGTCTTCATGATTGCTGGCACGCCCTGATAGGACGGGTGATCGTCATCGAGCAGCTGAACTTCTAAACGTTGTTGATCTGAGAAATAGGTTCCGGTCCGAATGTAAACCCCGCTATTGCCACGCCGTTCGAGCCAATATTCGAACCGCAATTCGAAGTCGCCATAGGCTCTCGCGGAGACAAGCCAGGAGTCGTGGTCGGGATCCTCCAAGCGAATTTCATCGCCCACAGCGACCCATGCTTCTCGATTTCTCCCAAATACCGACCACTGCGAGAAATCACCATTGCCGGACAACTTCCGAAACCCTTCGGCATCAAGGAACACAAAAGGTTCCTCGGAGCGTGAGTCCGAATCTGCATCAGCACCGTCATCTGAATCGTTGGCCGGTCCTGGGTTAGCCGCTTCTGTGTCTAGCGTCTCGGTATGGTTTGGCGTCTCTCCATGTTGCGAACCGGTTGACGATGCTGGACCTTGGGTCGTCGCACCCGCCGATTGGGTAAATTCCGGTGTGGGGAGTGGTTCACGCCCGAAGATGATCCAGCCCAGCACCAAACCGAACAGTGTCAGCACAACTGGGCCAGCGATATACAACAGCCAACTGAAGTCCTGCGAAACGCGAGGTTTTCGGGGACGCCGAACGCGTTTTTCGGGAGCGTGTGGCTTTTCCACATCCGCCTGTTCCACGGTGTGGTCAAACAGCGACGCCCTGTGATATTTCCCCGAGGAGGTCTTCTTTTCGCCACGGAATTCGGAAAGCGATCGTTCTTCTTGAATCGTTTGGGCCTTCACCGCCGAAACCTGGGTGGCAGATTCGGACGTTTTCGTCGTGTCACGGCTCCCAAAAGTGACAATGGATTGCTGGCCCGAATCGGATTTGTTCGCTCTTAACCAATCGGTGAGGTGATCCGCCACCTTTTGCATACTTTCCGGGCGGTCTTTGGGATCTTTCGCCAGCATTGCATGACACAACCGAGACAGTTCCGGATCCACGTCGTCTCGAAACGATTGCAGGTCGGGAGCGTCAGCCGCAAGCACTTGCCCGAGAATCACCGCGATCGACCCTTGAAACGGTATCTCGCCAGTCAGCAACTCAAAGAAGATGACTCCAAGACTGTAAATATCGCTGGCCGGACCGATTTCGTCCGTTTCTCCACGCACCTGTTCGGGAGAAATATAAGCCGGTGTGCCGATCACCATTCCAGTTTGCGTAAGCCGAGCATCACTGGTTTCCAGGAGCGCCAAACCGAAGTCCATCACGACGGGTTGTTTTTGGCGATTGATCAAAATATTCGCTGGCTTTAAGTCCCGATGTACTACCCCGGTGCGATGGGCATACTCCAGAACCCCGGCGAGTTTTCGAACCAAACTCGCGATCTGTCGTTCGCTCAACGACTTGCCGCTGCCAATCAAGTCTTGGAGCGATTGTCCGTCGATGTACGCCAAGGCAATATACGGTTGCCCGTCCTGCTCGCCGATATCGTAGATCGCACACAGGTTCGGATGGTTCAGCGTCGCGGCGGCTCGGGCCTCACGGTAGAAGCGTTCCAACACCGCTTTCTTACCGTCGGCAATTTTGGGCACTTTGAGCGCCACCCGACGGTCCAATGACTCATCACGAGCCAAATACACCGTCCCCATGCCCCCTTCGCCAAGCTTCCGCTCGATGATGTACCGACCGTAGCGTTTGGGAGTGCTCGGAGAAGTCGACTTTTGCCGCGATTTCGCCATAGTCAGGGAGCTTGATCCATCAGTTGGTTTGATCACACGCCAACATGGTCGTCCTGCACACGGACTCAGTTTATCAGGGGTGGCACCGATTGTCAGCGATTCCCTGCACAGAAAATCATGCCAGACGAATCTGCCTCGCATGAGGCAAATACTCCGATCGCCGAGAAAAACCTTCGATTGGGTTGACCGGAATTGCAAGAAATTCTCGGATTGAAATTTTTTCTTCAAGTTCGGCTAGTCACGATTTCTCAATCTGGATATAACCCGCCGCGAACCGACCGGACGGGGTATCTCGCGGGAACGAGCCCCTGTCACCGAGGTTGCGTTCATCATCTCTCACTCTCCAATCTGTTGACCTCTTTCACTTCACGGATTCGCCAATCCTCAAGGTTTGTCCACGTGTATCGTCACGGACAGCGACAAGACCGGACAGGATCGAACTCTGAGAAGGAGCTTACGCATGTCCCTCTTTCGTAGTCCGTCAGAGACCCACTCCATTGGGGTTTGCTTGACGTTCACTCTGATTCTGTTGCTGATGACTGCGATCACCGGCTGCAATATGGTGCCGCAATCTCAGTTGCGACAGGCACAGTTGCGAGCCCTGGAACTGCACGAGCAGAACCAGACGATCACGGCTCAATACCAGCAGGCCGCAACGCTGGCCGCCGCTGAAACGAGCAAGAACCAACAGCTCGCACAGCAAAATGCCGGCTTGCAAGCTCATGCAGCCAGCCTGCAAAACAACATGGCTAGCCTGCAAACTCAGGTGAGTCAGAAGGATCAGGAACTCGCTGATTCGTTGGCTCAATTGCAAAATGTGCAAGGACAGCTACAGACCGCCGAGCAACGAGTTGCGAACTTCCGTTCGACGCAAGAAGAACTCGAACGACGGATGGTGCAGCTAATCAGCGAAAGCAAACGCTTGCCGAGCCCGCTCTCGGATGAGGCTTCCAAACGGTTTGAAGAATTGGCTCGGAAATATCCGAACTTTGAATTCGATCCGCTGACGGGCGTGAGCAAATTCCATTCGGACATTCTGTTCTCGTCAGGAAGCGCCCAGATTAAACGGACAGCGGCTCCGCTGTTAAAAGAATTCGCGGAAATCATGAACGAACCGACGGCCGAACGATTGCATATCCTCATCGTCGGACACACCGATGACAAACCGATCGCCAAAGCCGGTACGCGTCAAGAACACCCGACCAACGGACATCTATCGACCAACCGTGGACACTCCGTACGAATGGCTCTCAAGCAGGCCGGATTGCAAGACGGACGCATGGGTGTGGCAGGTTACGGGAAACATCAACCGTTGGTCGCGAACGTCGACGAAGATAACCGCCAAGTCAATCGGCGTGTAGAAATCTTCGTACTGGCTCCCGATGCGGTTGTTGCCGGTTGGGACCCCATCAACGCCCCCAGCCGCAATTGACGCGGCACTAGCGAAGAGCAGGGTGGCAATCCGGAAATTGCATTCAACGGAAAGAACATGTGCCAAGGCTCTAAAAGCCGTGGCACATGGAGCGAAGTCGTTTCACGTTGACGCAATTCCCCGTAACGACATACGTCGTCTTCGTGTCGTTCTCGAATGAAGATTACCAGCGTGATCAGCTGGCAAACTTGAGAATCGTCGCGGAGACTTCCGGTTCAGGAGCGGCTTCGGATTCTTCGTCTTCCAACTCATTGACTTCCGGTTCCTCGCCTTCGACATCTTCGTCGGCGACCGGACCGGTAAGGTTCTCGAGTGCTCTGATGCCCTCACCGGTGATCTGATACCGCACGCCTTCGGAGCGTCCGGCGAGTTGAAATTTGAGAAAGCCCAGCGCGAGCAGCTTGCCGTGCAGTCGGGGCAAGTCGTCCTCTTCGATGCCTTCGATCGCCATGACCCGATCCAACCAGCCTTCGAATTCCGGATCGTTGGCTTTGGCGGTGTCGCGGCATTCACGATAGGCCGTGAGGACTGTACGCCAGTCAGTGTTTTCCATGAGTTCCTGCCGTTCAAATTCTAGCATGTGGTGGATATCGGCGAAAAAATCCGCGTGATCCACACCGCATCCGCATGGCCGTAGGACCGTCAGAATCCTTCGTTGAATCGGCAAAAATGCCGTCGCTTCTTGAGAACACTCTCATGGAAGCCAAACTCCCTGGTTCCCCCGGTTGCATCACACGTCGGGATTGGTTTTACTGAAGCTAAGGATAATTTTCGAACCAATCGCTACACGGAATTGCATACGATGGTCAAAACAGCCTCGACGATGTTGCCCCTCGGCACCGCAGCCCCGGATTTTTCTCTGCCGAACCCCATTACGGGTGGCACGGTATCGAAGGCCGACTTCGCCGGCAAACCGTTGCTGGTCATGTTCATTTGCAACCACTGTCCGTTCGTCGTCCACCTAAAAGACGCACTCGGACCATTCACTGACGAATACCAAGGCAAAGGGTTGTCTGTGGTTGCGATTAGTTCCAACGATGTTGAGAACTATCCCGACGACAGCCCCGAGAAGATGAAAGAATTCGCCGCCGAGAACGGGTTCAACTTCCCGTATCTGTACGACGCATCTCAAGAAGTCGCCAAAGCTTATACAGCGGCGTGCACACCGGACTTCTTCCTGTTCGATTCCGGCCACAAGCTCGCGTATCGCGGGCAGTTCGACGACAGTCGCCCCGGCAACGACAAAGAAATCACCGGAGCCGATCTGCGAACCGCGTGCGACGAAGTCCTCGCTGGCAAACTGCCATCCGACAACCAGAAACCGAGCATCGGCTGCAACATCAAATGGAAAAGCGGAGCCGCCCCAAACTACTTCACCGGCCAACCGGCGGAGTGATCCAGAACACGGTAAATCGCTGATGATCGAGTGGTAGACAGGGTCGTGACCGAGCACGAGACCACGGCCTCATTGGAAGTGCTGGGACTTGTCCCAGCCGACTTCCTGTTCCAACCTGTACTCACCCCATTCCGCCAATTTCAACTTGGCAGCGGAATCATGCGGGGCAATCCGAACGGCTTCT
This sequence comes from Thalassoroseus pseudoceratinae, assembly GCF_011634775.1. Lineage (NCBI taxonomy): Bacteria > Pseudomonadati > Planctomycetota > Planctomycetia > Planctomycetales > Planctomycetaceae > Thalassoroseus > Thalassoroseus pseudoceratinae. The sequence goes on from NZ_JAALXT010000004.1 coordinate 376,398, forward strand.
TGGAACGCTCTCTCAGCGAGATCAAAATTACCAATCCTTTGATACACGTCGCCCTGACACGTCAATGAGATTGGTTCTTCCGGCATGATCTCGGCCGCCCGTTGGAACCATTCCAGTGCTTCAGTCCACTTTCCAAGCTGAAAGCACCAGTTTCCAAGAAAAAGGTGAGTCCAAGGATTGTCCGGGCATAGCGACAAGGAATGCTCGTAAGCGTCCCGCGATTCCTCATACCGCCGTTCTTGGACGTAGAGCTTCCCAAGCAATTGGAATAGCTCCGCATTTGATGGATCGTCCTCAATCAGCGAACGCACTTCTGTGATCGTTCCTGGTTGTAAGTCGTAATCCATCATGGGCGTAACTATGCAGTCAGCAGTCGCAACCTACGCCCCTGGAAACTCACTCCCGGTCATCGTCATCGTCGGTTAGCCGCAGTCGTAAGTATCCGGCTCGGGCGATGTTCCGTTCAGAGCTTTCCAACGATTCCTGCCGAATTTTCTGCAAGTGGGCGGGTTGGGTGTGGATGAACAATTCGTTGACCGTGGGGATTTCCAAATCGTCAATCAGGCCAAGATTGATGCCCATTCGCAAGCTCGAGAGCAAATGCATCGTCTCTTCAGAGGTAATCGTCTGGGCATTCTTGAGGATGCCATAAGCGCGTGAGACTTGGTCATGCAGTCCCTGGCGGTTCTCCTGAATCAACGCATCCCGCACACGACGCTCGTAATTGATGATGTTGGGCACCACATCTTTGAGTTCCGCAATGATCTGCGATTCACTCTTTCCCAGTGTGACTTGGTTGGAAATCTGATAAAAGTCGCCCATCGCCTGACTGCCTTCGCCGTACAAACCACGAACAGCAAGACTGATTTTGTGTAGCGCCTGGAAGACTTTCTGAATCTCTTTCGTCAGCACTAGGGCAGGGAGGTGTAGCATCACACTGACGCGGATACCGGTGCCCACATTCGTCGGACAGGCGGTGAGGTAACCGAGCTCATCGTTAAATGCGTAGGTGACACGTTCTTCGATCGCATCGTCGACTTGATCGATCTGCTTCCAACAGTCATCGAGTGCAAAACCGCTGTGGAGTACTTGAATCCGCAGATGATCTTCCTCGTTGATCATCAAACTGAGATTCTCTTCACTGCTGATACCCACGCCGCGAGACCCGTGGCTCTCCGCATGCTCGCGACTGATGAGCTGACGCTCCACCAGGAATTGCCGATCCAAATCGTTGAGCGTTCGCACATCAACGTAGCTCAATCGCGTTCCCACCGCCAAGTCGAACAACTGATCTTTCAGTAGCGATTCGATTTCCGTGCGAGCGGCATCGTCGGCTCGGTTCGGAAATGGAAACTGGGCGAGATTTCGGGCCAATCGGATTCGGCTGGAAATGACGATATCCGATTCCGGACCGTTCCCCCGCAACCATTCGCCACTGGTCGTTGTGAGGGAATCAAGATCCACGGGGTGTACTCCAAAAAGTTTTCTGTGGGAATCGTGCCAATCCTCGGCTCGATTTGCTGTCGTTGATTTTGACGGTCTTGTGAAACTCTGTAAACATCGACGTCGTGGCTTACGATCGTCGCCGGTTAATCATCGTCGCCGGACGAATGAACTTCGTCTTCGAGTTCGTTGATTTCATCACGAATTCGAGCGGCCATCTCGTAATCTTCCTCGTCGATCGCCGCCCGCAGCCGACCACGAAGTTTGATCAATTCGTACTGTTTTTGGCTAGCCTCCGGAGCACGTTTCGGGCATTTCCCGACGTGTTGGGTTTCTCCGTGAATATTCTCCAATAGCGGAGTCAGTTCTTTGGCGAACGCATTATAATCGTGCGGACACCCCAACCGCCCCTGACTACGAAACTCCTTGAAGGTGATTCCGCAATTCGGGCAAACAAGTTGTCCGTAGGACTCGGATTCTTCTTCCGAGACCGATTCCGACAACTTTTCCGCGAACTCGTCGGACTCGGACGTCATCGGTTCGGGTGCGGCGAGATATTGTTTCGCGCAGCTCTCACACAGATGCAGTTCCTGGGCGACTCCCTCTTGAATCTCCGTAATATGTAGTGTCGACGGCTTGGAACAACGGCTGCATTTTTTCATAATTAGCTTCCTAGGCAGCGAATGGCTGCACCATTCTAACCCTCACCCGGTGACTGTCAAGCACCGCATGAACCCGCTCGACTGACGTAACCATAAACACTGCTTTGAGATGGAATCCATACACCGCAGGAAGTTTATTCGAACTCAATCAATTCGCCAGTCCGCCGACCGGCGATGACTCTCTGTCTATTTAGCCAACTTTCCGAGACCTCATGATCCCCCACGCCCCGAATTTCGACGAATTTCAGCGACTTGCCCAGGGAGCCCGCATGGTTCCCGTGTATCGGCAATTGGTTTCGGACACCTTGACCCCTGTACTGGCGTACTGCAAATTGCAATGGGGTCCAGGTTCGTTTCTCTTCGAGAGTGTCATCGGCGGTGAGAAAATCGGTCGGTACAGTTTCTTGGGAGCCGATCCGTTTTTGCAGATTCAGGCATACGGTACCCGCGTCACGCTGACGCAGGGGGAATCATCGGAAAGCTACGATTGCGACGATCCGCTCAACGAACTTGAGAAACTCCTCAAGCAATATCCGGGAGTGCATGTCCCGGGTTTGCCTCGGTTCACAGGCGGGGCGGTGGGTTACGCCGGTTATGATTCTGTTCGTTACACCGAACATCTCCCGAACGCCCCCGAAGACGACCGCAACCTGCCCGACTTGTCGTTCGCGTTTTACGATCGAATGGTCGTCTTTGACCATGTGAATAAAACAGTCCTGGTCATCGTGACTGCTCGCACAGACGGCGACGATCTGCAAACGGAATACGATCGAGCCTGTGAACGAGTCGACGAGATTTGTCAGCAACTTCAACGCGGCACGACCGATCTGCAGTTGACCGATATCGACCCGAAAGCCGAAACGCCTTCGAAACCGTTGAAGTCGAACCGACCGGAAGGTGGATATCAGCAGACAGTCGAAGGAATCAAGGAATACATCAAAGCAGGGGATGTGTTCCAAGTCGTTCCCAGCGAGCGATGGGAATTGCAAACCCAGGCACGGCCGATCGACATTTACCGGTCATTGCGGGTCGTTAATCCCAGTCCGTTCATGTTTCTTTTGCGGACGGCTGAATGCACACTGATCGGTTCGTCACCGGAGATCATGGTGCGTGTGGAAGATGGCGAGACGACCATCCGCCCTCTCGCCGGTACACGCCGACGCGGCGCAACCGAAGCCGAGGACCGAGCACTCGCGGAAGAATTACTCGCCGACCCGAAAGAACGCGCCGAACATGTGATGCTCATCGACTTGGCTCGGAACGATGTCGGACGGATCGCCGAATATGGATCGGTCAAACTCTCTGACGTGATGGTCGTCGAACGCTACAGCCACGTGATGCACATCACGTCCAACGTCACCGGCCAACTCAAACCTGGTTTAACGGCCTTGGATGCCCTCCGTGCGGGTCTGCCAGCGGGGACGGTCTCGGGAGCCCCGAAAGTGCGGGCGATGGAAATTATTGACGAGTTCGAAACTACTCGTCGCGGTCCCTACGGTGGAGCAGTGGGGTATCTCGATTTCACCGGCGACATGGATACCTGCATCGCGCTGAGAACAATGGTGATGCAAGGTCAGACCGTCTATCTCCAAGCCGGCGGCGGTATCGTCGCCGACAGCGACCCCGAGGCCGAATATCAAGAAATCCGCAACAAAGCCCGCGGATTGCTCAAAGCCATCGAAGTCGCGGAAGCACAGCTGTGACCCGGTAGGTCAGACTGTGCCAGACACCTCCGGATCCTGAGTGACGGCATTCACAGCGCTCCCGGCATATATTGTTTTCGGGTCATTTATCCATACGATTCAAATTGAGAATGAGTCTACGTTTCACACTTGCTAAGTGTACGGTTCGTGTTATTGTGGGGGAGTCGACGAACTCGACTAGCCAACCGCAATCATTTTGCATCTGATCCCCACAGCTTCTAGCCAGCCAACTGCAAGCCAAAGTCATTTGGGGTGTTTGTGTGCTTCCTACCTGTTCGTGCTGGTACCTTCCTTGATGCGTTTTCGGTATTGAGTGACGCTTCAACGGCATCGTGCCAGCCCACCTGACACAAGCCAAGCAGTGACCATGACCAGACATCGCAATCGACACGGTTTCACCCTGATCGAACTCCTCGTTGTAATTGCCATCATCGCCATTCTGATTGCACTGCTTCTGCCAGCAGTTCAGGCAGCTCGCGAAGCAGCACGTCGAATGTCGTGTAGCAACAATCTGAAACAACTCGGTATCGGCCTTCACAACTATCTCGAAACCCATGGACGATTCCCGCCAAGCCGTGTCCGTTGGGGCAGTGGCTCCGACCGAGTGACCCATGGATGGAATGTGCTGCTGATGCCTTTCATCGAACAGTCAGCCATTCACGATAACTACGACTTCAACGTGAATTGGTACGACCCAATCAACGAGACCATTGCCCAGACGTCTGTGCCGACTTTGGTATGCCCGTCGAGCCCGAATGGCGGAGTGTTGCTCGATAACACAAGTGGCGGCACTCAGAGCCGTGCCAGCGATTACATGGCGATCGCAGGCTATCACGACCCGGTCCAAATGACGCCGACGACAGCGAATGGCATGTTGCACGACGCGAATGGCCGACCGCGTGATGTGACCGATGGACTGAGCAACACACTTTGTGTTTCCGAGCTGAGCGGGCGTCCCGATTTCTACGCGTCCGGCAAACATGTTGGCGCGTGGCCTAGTGGCTACACCTGGGCTGCCGAGTGGGGTTCATGGGCTTCGCCACAACGCGTGTTCTATGTCGGCTGGTCTCATGATGGCCTGACCAATCGTGGGCCATGCGCTATGAATTGCTCGAATGTCGAAGGCATTTACTCCTTCCATCCCGGCGGAGCGAATTCGTTACTTGGCGACGGCTCCGTTCAGTTTCTCTCCGAAACGATTCCCGTGACCACTGTCTATCGCATGGTCGACCCCGCCGACGGAACCGTCCTCCCCGACTAAGCTCACGAGGGCCGAGGAAATTCTTTTCAGCTGAGATAAGTTCGCGGTGTGACTTTTACACGCCGTGAACTCATTCGCACGATCCCTCCACGCAACAGCTTTCTGAACCAACAGAACAGATCTCAAATTCACGCCATGTTTGCATTCAGAACGTCCGCTACACTCGTGTTCGTCGGGTTACTGTTATCGGGCTGTAGTTCCAAGCCATCGTATCAGGAAGCCGATGTGTATCCGGTTTCGGGTTCGGTTAGCGTCAATGGCAAACCGGCCGCTGGCGTCATTGTGGTATTCCACCCTCAAACCGACACCGGAATGACGAAAGGCAACAAACCCTATACAACAACCGGCGAAGACGGAACTTTCCAAGTCACCACCTACGTCACAGGTGACGGGGCTCCGGCTGGAGAATACATTGTCACCCTGATTTGGCCTGTCAATCCCCGTGGACCTAGCCCCGACCGACTCAAAGGTCGCTACGCAAAACCAGAACAGAGCGAAATCAAAGTCACAATCCAAGAAGGCGAAAACAATCTGCCAAAGTGGGAACTCTAAACAAATACCGAATGGCCTCTGGCACAGCCTGACACACGAACAATACACCAACTCAAATGACTTGGTGCATCAAGACGCACCCTACATAAACTAGCTCTATTCATGACTCAAAGCTGCGTCGGGTACATCCTATCCCACACTAGAAAGCCTGGATGACGGGTGTAACTGTCATCCAGGCTTTTGATGTTAGAGCAGGGTTGTTAGTTGTTGCCACACTTCGGTGGGTTGAAATTCGAGTCCACCGAATCGGTCGAGGACGTAGAGCACGGTGGCCATGTCGACTAGTCCGAACGTGTAAGGCAACTTTCGACCGGAGAGGCTTTTAAGCCATTCCGCTTGTCGACTACGAGCTTCGAGTTTTTGGGTGGACTTGATCCAACGGGCTCGCTGCTTCTCCTTGGTTTCATACGCCTTGAGGAGTTGCAACTGTGAACCGAACGCGGTCGGTCGTCCGACTTGAACTTCGTGAGCTTTGCAGTCGGCTTCGAGGTTTTGGAAGGTTTGTTCTGCGAGTTCATAACGATCTTTGGCGCGGGTGTGCCGCAACGCTGCCACCTTCCGGAGCGTCGTCGCTAGTGCCCGCAGCAGACCATACAGGAATGCCATCGGGAATCCTTGTGGACATCAAAACCGCATTGCAGTTGTTCCTATCTTCGCAAGACAGAAAACGAAACGGTTTTGAAAAATTAAGAGAGCGGCTCGCCTTTTCCATTGCTTGACGCGAGCCAACCGGACGACAATTTGGCCAAATTGATGTCTGCCGGAATTAGACACAAGGAGTGCTAGCGGAGTTCACGTCGAACTGAACATTTTCGAGAATTTTGCTCAAACCGAAATTTCGTCGGAATCGGAACCGGGATCCTTGGGTTCAAACAATGCCGACTTTGAAAGCCCCAGGCGATGCATCCAACGTTGCATCACAACGCCAATCGTCGAGAGCCCATAACGCATACTACGACGAAAATTGATACTCGATGCTTCATCAAAGTATCGCACAGGGACGGGGATATCGCCGAGACGAAATCCGAACGCAGCCGATTGCACTAGGAATTGGCTATCAAATACAAAGTCGTCTGAATTGCGTTCAAACGGAATAGTCTCTAGGACACGTCGACTGTAGGCGCGGAAGCCGCTATGACAGTCACCGAGATTCATACCGACCGACCAGTTCTCGAACGTCGTGAGTGCCCGGTTAGCAATATACTTATAGAACGGCATGCCACCATCGAGAACTTCGCGACGGGAGCGGATTCGTGACCCGAAGACCACATCGCAGATGTCGAGCTTCAAAAACTCAACCGCTGCTCCGATCACACGTGGATCATATTGGAAATCCGGATGCAACATCACGACATAATCCGCACCGCATTCCAACGCCATTCGATAGCATGTCTTTTGATTGCCACCGTAGCCGCGATTCTTGGCATGCGTGACGACGGTGAGTCCTAGTTCATGGGCAATCTGAACGGTCGCGTCTTGACTACAGTCGTCAACTAAAATCAATTCGTCTGCGACATTCGGTGGAATGGCATCGACGGTGCGTTTGAGAGTCTCTGCAGCATTGTACGCCGGCATGACGATGGCCGTCCGTGCGGGCGGGGCATACTCTTCGGCCAATTCGTCGAGCAACGCATTCACATCTGCGGCGTGCTCCGCGTTTTCGGCATGATCGTCCGATTCCAGCAAGTCGGTAGGTGAGGGAAAGATTTTCACGGCGAACGATCCTTGAGCAGTCTCGGAATCCGAGGTCATGATGCAGTCTAAATTTAGCTCAAAAATCGAGGGGTGCTGGCTGATTTCTGTGAGATGCACGGAATCCATCAATTCGTCTGCAAACGCGTGCTATCTTTGCAACAGTCCCTTTTTCTCCCCATGAGTTTCGCGATGACCGATCCTGCTTTGAAACCAGAATCTCAACCAACGTTCTCCGTGCGGTGGGTCGCCGCTAGTGTTGGAATGTTGGCATTTCTCGTGTTCTTGCCGACGGTGAATTACGATTTTGTCAATTGGGACGATCCGTGGTACGTCATCAATAATGAACTGATCGAAAATTGGAGCTTGGAGAATCTTCACGGGATTGCGACGGAATCGGTCGCACGGAATTACGCACCGTTGACGATTTTTTCGTTTCTGGTCGATCGCACGTTTTGGGGACTGAACCCGACTGGTTTTCATCTGACGAACGTCCTGCTACACACGATCAACGCGGTGCTGGTTTTCTACTTGGTTCGGCAACTCACGGGGCGATGGCGGTTGGCGTGGGCGGTGGCAGCGGTGTTTGCGGTGCATCCGTTGCAGATCGAAACGGTCGCATGGATTTCATCTCGAAAAGGGCTGCTGAGCGGGGCGTTTATGCTGGCTTCTCTCTTGTGTTGGTTGCGTCCGGAACGGACTGGCAAACACGAAGCGTGGGGCATTATCTTTCTGGCGGCCGCGTTGTTTTCGAAGGCACTTGCGGTGGTTCTGCCGGCCATCGTGCTGAGCTACGATCTGTTCGTGCGACGACAGAAATTCGCCGAGGCATTCCCACGGCAGATTATTCCAGGGTGCCTGTCGTTGTGGGTACTCGGCGTCACGATGGGCGCACAGACGACAATCGTCGGAGGTACGCGGGCTCACTTTGATCTGAGTCGCTGGGAACTACTGGCAGTTGATGCCACCATTCTTTGGCAGTATGTGGGGATGTTGGCATGGCCGACCGATCTCTGTGTGCTGTATGACCCGCCGACCCGAAACATCCTGCTTCCCGCCGTATGTGCGGTCATTGGCTGGATGGCCGTCGCGGTTTGGGCATGGCGAAACCGCGACAGCCATTCGGACCTTTTGTTCGCATTCGTCTGCTGGGTTCTACTGCTCATTCCAGTGATGAACTTGTTCCCACTGACAACCCTCATGAACGACCGCTACTTATATCTTCCGTGCATCCCCGTGCTGACCGTCGCTTTCGCCGGTGTGCGGGTAGGGTGGTTGAAACTCGTTTCGATGACCGAGTCGGGTGAGTCCATGCGAATCGTCACGCGAGTTTCCGGAGCAATGGCAGTTGGGTGCGTGATCTTGGCGGCAACGCTGGCGACGCAACAACGCCTTCCGGTGTGGCGGAACGGAATGACGTTGTGGTCGGACGCGATCGAGAAGACGCCGACTTTGACGGTCGTGCGGATTCAGTGGGCCAACACGTTGCAGGCCGCTGGTCACACCGAAGAAGCATGCAACGTGTTGCGGGGAGCGCTCGTGGAGACCGCTCCCGATGAGATCAACACACGCCGAATTCGTGAAAAACTCGAAGCGTGGTCCGATCGCCCCGACGATTCGCAAGTCACGCTTCGTAAGCCGACTCCGCACCGCGGATAACGACTTCAAAACCGAGATCCTCAATCATCTTGAAGTCTTCATTTGCAGGTTGTCCTGGCGTGGTGAGGTAATCGCTGACGAACATCGAGTTCGCCGGATACAACGCCATGGCCTGCATCGATCGCAAGTTCACCTCCCGACCACCGGCCACACGAATTTCCGTTCGCGGATTCGTCAACCGCACGAGGCAGAGCGTTTTCAGGCAGTATCGCGGGTCAAGTTCGTCTGTGGCTTCCAACGGTGTCCCGTCGATGGCATTCAAGAAGTTGACTGGGATGGATTCGACCTGCATCGAGCTGAGTTGCATGGCGACATCGACCACGTCTTCATCCGTCTCGCCCATGCCGACGATCAAACCGCTGCAGAGTTCTAAACCCGCATCTCGTGCCGCTTGCAGAGTTTCGGTACGATCGGCGTAGGTGTGCGTGCTGCAAATTTCGGGATAGAACCGCTCGCTGGTGTTCAAGTTGTGATTGATGCGATCGACACCGGCTTCCTTCAACGCACGGGCTTGGTCGGGGCTTAGCAGACCAAGACAACAGCAGATATGCAAACCGGTTTCGTCTTTGATTTGCCGAACCGCTTCAGCGACGTGCGACACTTCGCGATCGCTGGGACCCCGTCCGCTGGAAACGATGCAGTAGGTCTTGGCTTGCGATTCAGCCGCCTGGCGGGCACCGGCGAGCAGTTTCTCATGGCTGAGCCACCGGTATTTTTCGATCGGTGCTTCGGAGCCTTTCGCTTGGGAGCAATAGCCGCAATCCTCAGGGCAGAGGCCACTTTGGGCGTTCTTCAGGTAGTACAATTGCACCTGTTTTCCGAAGAATCGCTCTCGGACCCGAAATGCGGCAGCCAAAAGCGACAGCAATTGGTCGTCATCGGAACGCAAAATTCCCAGGGCTTCTTCACGGGTCAAACCAGCACCATCGAGAACGCGGTCGGCAAGGGCGTCCCAGTTGGGAGTGGTAACGGTTGCGGTGGACGACATAAAACTTTCCTCGGATCTCAACGGTGGCCCAACAACTTTGATTTGATCTAGCGGCGAACAAGGTCTGCCCGCTCATTGGCGTGCTGATTGAACGTTCACCACCGAGCATTGGATATTGGACACTGTACTCGAATGAGGCAGAGAATAACGTTTCCGACCAATCCGAAGCAAGGACGACCCCCAATCAATGCGTTTCGGAGCTGTCCCAGTCAATCGGCTCTTGCCCGTGAGCTTCTAAAGCGGCATTGATCTGTGAAAACGGCCGACTTCCGAAAAACCCGTTTCGGGCGGAGAGCGGGGAAGGGTGGGCAGACGAAATAATTGTGTGACGGGAGTCGATCAACGACGATTTCTTCTTGGCCGCATTACCCCAGAGCACAAAAACCGCGTGTTGCCGTGACCGATCGACGGCCTTTAACATCGCGTCGGTAAGATCTTCCCATCCTTTTTTACGATGGGAATTTGCTTGCCCAGCCCGCACGGTCAGCACGGTGTTCAGCAAGAGAACGCCTTGCTCGGCCCAGCGTGTCAAACAACCATTTGGCGGTGGTTCGCAACCGAGATCGCTTTGCAACTCCTTAAAGATATTCCTCAGAGATGGCGGTAACGGCACCTCCGGTTGCACCGAAAACGCTAATCCATGGGCTTGATTGGGGCCGTGGTAGGGGTCTTGTCCGACAACGAACACTTTCGTCTTCTCCAGCGGGGTCAACGTCATCGCAGACAAAACGGCGTCCCGTGGCGGGTAGATTGTCTCTTGCTCGTATTCTCCTTCGACAAAATCGACCAAGTTCTGGAACGACTCGGTTTCGAGATGCTCCTCGAGTTCGGCACGCCAGTCAGACGGGATTTGATCGACCAGCCAATGATTGGAAATACGGGATGCCATGGATATCCGTTTCGAATTGTTTGGAAGGGTCGATTTCGAAATGCTTGACTTCGCACAACGGTGAACTAGGTTTCGGCAGTGTCGATTGAGACTGCGAGATTCCGTAGAAGCAGAATGCAATGATGGAAATCGGTTTTCAACCGCCGAGTCGAAAAATCGGAACAGATCGGTCGATTCCCGTCACCTGTGACTTTCGATGTCTCACTTTGGCAACGGGCTACTAGACGAAGTCTTGTTGTGATGTAGCAGCTGGTGCTGAGTTTTCGTTGGCGAAGACTGGTTCCGGAACGCTACCCATCATCGGAACTCGCTCCAGGAAAGCGAACACCTGCGATGCCGAACGATCTTTTGTCCCACGAAGCCACTTCAACGAAGAACCAACCCCGCCCGCAATCCGCGCAGTCGGCGGAGCTGGTGGCGACAATCGCGGAACGTCGTTTTTCCGGCAGGAATGTCGCGGAGTCATCACGCACATTGCTGTCGCTGTTGGCGTTGTCGGAAGCGGCCGAAAGCCTTGAAAACCCCGACGAATCCGACACGCTGCACGATGTCATCCAGCGGGGCGCACTGCGTTCCCTGCTTGCCGCTCTGCACGCCCGCGATGAAGGCACGGTGAATCACAGTCGTCGTGTGGCATTGCTCGCCGTTGGGTTGGCGGAACGATTGGGATGGGACGGCACACAACTCAAGCGTTTGGAAGTAGCCGCATTGCTGCACGATGTCGGCAAGATCGGTGTTCCCGACCACATTTTGTTCAAACCCGGCCAATTGAGTTCCGACGAAACGGAACTCATGGCGTTGCACTATGATGTGGGTGTCGATGTGCTGCAGGCATGTCGGGTCGATCAAAAAGTGCTCGATATCGTCGTGCAGTCGCACTTGTATTTCAAAAGTGGAAACACCAGTTCGGATGTCGTTGACAGCGAAGTGAGCCAAGGGGCACGCATCCTCGCTGTGGCCGATGCCTACGATTCCCTGCAGACACCGCAAGTTTATCGCCCTGCCAAAACGCATGACGAAATCATGCAGCACTTGATGGACTCGGCCGGCACACGATTTGACGGCAACGTTGTTTGTGCGTTGGCACGTTGGCTGAAAGAAGAAGGGTTGCCGTTCGACTGCGTTCCTTCCACGAGCGATTCGGGCACGAGTTCTCTCAGCGATTCCATGAAGGTGTTCCAGACGAATTCGCTGTTCAAGATCTTCTCGTATCTCTATGTGATGGAGAGCTTGTACGATGGCTTCGCGTTGATTGATTCCAACCTCCGCTATGCAATCTGGAATCGTGGTATTGAACGGCTGAGCGGCTATTCGGCGCAGTCATTCTTAGGGCGAACATGGTCCGGCAAACTGATTGAGTACGCCGACCGTGAGAACCAAGTCATCCCTGAGAAACGTTGCCCCGTTTGGCAGGTGATGGAGTCGGGGATTCCACAAACAGACTTGTTCCGAATTCGTCACAAGCATGGCGAGTGGGTCGATACCGAGATCCAAACGGTTCCGCTGATCGACGAAAGTGGAAGTTTCCAGGGCGTTGCACAAATCTATCGCGATGTGAGCCGAACCACACGGCGGCCCCAAGAGTTTCATGAATTGAAGATGGCTGCCACGCGAGACGCGTTGACGTCGGTCGCGAACCGGGGGGAATTGGAAACCCAATTGACTTTGTTGGTCAATCAGTGGAGCCAGGCGAGAGTTTCAGACAACGAGAATGAAGTGCCGGTGTTCAGTCTGTTGTTCTTGGACATCGATCACTTCAAATCTGTGAATGACAATTACGGACACGCCGCCGGTGACGCCGTGCTGGTGCAAACTGCCAAGATGTTGCAGAACGAAACCTATTCGGGAGAACTTGTTGGCCGATACGGTGGTGAGGAATTCGTCGTCATCTGTCCCGATACGAATCTCAAACAAGCCCGTCAGCGTGCCGAACGACTACGGTTGGCCATCAGCCGTTTGCGGTTCAAGGGTCATAACAAATTGACCGTGACGTCATCGTTTGGTGCCGCCGAGATTGAACCCGGCGATTCGGTCGAGAGTTTGCTTCGACGTGCGGATAAAGCGTTGTACCAGTCGAAGGAATCCGGACGAAACCGGACCACCACACTAACGAATGAACAGTTCATCGGAGCCGACCACACTCCGCAAGCGGAAGAACAGGGCGGCGATCCGTTTTTGGTGGAGTCGTCGTTTGCCGTTGCGGGGTCGGCCGATCTGATCGTGTGCAAACTTGGCGGGCTCGTCAACGATGACCAAGCGGTCGTCCTCAAGACCAGTCACGATGAAGCCGTTTTCCGCATGGGCACGAAATCGCTGTTTGGTGGTTGGGGCAAAACACCGGATCGGCAACCGGTGCGGATCGTGGTCAAACTCATCCGACCAGACGCCCGAAACCGTGAAGTCCGCAAACGGATTCAGCTGCACATTTCCATCTGTCCGATCGGTCGCGTGAAATCAGCGGAGGTCTTCCAAAACCGGGCCCATCAAGCACTGCGGGCAATCCGTGGTTACTTAGTAGTTGATTAACCCAGCCCTGAGGCTTGCCAAGCCTCACCGAGACTCAAACCAGAACCACGTCAGTAATTCCTCGGGTTCGCACGAAATGATGCGAAGTTCCGCCCCAGCGTCTCCTTTGGCTTGAGTTTCCTCCAAAGCGGGAATCGTGCCGTTTCGGCGGGGACGTGATGTGATCAGCAATGTCCGAGTGGTTGGACCGCGTTGGGCTCGTCCCCATGACAGCAACTCAGCCAAGTCTGGTTTTGCGGCACTTTGCAGTGTGGCCAGCAATTTCATCAGCGATTCCAACCCCGCGGGGCCGGTTGCTCCCAACCACGACTCGAAACGCTCACCGGCTGCACCGAGCATGACTCGGGAATCACGCGATCGCAACATTTGTGTGCGTGAAATCGTTGCGGCGAACGAGATAGCCAACTCAACCCGATCGATGGCGGCGGAGTCTTGGGAGTCGGGATTCCACAGGTCCAGCAGAATGACCAAGTCTTGGTTGCGGCTCTGGTGAAACTCGCGGATCATCAAGTCGCCTTGCCGAGCCGATGACCGCCAATGGATCGCACGCGGATTGTCCCCCGGCCGATACTCCCGAATCCGGTGAAATTCGTCGTCGTAGACACCACGCTTCGTGTCGGAGCGGTGCACAATTTCGTCGGCATGTCCATGCTGGCGGAACCAAGCCGGTGTGAGCCGACCGATCCGGGGAAACACAATGATCTCGCCCGGCAGGTCGATGGTAATTCCGCGTTCGACAATTCCTAATGGGTAGCGCGTTTCAATCGAAACCGGCCCTAACTGATATCGTCCGCGATCACGAAGTTCCAGTTGGTAGCGTGCGACCCGCGACTCGTTCGCGGGGATTCGTGCCACCAACGAAGACGGCTCCAAAACTTCCCGCTCGTTGGCCACCCGATCCGTCACGGTGAGCAACTGAGACGACAGAATGCTTTTCCGGTTCGTCAAATTGAGTTCCACCGTGCATCGCTCACCGGCCACCACCGACTCCGGAACCGACCGTGTCACCGACAGATTCTTCAGCATCGAAACAATGATGCCCCCGTTGAGCACAAACGGAGCAGCCATCATTGCAAAGACAAGCAGCAACATATTTGACCGTGTTTGCAGCGAACCGACAAACAACACGATCATGATCACCACATACACCGCACCTTGACGGGGCAGGGCGAAGCGATGCCGAATCGATGTCAACTCGGTCCCGGCGAGCAAGTGTTTGCTGATCTCCCGGATTCCAAAAAACAGCGACGACACAGCCATCACCGCCAAGCAGCCCCTCGCCAGGGCAATCGGCACCTTCCGGGCCATCAACAAGAATTCGACGCCGAAGAGAATGAGAATCACACCGGCCCAGGAAAACCGTTGGCTTAGGGAATCAGTCGGACGCGGTGACGCACTCGCCAATCCGAACATCGCTTTGGTTTGGGTCATCGCTCCCCAGCCGATCGCCAAGCACGCGGTGACTACGTACAACGCCCGACCAAACGGACTGACCCAAGGCAACGGCAGTAGGAATTCAAAGTAATAGAACAGCGAAACACCGCCCGCTAAGAAAGCGAACAATCCCTTCCAGGAAAATCGTGGCTGTTCCGCTTCGTCCGACATGTTCGATTCCGAATAGAACGAGATTTGGGAGCGCGATGAGTTTGAAGATCACAATCCCAGTGGAATGAAATCCAAACGAACGGTTATGAAGGTGATTCTCCTGGTTCCCGCCATCCTAACTCCTTGCCAACACCTCTTCTAGAGCGCGTTGACCGTGTATATGGCGTCTCAGGATGGTTTTTTCCCGCAGAACACATAACGCCCCTTGCTACATTAAAACTAGACATTGTCTAGCCGCTTCGCAAATGCGATCAAAGCCGCTTGGGGAATCGTGTGCGGACCGTCGAATTCAATGAACTCCACTGGCCAGCCCGATGATTGAAATAAGTCCCGCAACCACTCAGCCGCTGCGAACGGCAAAATCGGATCTTGGGTCCCGTGACTGATCAGGATAGGCAGCGAAGACCGGGCAGCAAGTCGCTCTTTCCAACGGTCTTCACAAATCAGTGTTCCTGAGAACACGGACAAGCCGGCAAACTCTTCGGAACTTTCCAACGCCACATGCGTGACCAGCATTCCACCTTGCGAAAATCCAGAGAGTGTCACAGCACTGCTTGGTACTCCGCGAGTTTCTTGGATTTCCTGAAGACACGCCGACAATGCATCAGCTGCGGCATCCAATCCCGGCGGAAATTCATTTCGGAGAATCCGTAAATCTCCCGACGCGATTGCTTGCAAACGTTCTTCCAAATCCAATGGCCACCATGCCCGGCCCCCCGGCATTCCCTGATCCGCAAGTGACAACAACGCCGCCGGGAATATGAACTGCACCCGTTCTCTAAGCGACGGAAACGCTCGCAGAGTTTCTGCCCCAATCGGAACCAAGTCGCTTCCGGGGGCACCGAATCCATGACACATGACGACGACATGCGTCGGTTGCGTTCCGTCGGGCAGTTCGTCAATGACAATGCACTGCAAACCACCCAGAGTTTCCGTTTGACGTTTCATTATTCACTTTTTGAGTTGTAGACAAAACATACGGGTGCCACGACTCTCAGGACCGTGTTCTCAAGCACCTTCG
Organism: Thalassoroseus pseudoceratinae; assembly: GCF_011634775.1. Classification (NCBI taxonomy): domain Bacteria; kingdom Pseudomonadati; phylum Planctomycetota; class Planctomycetia; order Planctomycetales; family Planctomycetaceae; genus Thalassoroseus; species Thalassoroseus pseudoceratinae. The sequence goes on from NZ_JAALXT010000004.1 coordinate 392,399, forward strand.
CTCGACACGTCCCACCGGACCGTGGCACACCATTACCTTTGATTGCCAGACGGAATCACTTGCCATCAACGACGGCAAACTGGGCGGACGAACCGTTCGGCTGGAACAATTCCAACTTTAGATCGTTGCTCGACCGTTTTTCGGTATCGACTCGGAACACGACGGCATGCGTCCCCCGGTCCAGTTCGGCGACGAATTCCTCATCCGATCCCATTGCCTGGCCATCCACCCAAGCGGAGACACCTTCAGCGGAATCAAGCTGAAAACCGATCCGTCCACTTGCCGTCACCTCGACATCGCCCCGCACGTACAGAACAGTTTGTTGAGTGTCCTCAGCGAGTTGGTCCAACGGCAACGTGCCGTCTACACGGGCATACGACGGTTGCCACGGAACGTTCTCCGCATGCACCAATGCATCCCCAAATTCTTCTTCGTCTGGCACCTTCTGGGCGAGCAATGCAGGGACCTTCGCCAACACTCGCCAACGTTGCATCCGTGGAGTCGACCGAACCGCGTACCGTCCCGGCTTGCCCAACTCGGAGAGGAATCGAACCAAATCAATCAACTCGTCTTGAGTCAGGAACTTCGTCAGCCCTTGCGGCATCAACGATTTTCCTTCTTTCTCGAAGTCGATATCCGCTGTGGGAATCGTGATCTCTTTTCCATTGGCGTCTTTGAGCACCAGCCGATCCGCAGCTTGATCGACAACCACACCCTGGTGAACTTCACCAGACGCCGTCAGCACCACGCGGGTCAAATACGCTTCTTTGATCGCTTGGCTCGGATAGAGGATGGAATTGATCAGATAATCCACCGGGGAACTTTGACCGACGGCACTTAGATCAGGACCAACATTCCCGCCAGCCTTGCTGACCGCATGACATTTCATACAGCTCAAATCGGCACTTCGGAAAATCGCTTCGCCACGCGCGGGATCGCCTTTCGCGACGACATCGGCAGCGAGCTTGGCAATCTCCGCCTTCGTGAGTTGTGGAGTTTCCTGGCTCACACCGGCTGCTTCGCTGAGCACATCGGACAGAGCTTTATCGTTCCGTCCCGATCCGAACAAATGTCGCAACGCCATCTTCGCGACATCCGCCGGAGGCGGGGTTTCCTGGAGCGCGGCTGCTAACAAGTCGGTTCCGTTTTGACGCACGAGGAAGGCATCAACCACGGGAGCTGGATCGGTTTTCGTGTTGGCGTTGGCTAGCACCTCGGCGGCCCGTTTCGCAGCGGCTTCCGCGTCGAGTTTCGTCAGGGCGGCGACTCCTTGGTATCGCAAACTCTGAGGATACTTCTCGCTCGTCAGTTCCAGAATCGCCGACTGAGCAGCTTCACCACCGAGTTGCGTAAGGCCGTCGATTGCCGCCGATTGCAATTCTGCATTCTCATCCGTATCAAGAGCCAACGCCTTCAACGTGGGAGCGACCGCTGTGACTTTCCATTGCCCAGCCAACTGAACGGCCAGTCCACGAGTGGCATTGTCTTGATCCTCCGTCAACAGTGTCTTCAGGGCAGCCAAGTCCCCAGCCGGTTTGACCTTCCGGTTCTGTGCCGCATCGAGCAGCGTCTTCAAAGCCGTGACGCGAGTCTCACCCGCGTACCCGTCCTTGCTAACACTTTGATCGAACAGATATTTCAAGTCGTGTTCGTTACCACGTCGTCCCACGAGTTCCACGACGCTACCGACTCGCGAGTCTGGCAAGCGACCACTCTGGAGCAGTTTCATCAGCGGTGCGACGGCACTTTGCGGTTCGTCCGCGCAGACCGAGGAAGACAAAACAACAACAAGACAGAGGCCAGAAAGCCAACGGAGCTTGCTGCCGATACGAGATTTTTCGGACATCAGACAAGTCCTCCCAATAGGTAGGAAAAACGACCCCGGCGAGAAACCGGGGTGGCGAGAAAACAATATTGAAGTGAAAAACCGGTCAGGTCAACAACGGATCATAGATGGCCTGCCCACTATTCGCTACGAGCTTCCAGCGTGTCCATCGTTTCCTTGAGTGTGTACTCAAGATAATAATCCTGCGGGTAAATTAACGACTCGACGGCCACTTCCAGAGCCTTCGTTGCTTGCTCTCCCTTGAAGAAACTCAGAGCACGAATTGCTTCCAAGCGGACGCGGGGGTGTTCGTCGTTGACCTGCGCTCGCAGCAATTCCAGCGGCTCGGAAACACGGTCCCGCCAATAGCACAACACGCGTGTGGCGGCGGCTCGGGCTTTGTATTCTTCTGCCTGAAGAACCGTTTTCAGCAAGTCCGCATCGACCATGTCGACCGCTTGATGCAGCCACAGCCACTCAAGTCGCAGTTGCTCAAAGTTGTCTGCCGATTGATCCAGTCCGGCGAACCATTTTTTCCCGGCTGTCATCACTTCTTCGACATCACGCGACCAAAGTTCCCGACGAACGCGGTAACGTGTGCGGTCTTCATAGGACGCGAGTAGGTCGAACAATTCCGGAGTCGAGGCTTCCGCGATGTTCGGACTTTTGACAAGGGGATTGTCGGTGTAGTGAATCCGCCAAACGCGACCGTGTTTCTTGTCTCGTTTCGGGTCACGGAGCGAGTGTTGCATGTGACCGATCAACGGATTGAACCAGTCGATCAGGTACAAGGCACCGTCCGGACCGAACTCCAAGTCAACCGGGCGGAAGTTCGGATCGGCTGACCGCAATAACGGTTCGACGGGTTCGGCTTTGAAGCCTGATTCGTCTTCCATCATTTTGTACTGCAGCACGCCATGAAAACCGATAACGTTGTTCAGCAGATAATTCCCTTGGGCTTCCTTCGGGAAATTGCTGCTGGAGACCAACTCACAACCGGACGTGGGACGCCATTGCTTGACAAGAAATTGTTTCATCCCTCGGTGCTGTCGTGGAAAGTCCACTTGTCCGGAGAACGCAGTCCCGTAGTAGTTGGCTCCACCGGAAGCGTCCGCGACGAAGTTTTGTCCCCAACGATCAAACGTGTGGCCCCAAGGATTTGCAAAGTTGTACGCGATGAACGCATCGAGTTTTTCCGTCAGCGGTTCGTAGCGGAAAACGCCCGCATTGGCGAGCCGAACGGGACCGTAGGGGGTTTCGATCTGACTGTGATGGAACGTGCCTTCTTGGAAGTACAACGCACCGCCGGGTCCCCAGGTGAATGCGCTGATCGCGTGGTGACTGTCGCCGGAATCGAAACCGTGAAGACGGTATTGCCGAACGTCGGCTTTATCGTCACCGTCGGTGTCTTTCAGAAATAGGATGTTCGGTTGCTGAGCGACATAAGCTCCGCCATGCCCCAGTTCAATACCCGTCGGCACGTGAAGACCGTCGGCGAACACGGTTTGCTTGTCGGCTCGACCGTCGCCATCGGTGTCTTCGAGGATCAGGATTTTGTCATCGACCGGTGTACCGGGGAGGTACATCGGATACGACCCCATCGTCGTGACCCACAATCGGCCTTTCGCGTCCCAGGCCATTTGCACGGGGTTTTCGAGTGCAGGGAAGTCCTCTTCGGAAGCGAACAGATTAATCTCGTAGCCTTTGGGCAATTTGAAGGCTTCGATCGCATCTTCTGGCGGAGTGATCCGAACTTCACTCTTGAAGTTGGTGGCGATAGTTTTCAGATCGCCGGTGTTCGAGTCATCAATTTCTTGAGGAACGTCTTTACCTTGGGCAATTTTCCAGATTCGTTCATCACGATTGTGGATCATCTTTCGCAGCTTGGCGAATTCATCGGGGAAGTTCACCACGCCGAATGGCTTTTTCCGTCCACCGTAAATGTAGAACCCGTTGATGGCTCGGTAATCGTAGAAGAATTGGAGGTTCTTCTCAGCAACTGCTGCGTGGAGTTCACTCCATTGTTTCTTGGGAAGGTCTTTTGACGCACTTCCGAAAAGGTTCTCGTCGAGAATCGGCGCGAGCTTGGAATAGCCGGCATCGTTGAGATGCACGCCGTTGATGGTGAGGGGTTCTTTCACGTCCTCGAACAGCGACTTTGTCGGATGGAACAAGTCAACGAAAACGACATCGGTTTCCTCAGCCACCTCGGACATGGCTTTCGTGTAGAGAGCCAAGTTTTCGTTGTTCGCTTTGCCATCCGATAACGTGCGGACATGCAAATCTTCTTGAGCGATCGGGGAGAACAACACGATTTGCGGGGGATCGACAGGGGCTTTGCCGTCACCATCAATCAGTTTCGGCTTGTCCGAACCACGTCGAAAATTCGTGTACGGATACTGATACTGCCGGATTTCACCGACGAACTTCTTCAGATCAGCCTTGAATTTGTCGACACCATCTGGACCGGCAAACGATTCATTGAAACCGAAGAAGGCAAGAATGGTATTTGGTTCATGGTCGTACAGAGTATGCCCATGATCATCAAAATCCTGCGACCGCAAACGGAGGTTCACGGTATCTGCCGAGAAACCGAGATTCCGAACGACCAACTGCAATTCCGGAAACCGGGCATGCAGCCGCGTCTCGAAATGATTGAAATACTGCATCCGCTCGGCGAGCGTGTTGCCGATGATGACAACCCGATCTCCCTCGCGCAGCGTGACTTTGGATGTAGAATCGGCGGCGGAAATGTTGCCTCCCCAGGAGGCAACCGCCATCACCGCAAGCAGCCCAGTGATGTGTCGAAGCATATTGAATCTCTCGTTGGTCAAAGAAGACGTCGAAAATCGGTCGCCGAAGTTTCGAATGGAGCGACCGTGGTGGGTATGTCAACCAATGTGTGGACCCACTATGCTAAACCGTCCGCCTGCCATTTGAAAACCTTCCCGTTCAAGATTATGAGACAGCCGTCAACCGCGGAACGCGTTCAATAGATTGACGAATGGGGGAAAACTCGCTCCAATAGCCCCCTCATTCGGCGTTCGAATTCTCGACGGCCAACCATATTTCATCACTTCATTCCGAAGTGCCCCTGCTTGGTTTGTATTGATTCGCTTCATTTCTCGATTGAAAAGTCTGCCCAACCGATGGAATTACAGCTCGAAGAACGGTCCTGGAACGAAGTCGCAGCCGATTGGCTCATCGTCTTGGTCTCCAAGGACGTGAGTTGGTCTTTCCCTTTGTCGGATTTAGATTCCCATCTCGACGGAGTCTTAAGCCAACTCCGAGAACGAGATGAGTTTCCCAGCGACGTTGGCGAAACCTGCAAGTTGCCGGTCGCGAAGGGGATCGCCGCGGATCGGTTGTTGCTCGTGGGATTAGGTTCCACCGAAGCCTTGACGCCGGCGAAGTTTGAACGAGCTGCGCGAATTGCCTTCCGACAAATCACGAAGAAAAAGGACCAAACCGTCGCGGTCGCGTGGCCAGGCACTCCCAATATCGACTCGGCGACGGCGATTCAAACGGCAGTGATGTCGGCCGTGATTGCCGGGGTCGGTCCAGGGGTGTACCAAAGCGAACCCAATCGACACCCGCTCAAGACTCTTACGTTGCTTCAAGAGGCATCCGACGAGAACCGTAAGAGTGGCGAAGCCGGTCACATCCTCGGCGAAACCATCAACCAAACTCGGGATCTGGTGAACCGCTGTGCGGACGAAATCTATCCGGAATCCGTCGCCCAAAAAGCCAAAGAGATGAGCGACGAGGTCGGTTTGCGATGTCGAATTCTCGATCAAGAGCAACTCGAAGCGGAACGGATGGGGTCACTTTTGGCGGTCGCCCGAGCCAGCACCCGACCGCCGCGCGTGGTCGTCCTCGAGTATCTTGGAGCCAGCAGCGAAGCACCGACACTTGCCTTGTGTGGAAAAGGCGTGTGTTTCGACAGTGGCGGGTTGTCGATCAAATCCAGCGAGGGCATGAATACCATGAAGGCGGACATGGCCGGTGCCGCGACGGTTTTCGGAGCGCTCGCCGCCATCGCCCGACTCAAACTACCAGTGAATGTGGTGGGGTATTTGGGACTCGTCGAGAACATGATCAGCGGTTCGGCGTACAAGCTCGGTGACGTGCTGACCGCTCGCAACGGTGTGACGATCGAAGTCCTCAACACCGATGCCGAAGGGCGTTTGGTCCTCGCCGATGTGCTGGCTTATGCAGTCGATCAGGGCGCGGACAAAATTGTCGACTTGGCGACCCTAACCGGTGCGTGTGTGGTGGCCCTGGGTGAGGAAGTCAACGGACTCTTCACGAACAACTCGGAATGGGGCGACGAAGTCAAAGCGGCCGCCAAGAGTTGTGAGGAACGAGTCTGGGAACTGCCGATGGACAACGACTTCAACGATCTGCTCAAGAGTGACGTCGCCGACTGCAAGAACATTGGCGGCCGATGGGGCGGGGCAATCACCGCTGCGAAGTTCCTCGAAAAATTCGTCAGCGAGAAACCGTGGGTGCACCTCGACATCGCCGGCCCGTCCTTCGCCACCAGTAGCAAAAGCCATCAAGACAGCGGAGCCACCGGCGTCATGGTGCGAACGTTGGTGGAACTCGCACGTAACTTCAAATAGTCCAATTCTGTTGGCCGTCCTGATGAACGACTTCGATGTGTGGTCGCGGTTCACCTTTCCGCAAGCGAAACGAAAGTGGCGCCGTTTCGCTTGCTAGGATTGTTCCGTTCTCAACGGTCGAGGAAGCAACGATTGCGAGTTGATCGTTCCGCAGACGATAGAGTTCCAAGCCCCAAGGATCGCGGTCGATGACTAGCAATTCCCGAGTCCCGACTGAGGCATAGAAGTCTAACTTCTCGCGAGTACGGTCATTGGGGCTAACAATCTCCACCGCAAAGTCCGGTCCGCCGAACCAATGTGTACCGCGATTTGTTGCTTTTGTGTCATTCAAGAACACACCCACGTCCGGCACGCGATAGTCTTGTCGCCAATCTTCTTCTTGGTCAGATACATTGACTCCCGCGAAGACGTGCCCGTGTGATGCCCACTGGACCGTCGCTGTCATAATCGCCGCTAACTGTGTGATCAGGTTTTGGAGTTCGTTGTTGGCTAGTGGCGACACGATGTAGACTCCATCCCAGACCTCATCGTAACGATCGGAACCGTTTTTTCGACGTTCTCGGATCACAGATGTCAGAACGGACCGGTCCTGAATGCGTAGTTCCGCGTACTCTTCCAGGATTTCCGTTTGTTCGATCGTGGAACTCATGTTGCTCTTTCAAAAGCAAAAACCGACAGGGACGAGTCTATTGCACTCGGTCCCTGTCGGTCTGTCAAGTTTTTGTATGTCCGTCGGATGACGGTTCGATCTACTGTTTCATTGCGTCGGCGAGAATCTTCGAGGTGCTCTCTCGCATGATTCGCGGGTCGACCATTTCCCCTTTTTGGAGGGTGGCACGGACGTCTTTGCCGGAGATGAAGACGGGCTTTTCGTCGGCGTGGTTTTCCATGAGATCGACACGACCGAGCGACTCGTAGAACGCGGCGAAACCGACTTTGACCGGTTGGATTTTGAGGTCGCCGTTCAGGTTGTCGAAGATTTCGTGAGCGTCGAAGTCGCCCCAAATGGCGGTGCCATCTTTGTAGGGGGCGTCGGCGTGTTTCCGACCGATCACAATGTGCGTGTAGCCCATGTTCTGACGGTAGATGGCGTGCATGACGGCTTCTTTTGGACCGCCATAGAACATTTTGATGTCCAAACCAAGCAACGCCACGCGATCTGGCACGCTTTCGCCACGTGGGCCCCAGAGTTCCGCGTCGCTATCGCCTTCACCCAAAGCACGGTCGGCGATCAGCTTCTCGTAGGTGAGCATTCGGATTTCGGCGGAGACGTCGTCGCCTTTGGTTTCACCGATCAGCGGATTGAGCACGGCACCCGCATTTTTACCGTCGCGAAGCAAGGTTTCCAAGCCATAAACCAAAGCGTACTCGTGAGCACGGTGCAGGGGGTTGCGGGTCTGGAACGCAACGACGGCATCCCAACCTTTGTCCGCGATGACCGCTCGCACTTCCTTCGGCGAGAGAACGTATTTGCCGAAGGCAGCGTTCTTCGGTTGTGGAAGGGCTTGAATTTCACCGCCGATCAGGTGTGTCTTGTCGGCATCGTTCACCAACACCATGTCGGCACCGGGATGATCGGTGCGATCCGTTTGGTACACGCTGCTGATGTATTTCTGTTTGTCCCACTCATAGACATCGGTGATGTCGAGCGTGGCGACGATTTCACCTTCCGGGTTCGTCAACGCGACTTTCTGTCCCGCGGACAGGGTGCCCGCCAATTCGGTCGTGACAGGAAACGCCAACGGAATTGTCCAAGCGTATTTCGCACCGTTACTCTCGACAACGGCTTCATCCAAGACGAGGTTGTAAGCCTTGGAATCCATCGGGCCGGTCAGCGGGCTGAGTGTGCCGTCCGCCAAACGATAGACCGTGGACAAATCAGCCGTCGAAACCGGAACTTGCGGCAGCGTTTTCGCTTCTTCGAGGAACGCGGCTTGTTGGTCGGCGGGAACGGTACGGTTGACGGGTTCGGACAGACCGCCGTGAGGGGCGATAAGATCAGCCATGAGTCATTCTCGTTGTCAAGTGAAGGTGGGTCTACAATCGCTCGAAACTTAGGGAAACCGAGCGAACACGTCAAGCCGCCTCAGAAATTCAGGGCATTGTCGAAAACTTGACCGGTGACACCACGGCTGAATCGGCGTTTCTTCGTGGGATTTGTCCATGACTGGCCCACAGCGAAATTGAAATCGGTACAATATGTTGTGCGGGTGCAATTCCAAGGAGATTTTCGACCATGACCCCCTACCGATTGACCTTGATCATCACGGCGTGCGTGTGCGGGATCGATCCGAACGCAACCACATTCGCCCAAAGCGAATTCATACTTCGGGTTCCCGGTCAGAATGGATTGACCTCGACCGCTGTGGTTGACGAGTCCCAAATTGTGATTCGTGACTCTCAAGGGCAACGCTTTGTCTACACACGGGATCGCCGAATGGATACTCGTAATGGCGAATATCTCGGCTATTACTCCCGCGGAACGCGACAAGCGTTGCGTTGGCCGGTCGATTCTCGCGGATCAATGTTGATCGGCGATCCGGCTGGCAACTGGCGACGAAGTCAGCAGCAAATTCAACCGGCCGGTCGTCGAGCGGGTCCTCGTGGAAATCGACAACCTGCCCCCCGGCAATCCATGACCAACAATCCGCCGGGATTGGATCAATTCTACGATCCGCGACAAATCGACCTGCGGGGATTGGGGTCACGCCCATCGAATTCGCAGTTCCCACAGCGAGTTGAAGCACGACGCCCCATCGTCGATCCACGTGATCGACAAACCGGACGACTTCCGGAATCGAAATCCGCTTTGCGTCGCTCGCTAGCGGAAGTGGCGTTTCTGCCGCGTCAACGAGATACGCTCGATGTCGGCTACATCGACGACCGAGGCCAATACCAACTTTATCGCGGTTGGAAAGACAAATGGAACCAAGTTTCCGTGCCCACGCGAGAGCGTCTCGTGCCCGGTGCACCGCTGGCCATGTCCACTTGGAACAACGACCAATCACGAGCCTACACCGTTGCAACCGATGGACGACTCATTGGACTCGATGACAGAGGGCAAATCGAACCGCTGACGAAAGCGAATGTGTTTGAACCGGGAAGCCATTTGTTGGCTCATCAGAGCGGTGCGAACATCAACGGGTTCAGTGTCGATCGAAAAGGCCGACTCTGGCAATTGGATTTCGACAACGTGCAGCAACACCGGCTGATCGATCCTCAACCGAACCGTTTTGATCCCGGCGTCCCATTGGCATACGTGAACGACGGACTCGGTGGTCAGCCGGAACTCTTTGGAGTCGACCGCAATGGTTCGCTTGTCAGTTATGCCCAATCGGGAAATCGGTGGTCCGGGCCGAATGTGGTCGGCAATGGATTCCCTCCCGGCGCACCGCTGACGGCGATGGCGTACACAGACGGCGGGAACCGCACGGTCACGTATGCCGCCGCTGTCGACACCGTCGGCCGAATGCAACTTCTCAGCCGACAAGGCCGCCGATGGAATGCCCGACCAATCGTGCAAAGCGGATTAGCTCCGAATGCCCCTGTTTCTTTAGTCAACACGCCGAACGGTTTGATGCTTTCCAGCGTGGACGGTCGCGGTGAATGGCGGAATTGGGTGCAAGGTGCGAACGGCTGGACGGCTCAGCAGGTTGCCTCCGGGTTCGCAGTCGCTGCACCGATTGCAGTCGATCCACTTTCAATGACCGGGTTTGGAATCGACGCTACTGGTCGTCTGCTTGCAAACACTTACGGACCACAGGGTTGGAACTCTTACCTTCTGCTGCCAGGATTGGATTACACACCCCGAATTCATACCCGTCAGTTGGTGGCAGCCGCTCCATTGCCGCCAGCGCGAGTCAACTTTGTGAACTCGGGTGAAGAAGAAATGATCATGCAGTTGGCCGACTTGTTCGCCCCCGGTCCGCCGTCGCGTCACAAAATTCCGCCACGTGGGAGCATTCCGATCGACATTCCTCGCGACTCCGGCGGCGTGCTGCGGGAAGTTTACTCGGTGCCCACGCCAGCGGGTTGGGTCGAAGAAGTCAACGAGTTTTCGCTCGCACCGCAACAACGGTTTACCGTGGTCGCCTGGGCGAATCGCACGACCTATTCCTACATCGATCCCAAAGGCGTCAGCGTGCTGCCCGACTTCGACTTGAAAACGGCAGTCAGTCTGGGCGTGTTCGATCTACCACCGGGCGAGTTTCTCCGCGATGGTGAAACGATCGATGTCTTGCAAGTCGCACTTGCTCAACGCAATCCCGGAGCGGCTCAGTTCTTCGAGTATCCGCAGGAACAACCGGAATTTATCCCGCGTGAAGCCCCGTCCGATGCGTTGCCGCCATCACTGCGACGACAATTCGAATTGCCGCGAGAGACGCCCCTGCGACCGTTACCGGAACAGCCCCGTTCCGAAACCCGCATGACGTCACCACCGCTGCCAACCCCATTGGCCCCAGAAACCGAGGTCCCACAACGCAAAAGCCCGCAACCGGTTCCAGAACGAAACGAAAACGATCCGAACGATGGCCCACAACTCGTGCCACCGTTACCCAACTGATTGTGATTCGGTGCTCATCGGTGTTCGCCCCGCTTCGATTCACAGATCGAAGCGGCTATACTTCTCGAATCAAATTGTCCGGTCCACAGCAGTAGGCAAACGCAACCATGAGCAAGATTCGATGGGGCATCCTCAGCACCGCGAAAATCGGTACGGTCAAAGTCATCCCGGCAATGCAAAAAGGACAGCTTTGCGAGATTGCTGCGATCGCTTCGCGAGGCGTTGACCGGGCCCAAGCCGCCGCCGATGAACTTGGGATTCCCAAAGCTTACGGCAGCTACGAGGAACTGCTCGCCGATCCGGACATCGACGCCGTCTACAACCCGCTGCCGAACCATCTGCACGTGTCGTGGTCGATCAAAGCACTCGAAGCCGGTAAACATGTTCTTTGCGAAAAGCCAATCGGGTTGACCTCGGCCGAAGGTCAGGAGTTGGTCTCAGCGGGGAAGGCTCATCCAGAATTGAAGTTGATGGAAGCCTTCATGTACCGCCATCATCCCCAATGGCAGAAGGCGAAGGAACTGGCAACGAACGGATCCATCGGCCAACTGCGAACCGTGCAGACCGCTTTTTCCTACTTCAACGACAACCCCGACGACATCCGCAACCAAGCCGACGCGGGCGGCGGCGGGCTAATGGACATCGGCTGCTATCCGATCTCGCTCTCACGGTTTATCTTCGACGACGAACCCGAACGCGTCATCGGCGAAGTCGAATTCGACCCGAAATTCCACACTGACCGGCTCGCGTCTGCGATTCTGAAATTCCACAACGGAACAGCGACATTCACCTGTTCAACCCAACTCGTTCCGTATCAGCGAGTCAACATCTTCGGCACCGAAGGCCGCGTGGAAATCGAAATCCCCTTTAATGCACCGCCCGACAAACCCTGCAAAATCTGGCATCAACGCGGCAGCGAGATCGAAGAAATCACCTTCGATGTCTGTGATCAATACACCATCCAAGGCGATCTGTTCTCGAAAGCTATCCTCGAAAACACGCCCGTCCCGACGCCCATCAAAGACGCCGTCGCCAACATGCGCGTGATCGAGGCCATCCTAGCAAGTGCCCGTGATTCCCAATGGATCGTGCTGTAGATCAGTAGGCTGGGTCGTGACCCAGCATTCCACTCGAATTTGTGCTGGGTCATGACCCAGCCTACACAAATTCTGTGTCGTCAGAATCCGCGAAATCGATGATGCCCATCGTCGTGAATGACGACTCATCGACGGTCGGCGGCGCGAATGCTACACAATGTCGGAGTTCGACGTGCGTGGCGATTTCATCGTCGGACCGGCAAAAATAAACTCGCTGATCACACTCTTCGCAATATCGCACATCACTTGTTTCGGTCGGTTCCAAAGACTCCCAACGATTGGGGCAGCGAAAACGAAAAACAGGCTCGCAGTTGACGACTTTTGCTGATCGTGCCCGATAGTGAAACTCAACGGCTTCTTCGACCAACGCTCTTTCGGCAGTATCGATGTTCAACCGATAGCCAGGAAAGAGAAACTCAAGATGGGCGATCTGGCTGAGCAGCTGGCGAGTCTGAGGAAGAATCAGTTGCAGCGAATCGGAAGTCGCTGCAACTAGTAGGGCAGGGAATTCGAATGCAATTGAACTAGGAACGACATCCAACGCTTCATACGAAACTTCAATCTCTTCCAGCGAAGTCAGATGAGCCATTTCGTCGTTCCTAGTTGAAGAAAACTAACTGGCGGCCACTCCCATCGCCTTCTGCACGGCGGCTCCCATGTCGGCGGGGCTGCGGGCGACGGAAACGCCGGCTTTTTCGAGGGCGGCGATTTTTTCTTCCGCGGTGCCGGCTCCGCCGGAGATGATGGCTCCCGCGTGGCCCATCCGTTTTCCAGGAGGAGCCGTCTGACCGGCGATGAAGGCGGCGACTGGTTTCGTCACGTGAGCGTCGATGTACTCCGCTGCGAGAATCTCCGCGTTTCCGCCGATCTCACCAATGATCAACATCGCTTCGGTGCCGGGATCGTTCTCGAACATTTCGAGCAGTTCGATGTAACTCGTGCCGATGATCGGATCACCACCGATACCGACTGCGGTGCTCTGGCCGAGCCCAACGTTGCCGAGCTGCCAAGTCGCTTCGTAGGTGAGCGTGCCGCTCTTACTGATCAAACCGATGCTGCCCGGTTTGTGGATGTATCCCGGCATGATACCGAGTTTGGCAATGCCAGGCGTGATCACACCGGGGCAGTTGGGGCCGATGAGTCGGGCTCCGCTGCCTTTGATGCAATCTTGCACCTTGAGCATGTCCATGACTGGGATGCCTTCGGTGATGGCAACGATGAGTTCAATGCCTTCATCGGCGGCGGAGATGATCGCGTCGGCGGCGAATGGTGGTGGCACGAAAATCAGCGAAGCATTTGCTCCGGTTTCTTTGACGGCGTCGGCCACGGAATCGAAGACTGGAAAGCCATCCACATCGGTTCCGCCTTTGCCCGGCGTAACGCCGCCCACGATGACATCGTCACCCGGGCGGACTTCCGCGGCGTATTCCCGACACTTCTGGCTATGAAACAATCCCGCCTTACCGGTAATGCCTTGGGTAATCACACGGGTGTTTTTATCAACTAAGATGCTCATTGCTTTGAAGATTCAAAATGTGAATTCGAGGAGTAAAAAAACCGCAACCGCCAACCATTCGACTTACGCGTTCAACGTCGCGACGACTTTCTGAGCCGCGTCGGTGAGGTCGGTGGCGGTGGTAATTTGTTTGCCGCTTTCGCTGAGCATCTTGCGGGCGAGTTCGACGTTCGTGCCTTCGAGGCGAACCACCAACGGCAGCGTGATGCCGATCTTGTCATAAGCGGTGAGCAGGGCTTCCACGATCGTGTCACACTTCATGATGCCGCCGAAGATGTTGACCAGAATCGCTTTGACGTTGTCGTCGGCGAGAATGATCCGGAAGGCTTCGGTGACTTGATCGACGTTCGCTCCGCCGCCGACGTCCAAGAAGTTGGCCGGTTCGCCGCCATGGAGTTTGATCAGGTCCATCGTGCTCATGGCGAGTCCCGCACCGTTCACGAGACAGCCGATGTTGCCATCGAGTTTCACGTAACTCAAACCGGCTTCGGCGGCTTGGACTTCAGTCGGTTCTTCTTCAGTCAAGTCACGGAGTTCTTCGACGAAGCTTTTGTGACGGAACAAGGCGTTTTCGTCGAAGGACACTTTCGCATCGAGCGCGACGAGCTTCTGATCTTTCGTGACCACAAGCGGGTTGACTTCCGCCATGCTGCAATCGCTGTCAATGAAGAACTGGCAGAACTTCGTGAGGAAGTTCTCGGCACTGCGGACGGCGGTGTTCGACAGTCCCAAGGCGTAGGCCAATCGGCGAGCTTGATACGGTTGCAAACCGTAGGCGGTGCCGAATGGTTCTTTGATGATTTTTTCGGGCGTGTTGTGGGCGACTTCTTCGATCTCCATGCCGCCCTCGGTCGACATCATCACCACGGGCGAGCCGTGTTCACGATCGACGACGATCCCGAGATACAATTCATTCTCGATCGGCAGGCCTTCTTCGACGAACAGTGTATTGACCTGCTTGCCTTCGTCGCCGGTTTGAATCGTGACGAGTGTGTTGCCCAGCATTCTTGCGGCATTTTCCTTCGCTTCGTCGGCAGAGCGAACCAGCACGACACCGGCTTGCTCGGGCTCTTCCTTGAAGCGACCTTTCCCGCGACCGCCGGCGTGAATCTGGCTTTTCACCACGGCCAATTCACCGCCTAATTCGGTAAAAGCAGCGGCGGCTTCCTCAGCGGATTTGGCCACGATGCCACGCGGCACGGGCACCCCGGCTTCCCGGAGAAGTTGTTTGGCTTGATACTCGTGAATCTTCATGGAATCGATAAATTTCAGAGGTATGTGAGCGATGCAGTTGTGGCAGGTGTTCGATTGCGATGTCCTCGATTGCTCTCGAACCGAACCGCCGTATCATAGCCGTCTTGGAGCAGGGAATCCACTTGCTCCGATGGGTTTTCGATCGACTCCCGAAACTCGCCGTATCTTTTCAACGAGGCCGTCATGCTCAACGGAATCCCGCCGATAATCTCCCCGGAACTGATGTACGCCCTAATGAAGATGGGGCACGGCGATGAAATCGTGCTCGCCGACGGCAATTTCCCCGCCGATTCGCACGCTCAACGTGTGATCCGAGCCGACGGACACGGCGTGCCGGAATTGCTCGAAGCGATCCTGCAATTTCTGCCGCTGGATGATTTCGTCGACTCCCCCGCCGCAGTCATGCAACCGGTCGACACCACCGCCGAGACGCCACCAATTTGGACAGAGTTCGAACACCACATCAATTCGACCGCCGAACGCCGGATCGAATTGGAATGCGTCGAACGCTTCGCCTTCTACGAACGCGCAAAAGCTGCCTACGCGATCGTTGCCACTGGAGAAACGGCGATTTATGCGAATCTGATTTTAAAGAAGGGTGTCGTTTCGTAGGCTGGGACGAGTCGCCACCTACACGGCTTCCCATTCGACAGCGACGGTGGACGAACTTTGTCGACGCAGCACATGCTCACGCAAAGCCACGAGCATGCCCCCCGGCGAATTGTTAGCCGCCGGAAGCAGAAAGCGTCGCAACAATGGGCGCTCCATTGGTGATAATGATCGTGTGCTCATATTGAGCCGACAAATTCGATCTGTGACCAATCAATGCCCAACCGTCCTCGCCCTCACCAACATGAGTGCTTCTAGTTGATAAAAAAGGCTCAATGGCAACGACCTGACCTGCGTGCAATTTCCGAGAGTCATTGTGATCGTAATAGCCAATTATGCCTGCGGGCTCTTCATGTAAGGACCGCCCGATACCGTGACCTGCCAGATTGCGAATGACCTTGAATCGATGTGCTTTTGCGACAGACTGAATGGCTTTTCCAATCCGATTGATCTTCGCTCCAGCGCGTGCCTCAGAAACTGCACTTTTCAGGGCGACCCGTGTTGCATGACATAGTCGTGCTCTTAATGGTGCGATCGGTGGCACGACTGTTGTGCCACCCGTATCGGCAAAATATCCATTCAAGCTCGCCGACACATCAACATTAACAATATCGCCTGCACAGATCACTTTCGAACCAGGAACCCCGTGTGCAGCTTGCTCATTGACACTAATGCAAGTTGAGCCAGGGAAATCATATGTGACCTTGGGTGCTGACAGTGCTCCCGCTTCATCAAGCAAGCGTCCGCCTAGGTCATCCAACTCTTGCGTAGTCATCCCTGGTTCGACCGCTGCAAGCATCGCATCTCGTACCGTCGCAACAACACGACCTGCGGCCATAATGCCGTCAACATCAGCTTGGCTTTCTATTGTCATTTACCTTCTCGTTCAGTTAATGAGCGGCGACCGACCAAAAACACCGAGTTGCCGCCAGCGACGTTGATTTCAGATTCGGACCGGACGGCAACTCCGGTGCACTGCATTTTTGCACACACTTCAGGTTGACGCCTTGGAAGCGAGTGCTCCGTGTTGCCGCAGTACATTCGCGACAGCATTGTTTTCGTTGTCGATCGCTTCATCCAATGGTGTTCGCTGCTTATTTGTCCGCCGGTTGATGTCGGCGCCATTGGCGATCAGTATTTCAGCCGTTCTTTCATACGCACCCGGATCACCTTTGCCTTGGGTTGACCCACCCATTGCGACCGCGTGGAGGGCAGTTGTTCCGACAATGGCATCCTGATTGACATCGGCGCCGCGTTTTAACAAGAGTTCAACCGCCTCAGCGCTACCGGCATCCGCGCCCCATGAAAGTGGTGTCAGCCACCAATCGCTGACCGAATCATTGACGTTCGCCCCGAGGTCGAGCAATCGCCCACAGAGTTCGGTCGCGTTACGGTGTGCGGCCCAGTGAAGAGGCGTTGCCCCGTGAAGCTGCCCCGATCGTTCCGTACGCGTCTTGGCGAGCGCTGGAAACTCGTTAAGCATATCCAGAGCTTCTTGATGGCGATTCTGACGGATCAACTCAATGAACGCCTCGACGTCTTGCATGATCCTGTCCGATTGAATTCAGAGTTCGCTTCCCGATGTCGGTGCACAACTATGTTCGTATCACAAATCTCTCGGATATTATTTCAACGCGAAACAACGGTTCAAGTCATCGTCGAAATCTGGGCCAGTCGAATGCCCTTGATCAAATGACAGAGCAAAACGCGTGTAGCGTCTGCCATACACTTCGCTTTCGATAACGACGGTAGACGAACTTCGTCAATCCAAGTCTCGACGACGGGACGATCCTCATTGCAGGCCACCGGGCAAGATGATTTTGGCGTACACCGGATTGGCTTTTGGTTGGGTTGCTTTCTTCGGTGTCGGTTCCTCCGCGTTCCCTGCGTCAGGAACGAGAATGAGCGTGCAGACGATCAAGAACAATAATCGCCGAGTCACAGTATCCCCCTCTTTGACCGAATACCTGAGTTCACTCTCAGTACGCAATTTTGAGGGTAACGACGCCCGCGATGATCAAGGCTACGCCGAGATACCGTAGGAAGGAGGATGGATCTCCGTAATGCAGGACCCCGACGGCAAAAGTGCCTGCGGCGCCAATGCCTGTCCAGACTGCATAGGCAGTTCCCATGGGGATCTGACGCTGTGCAAGCCAGAGCATAAACCCAGAAACGACCATAAACCCCACGGCTACCGCAATGCCACTCCACCGAGTTTGTGGCTCCTGAGACATCTTCAAACCAACCGGCCAACCAACCTCAAACAGACCGGCGAGTACCAAATACACCCAGCTCATATCAGTATGCCTCTGAGGCCTAACTATGATTATCCTTCAAATCGCTTGGATAATAGGCCAATGCGAAGAGTGGGTCAATTTTTTAGTTGGAGTAGGAGGCAAGATTGGTTGGACATCCTCGGTGAATGGGCAGGGTAAAACTTCCGCAGCACGTGGGATGTTGATCGCTTTGAATGAGTATGGTTCAACGCACTTCGTCAATGCAACGCATGCTCACGCAAAACCGTGAGCATGGCACCCTGCGATCCCGTGCACGACCAACTCATTCTTCTCACTACCTGAGGCTGGAGCCGTCCCAGGTATGTTCGGGATCAGGAACAAAGGTGATTCCAAAACCGGCGTTGTTCTGAAGGCTCGTTTTGCCCGTCACGAGCCAACCTCCGGGCACCTTTGAACGGGAAATTGTCGTCCCATTGAGGCCAACCGCGGCAATGGGCCTAAACGCCAATTGCGGTTCTGGTGATCCGGTCCTTTTTGAAGGGGAGTTTTGCGCGGATACATTCCTGTCACTCAAGACCAGGGGGAGGCTAGCAACCAAGAGCAAGAGAGCGATCAAGGTTGTTGCAATTCGTCGAGACATTGATTTCCGCTCCAGGTAGAAAGACAGAAGTGTTGAAGAGTTGATCACCTTCCTCCAGTTTTACATCAAGTCGGAAAGACGATCAAATTTTTGCGGAGTGCCGTAGTTTGGGACATGCCCCAGGCTTTGCTCGCGATAAGTTCACTCAACATGCTGAGGCGTGATCGTGCCTACTTCATAGACTTCATTCGTTGGATGCAAACTCGATTCGTCAGGATGACATATTACAACGCGTTCGCGGCTGTGCTTCGTTAGACGGAAACACTTTGAAAGAGAAACTCCTTGCGGCTCGGCTCATAAGTGATGAAGGGATTCAGCTCGTCGAACTCGTGGCTTACAATGACAGCCTTCCCAAGAGTATCGCCGACTAGTCGCAAATAGCCTAGCAACTCATTGAGTGCCACCTCCGAAGTCACATCGCGAGGGGAAATGTCGAACTCAATTGCAGTCGTGCCAAAGAAATGACATGCAACCAGGATACCGCCAACATAAAACCGCAGAAATGGGCTTGCGGTATTGCGAGTGTCGAAAACCTCGTCGACGGTTAATGGAACTGGCTGTGCTGTGTGATCGACTGAATACTCCAATGTGTAGGATGCACGGAGCACATCGAATAATATCTGCCAATGCTTGATGGTCGTATCAAGAACGTAGATGTCACGAAGTGCTCCATCAGGCTCAAACTCTTGTCGGCATGTGTCCCAGCGAATCATGGAGACACCCTAGTTTCGTAGGCTGGGGCATGTCCCAGCGTGTGCCCGCGTTGAGCCTGCTCATCTTGCTGGGTCATGACCCAGCCTACAAGATTTAGAATGAGCAAGATTCGCAGGGTGGCCCAGGTTGCTTGCAACCTGGGATCACAAAGTGATCAAGAGGTTGCAAGTCAGCCGCCCCCACTCGAACAACCTCTTGCTGATTTGCAGCCCAGAAAGAAATCTTTCTGGGCCACCCCGCGAAGAGACTATCAAATCATTGTGAAGAAACTAGATAGCAAGTAAGGGCCGCACAGCGGACCCTACTTGCTCAACGTGCTGGGTCACGACCCAGCCTACAATACTGTCCTGGTCACACAATCACGGTTTGCTCGCGGTCCGGGCCGACGGAGATGATTTCGACGGGGCGTTCGACGAGTTCGGCGAGGGCGTCGAGATATTCGCGGGCGGCTTTGGGGAAGTCGGCGAGTTTTTTCACGCCGCAGATGTCTTCGGTCCAGCCGGGCAGGGTGCGGTAGACCGGTTTGGCTTTGGCGAGGTCATCGATGTGGCTGGGGAAATCGGTGGTGCGTTCGCCATCGATTTCGTACGCCTCACAGATGCTGAGTTCCGGCAATCCGGTGAGGACGTCGAGTAGGGCGACGGCGATGCAATCCACGCCGCTGATCATTGCACCATATCGGGTAGCGACGGCGTCTAACCATCCGCAGCGACGTGGACGCCCGGTGACGGTGCCGTATTCTCGGCCCACGTCGCGGATGCGTTGACCGGTTTCGTCGTGGAGTTCCGTCGGGAACGGTCCGCCACCCACGCGAGTCGTGTAGGCTTTGACGACGCCGATCATGCGGTCAATGACACGCTCCGGCACACCACTTCCGCCATGGATGCCGCAACCGGAACTATTTGACGACGTCACAAACGGGAACGTTCCGTGATCGATGTCCAGCAAACTTCCCTGGGCACCTTCGAACAGCAGCTTCTTGTCGGCTTTCAACTCGCGATGGAGGAGGGCGGTGGTATCGGTAATTCGAGGACGCAGACGATCCGCGTACGCTTGGAATTCCTCGTAAATCGCGTCGGCACTTAGTGGTGTGGCATCGGGATCGAGGGCTTTGATGATGGTGTTCTTTTGCGGAACGATCTCTTCCAACCGTCTGCGGAAGACATCGGGACGGATGAAATCGCCCATGCGGATCGCGTGTGTGCGACCGGCTTTATCGCGGTAACATGGGCCGATTCCCCGCATTGTCGTGCCGATGGCCTCATCTTTGCGGGCTTTCTCGAGCGCCGCTTCTTCCAGTTGGTGCCATGGGAAGATGACATGAGCTCGGTCGCTGACGACCAAGTTATCCACTGTTGCACCGTTTTGCTTCTCGATGCTGTCCAATTCTTCCAAGAACGCTTTGGGGTTGATGACCACGCCACCGGCGATCACCGAGGTTTTCTCCGGATGCAACACACCAGCTGGCAGCAAAGAAAGCTTGTACGTCTTTCCGTTGAAGACAACCGTGTGCCCCGCGTTGTTGCCTCCGAGATACCGCACGACAACGTCGTGATCTTCGGTCAAGAGGTCAACAATTTTCCCCTTCGCCTCATCCCCCCATTGGAGACCAATGACAGCCGTTGCAGCCACGATAGTTCACCTTCAATTTTGGATTCCAGCGTGTTCATCGAAGATGCACGCCAGCCGATGCGATCAAAAAGCCCGAACGAGTCTAGGGGAACGGACGCCACTTCGCGAGTGTAAACGGTGTTTCGCTCTTTTATCTTCGCGAGCTTGCCTGAGTGTGAACAGCGTTCGACCTTGTGAGAATTCTCACATCGTGGCAAATCGTCCACTCCCGGGTGCATTTGATCGGATATGAAAAGATGGAAAAGATTTGCGGAAGTTGCTGTCGGATTTCCAGACGAGTTGGCGATTCCTAAGCGGATCGTCCGATGAATACAGAGCCAACCCAACCGCCTCCGAAGCCTGCCAAGAGGAATGCGTGATGACCACTCCGGATGTAAGTCGCGTGGATTCTGCCTCGAAAACGTGTCGCATGCCTTGCTCGAAATCGTCGCCTACCAAACGTCGTGTGCTGGTCGTTGAAGATGACAGCTCCATCGCCGAGTGCATCGAATTTGTTCTAGCGAGCCGAGGTTACGAGGTTTTTCTAGCCGGCGATGGCACGGAAGGGCTCTGCCGGGCGGAGCGAGATTTCCCGGATTTGATCATTCTCGATGTCGTATTACCACGACGCAGCGGTTTAGTATTGCTGGAACGCACTCGACATTGGCACCCCGATCCGCCGCGGATCATCTTGATCACTGGGAACGACGAACCCCGTCACCGCGACTTCGCTCTCAGCCGAGGTGCAGACGGCTTCTTCGCCAAACCGTTTGATGTCGAAGATCTCGCCAATTCGGTTGACCGCCTGTTTGCGGTTCCGACCCGAACGAGCGCCTAACTTTGAGCGTTCTGTTTCGCACTCCGACGCATCGAAAGGACGTTACAAATGTCCCGGCCTCGGATGATTCTTGAGAAAACTTGAACCTGATCTTCCCATAGTCGAAAAAATTCCCTAAAACCCCGCCAACGCCGTATGCCCATTCTGCGGGTGGTCGCGCCGTGGTGGTGCGGGAACGAGGCGGCTAAAGCATTTTGCTTTCCGCTTGGCGTGTACTGTCTCGTGGAGAGATCGCCCTCATTGGCGGTTGAATCTACCGCAGATACCGAGGCCGGAGCACGGTCCAAGGGATTTTCGTCGTTTTTTCTCAAGGATGAGGAACTCATGAGCGCGACACGGAAGTGGATCGAAACTGTTGGAATCGCATGTTTAGGCGGAGCATTCGTTTGCGGAACTTCAGGTTGTGGCAAGGACCGACCTACTCCGGAACAAACGGCAAGTCAACTGCCCACTCTGTCGATTTCGAGCCCCAAAACGACGCCGAAAATTGAAACCGGTCCCCCGGTGGATTCTGCGGAGTTGGCACTGCAAGAAATCACATTGCTGCGTCTCAAAACGTTGCCGACCGAGGCGTCGGTTGCGGAAATCCGAGAGTTCCAACGACAACGCAACACCGAAATCGTGGCACTCGCTCAACACGCCATCGCCCGATCACACGCTGACGAAGCAAAATCGTCGGAATACCGCCAAGCGGTACACCACCTGCTCGAAGCCCGCACTCAGTTGGCTTTGCAACATCCCAGTGGTGAGGAAGCTGCTCGAAACGCAGACATCGAAACGCTTTACGATCATGCTGAGCAAGTGATTGCTGCCGATCCTAGCTCTCCGGCAGCGTTGGAAGCGGGGCTGTCCTTAGTCGCATTCGCCGAGACGATGGCTCGAAAATTCGGCGGCGAGGAACCCCGATGGCTGGAAGAATACAGTCGGCAAGCCCAACTCTTTGCCCGACGTTTCCCCGGCGAAACGGAACACGTGATCAAAACCCTCGATGCGGCCGGTTGGAGTTGTGACGCCCATGGACTCACGGAGGCGGCCGCTGCTTGTTACACCACGCTTCAGGAAATGTGTCCCGACGACAAACGAACGGCACACGTCTCAGCTATCCTGCGACGATTAACTCTCGTTGGACAGCCATTGAAATTGGCGGGTCCCACGATCGATGGCGGTTATGTTGACCTGGAACAATTCCAGGGAACACCCACAGTTGTCGCATTCTGGGCCAGTGAAACTGAAGGTGCTGAAGTTCAACTCCCCGAACTCAAAAAACTCGCCGACCAATTCGCCAACAACGGCTTGAATGTTGTCAGTGTGAACTTGGACTTCGACGAAGCAATTGCCAGAGATTTTCTGTCCCGTCACCAAATCGAATGGCCAACGGTGTTCTACGCCGCTCCCGATCAACGTGGCTGGAAGAACCCGATCGTGAAGTACTACGGTCTCCGTCGGATTCCAGCGTATTGGTTGGTCAATGCCGACGGAACCGTCGCCAGCACCTTCACGACACTCCCAGAACTCGCGGAACACTGCACCGACCTACTGAAATAAACCGCACACATGATCAAACAGGCACAATTCGATTGTGCAACCAAGTGTCGACACCGATGGTCTAGAGACCATCGGTGTTTTTTTGTAGGAAATGTCACAGATCGGCAGTGTTCAATTGATCAAAAATGGCATAAAAACACTGAACACGCGGTTTTTTTAGCGGAAAATGGGGGGTAACGATATTGTTCAGGCTTGAACTATGTATGAGAGTCCATTAGTATTTCCCTTAGTGAATCTATGTTTGACCCCACACCTATTTAATGTCGCTCCCCATATCAACTCCGTCATAAACAACCGTTTCATTGGAGTTATGAAGGTTTTGAAAAGGCACTATAGACCTTTTCAACTTTTGCAACAAAGGACACAGTAGTATGGTCGATGGTAACGGCACGAAACGTCCCGCTTTGACCCCGAGACAACGTGAAATTTACGAGTTCCTCAAAGATAAAATCGTGAATCGCGGATACGGCCCAACGGTTCGCGAAATCGGCACGCATTTTGAAATCAAAAGCCCCAACGGGGTGATGTGCCACTTGAAAGCCCTGGAGAAGAAGGGCTTGATCACTCGCGAATCTCACATGTCTCGTGCGATCCAGTTGACCGACTCCCCACAAAAACGCATGAGCCTCCCGCTCGCCGGACAGATTGTGGCCGGTCACCCGGTGGAAGCCGTCGAAGATGTGGAACGAGTCGACTTTGCCAACCTCTTTGATTCCGACGATCATTTCTGCCTAAAAGTCAAAGGCGATTCGATGATCGAGGACTCAATCGCGGAAGGCGATTACGTCATCGTCAACAAGCAGAACGATGCTCGGGAAGGCGAGATTGTGGTTGCATTGGTCGAAGGCCAAGACGCAACCCTCAAACGCTTCTACCGTGAGAACGACCGTTTCCGCTTGGAACCGGCGAACTCAACTATGCAACCGATCTACGCAGATGACGTTGAGGTTCTCGGCGTTGTTGTCGGTGTTGTCCGCCAATACTAAATCCCCCAAGTCCATCAGCCGTGAGATACGAGTCACGGTGGAACTTGGTTCTGATAGGCCCCCGACCAGCACGTTCGGGGGCTTTTTTTGTCATTCCGGCGGATTCACGCCCTCCGAACAATTCTCCAGAGTTGACGGACACGAGAACGCCTGATAATTTGCTGGTTTGCCAACCATGCGGTGAATCGTTGTTGGTAATCCGTACAACTGTCTTTTCTTTGTGAGATTGAAGTGTCATGGGACGAGTGGAACGGCAACGGGATTTAGCTCGAAAACGCACACGACGGGCCAAGCTACGCCGATTGCGAGAAAAGTATCGCAAAGCGAATGAATCCGAACGCCCTGAAATTATCGAGAAAGTCCGTCTTGTCAGCCCGCTTGTGAACTTGGTCGAAGAAGAAGCCAATCAGGAAAAAGCGGAATCCTAACGGACATTTCTTGCCTGAGGCATCTTAGGCAATTGAATCGAGAAGCTATTTGCAGAGCGGGGTGGCAGTATCCACTCCGCTTGCTGCGTTTCTTGAGGTGGCTTTCCTGCTCCAAATCATTCGCTTGGGCTGTCAGCAGCACACACGAGCGGGCGAGAGCATGACGTGCTCCCCTGCATCGAGATCTTCTAGCGCCCCACAATTGCGAGATTCTGGAAATCGCATCAAGCTCAAGCATTTGAATGCGTTTCGGGCTTACCTCTCTCCGCAATGTATGTCATACACAGAACTGGTGCGCAAACACGGCTGGAAGTCGAATCGGCGTGCGATCGACGAGAACCTGGCCACGTCTCCACAGAAACCGCTTGCGTAAACCCCGACTGATCTGATAGAGATCCACAGAGCCGTCGTCAAACGGAGTTTGGGACCGCGTTTCGAGCAAACTCGTTTCAGGCGGACAACGGCGTTCCAATGCAATCGATCGTGCACGATTATGAGACTTGAGTCACTCGTGCAAACGGATCCCCCGGGTCATTTTTTCAATCCCGACGACGCTGTTTGAAGACGCTTGACACGGCCTTCGAACTTTTATAAGCAACACCATCTAATGTGTGCGTCGTGCCACAAGTTATTTGTCGTAAGTAGCGAGAAGAATTCGTTTTCAGTGAGGAAGCCAATATGGCCGGAATCGGCATGGGTCGAGAAGACTTCTGGAATGGTGGTACGGACGATCTGCTCGATTTCGACCAGGCTAACCCGTCCGATAGCATCTACTTGAGCGATGAGGACGACGACTTCGACGACTTCGATGATGATGACGACGAAGACGACGACTTCGATGATGATGACTTCGACGACGACTTTGATGATGACGATGATTTCGACGAGGACGACGAAGACTTCGATGACGACTTCGACGATCTCGATGATGATCTAGATGACGACGACGACTTCGATGATGACGACGAAGACGATGATGATTTCGACGACTTCGACGACGATGATTAGTGTCACAATCGAAGCCGGAACAACATTCCGGCTTTGATTGTTGCGGCCGTCTCATCGACAGAGTGGTAGGGACGACGTTTCTCGACGATACCGGAATCGAGCGAGTTCCATCGGTGGTCTCGCAAATACTCAATGAATCGCACGCTGTTTTGCGAAACGGGTGGAACCCTCATGCAAGGTTTGTCTGAGCAAATTGCCGAAGCCGTTCAGGCAATCCGAGAGCATTGGACTGAAACGCCCCGAATCGGTCTCATTCTGGGAACTGGTTTGGGTGGATTGGCCGCGGAAATCCAGGCGGACGCCAAACTCGCCTACTCCGACATCCCCCACTTTCCGACGTCGACCGTCACATCGCATGCTGGTCAACTCGTTTGCGGGACACTCAAGGGCATGCCAATCGTGGCGATGGAAGGTCGCTTCCATTACTACGAAGGTTACTCGATGCAGCAGATCACGTTTCCCATCCGTGTGATGAAAGCTCTCGGGGCGGAAATTTTGATCGTCACCAATGCCGCTGGTGGGATGAATCCGCAAATGTCGCTGGCGGATATCGTCATCATCGAAGATCACATTGATTTTCTGCCGGACAACCCATTGCGGGGAGTGAATGACGACAACCTAGGCCCGCGATTTCCGGATATGCTCGAAACCTACGATCGAGAATTGATCGCACTGGCCCAAAAGACCGCCTTGGAGAAATCGATCCCGGCTCAGAAAGGCGTGTTTGTCGCGGTTGCTGGACCGAACCTGGAAACACGAGCTGAATATCGCATGTTGCGTGGCTTCGGTGCGGATGTTGTCGGCATGAGCACCGTGCCCGAAGCGATTGTCGCCAAACATGCGGGCATGCGGACGCTCGGATTCTCCATCGTCACGGATTTGTGCCTTCCGGACGCGCTCGAACCAGTGGATATTGATAAAATCATCCGAGTCGCCGGTGAGGGTGGTGAGCGTTTAGGGAAACTGATCGGCGGAGTACTGGAACAACTCTAACGGCAACCGGGAGCTCTTATGCCCCAGTCCTCGGCTCCCTTTCTGCAAGCAATTGTTGACGATCCCTATAACGACACGCCGCGTTTGATCTACGCTGACTGGCTCGATGCACAAGGACAATCGTCCCGAGCCGAATTCATCCGCTTGCAATGTGAATCGGCTCGATTGCGAAAGGGCAGTTCGCGGCGGCAGGCGTTGGAGTTACGAGCTGACGAGTTGCTGTTCGAGCACGAATCGGAATGGCTCGGCGAGAAGTCGGAGCAAATCGTCCGCTGGAAATTCCGCAGAGGCTTTCTGCACTCCGCGACGATGACCGCCAACGCATTCTTAAAGCACGGCGAATCCGTCTTCCAAACCGAACCGCTGTGGCGAATCGGTTTCGTGGACGATGACGGCGAACCGCTGCAAACCGACGCACTCAATGAAGTGGTTTCTCATCCAACGTTTGGTGCCGTGCGATCACTCGACATTATCGGGGCCGCGCCTGTCTTTGAACCGCATTGGCATAGTCAATGGTCTGAACCGCAAGTGCCACTCGCCGACTGGTTGCACGCATTGGCACAAGCAACGCATGTGCGAAACCTGAAGAGTTTCGTTCCCGGAACCTGGCTGCGGTTGTTCAACCCGTTTGGCGAGGAAACAGGGACCGCCGCATCGGCTTTGGAAACATTCTGTCAGGCCGAGCATCTGCGGACGCTCCGTCGACTCAGCCTCAATGGATGCCCAATGGCCCCTGCGAGGCAATCCGACCAGCTGGCAGAATTGGTCGCGAACGCCTCGTTTGCTAGGCAACTGAAACGATTGAACTTAGAGAATTGCCGACTCAACGATACAGCAGCCCAAACGCTGGCCTCCTCGACAAACCTGCGAGGTTTGACGCAACTCACGTTGTTCGGCAATTCGCTGACCCAATCGGGATGGGAAGCGTTGTTTCAATCTCCCCATTTAAAACAGATCCGCGACGTCGACGTGTTTGGGGCCGATTTACCAGTGTTTGCGAAATCTCCGCTGACGAACCAACTTCGAGATCTCACTTTAGGTTGGAGCGATGAAAGCGGGACACCGGAAGTCGAAGCCGCATGGTACAAACTGATCAAAACCGCCCGCCCACCGCGACGATTACACCTGATCTGCCAGGAAATCAATTCCGAAATTATCGAAACGATGGCAACAAGCGGATGGCTGCGAAATTTGCGGTCGTTGTATATCGACAACGATTCCCAGTCCGAAGGATTTTTCCATCCAGAAACGATCACCGAATTGCTTCGGTCCAATGCCGCTCCGAATCTGGTCGAGTTGCGAACGCATGAATTTGCGGACCAAAAGTTCGTGCAGTCCCTCGGTGATTGGGACGGACAACGACGGCTCGAATCTCTGGACCTATCCGATGATTACTACGGTCGTGGCACAGCCAAGGACGTTTTTGAGCCTTCGAATCTTTCCCCGAATTTGCGGGAGCTCAAGGGATTTCGGATTCAAACCCAGGATGACGTGAACAGCGTTCTCAGGAGCAAGGCTGTCCTCACTCACGCCGCGTTTTGCATTACCGGCGATTTGACGGAAACGCAAACCCGGGCAATCTATGAATCACGTTTGCTGCGACACGTCGAATTCCTTCGCCTCTCGTTCCTCATCAGTTACGGCGAACAAGGCAACATCAGTGACGAGACCGTTCGCAATTGCTTGCGACCGCTTGCTTTGCCGCAAGTTCTTCCGCGACTACGCGCCTTCCGAACCTACGTATTTGGTGACGATCCGCCAGAGCTTGACGCCGTCAAACGCCGACTCGGTCCGCGAATGAAATCGTGACTTACGGTTTGGCGACGAACTTCAGAAATTCCTTGCCGTCTTCCATGTTCCAGATGCGAATGGTGCCGTCGTAACTGCCGGCGGCGATTCGCTGTGTCGACGGTGACGCAGCCACACTGTAAAGCCATTCCGGTGAGCCGCTGAATGTTTTGGCAATTTGCCCCTTCGGCCACGCGACGAGTCGTGCCGTTTTGCTCGCCTCGGCGGTGGCCGTTTGTCCGTTGGGAAGTTGTTCCAGATCGAACACAGCTCCCGAAGCCCGCACCGTTTTGACAGCTTTGGCATCCGCGACTTTCCATAGCCGAATTTGCCTGTCCTCACCTGCACTCACGACTTGTTTACCGTCTTGACTGAAGGCGACCGCATAAACGGCATCGGAATGACTGTTGAACGTGATGACCGCCTCTCCGGTCTCTGCGTTGACGACCTTCGCCGTCTTGTCACGACTGGCGGAGACGAGCTGTTTACCATCGGGACTCCAAGCCACGTCCATGACCCAGTCTGCATGGTCTTCGACATGCAGTAGCTCAGCTTGAGACTCAAGATCGAACACTCGTACGGACCGGTCGGCACCGGCCGAGGCCAATCGAGTCCCATCGGGACTTAGTGCAATCGCGAAGACGGAATCCGGCGTGATCATCAGGTCGGCAAGTAGCTGACCATCCGCAACCGCAAACTGCTTGACCTCGCCAATCTGTGCCGGTGTACCTGCCGCGACGACAATCGTGGCCCCGTCCTGACTAAACTGCACATCGTACACACGCTCCGCCAGGTTCGAGATCCGACGTACAAGCGATCCGTCTTCGGCATTCCACAACAGGACCTCATGATAGCCGGAACTGGCCAGCAGTTTGCCATCTGGACTATACGCCAACGCGGTGACGGGAATCGTCGCCGCATAGGATTCCGGTGGCTGCGGTTGTTCCGGCTTGGGCATGATTGTGAGCAGAGAGGCATCCGCTGGCTTGCCCGCATCGAGTACCGCTCCCGTCTCGATCCATCGACGAATGACGGCCATCTCGTCGGCGGTGAGCGGGTCGGCGTCTTTGGGCATTTCGCCAATTTCGATCATCGTCCACAGCATCGACGAATCCGGATCGCCTGCAACGAACGATTCCCCAGACTCGCCCCCCTTTGCCATCGCCGCAAACGTTTCCATGTTCAAACGCCCCTGAGCCTGCCGTGCGTTATGACACGCCACACATCGCCGATGAAAAATCGGAGCGACCTTCTCGGAAAACGACACCAGCTGGTCATGCTCGATCAGGTGCGATTCCACAGCTTGCTGATCTGCCAACCATGCCGCGGCAATGGTCTCGTAGGCCTTTTGACGCTCATCACGGTCTTGCCGAGCTTTTTTCAGAGCCGTTTCCGCGTTTTCGATTTTTTGCGGTGCGTCTTTCTTAGCTTGCTCTGCGGCAGTCCGTTTGGTTCGGATTTCCTGAAGCGATTTGTTGGCCGTCTCAAGCAGTTCTTGTTGCTTCTTGAGTTCCGCTGTGGTCGCAGCTTGCTGTTTCTCGGCGGCAGTCTTCTTCGCTGCATCCTCGCCCGCGTCTTTGACTACCTGGTCAGCTTTCTGTTTGGCCAGCTCGGCTTTCTGGACAGCTTCAGCCGCTTTCTTGATCGCTTCTTCCTGAGCCTTCAGCGACTTCTCCGTTTCGGAAAGCGTGCGATCCGCCTGGCGGGGAATGGATTTGGCCCGCAGCAGGTCTTCCGTCGCCTTCTGCACGCTTGCTTCCGCTTCATCGAGATTTGATTTGGCCTTGTCACGCTTTGTCTTGGACTCCGCAGCGGCCTTCTTGAGCGTCGAAAGCGGCAATTCGTCGGCAACAACACCGGATGCTACAAAAGAGAGGAGGGCGGTGAGCAGCACAGTTCGGCGAGCAAACATGGCGGGAACCTTGGGTGGTCGGGAGAGAGAGCACGCAGGTTCTTGACCGCATGACGGTGGTCTCTGTTGGCGGTGGAGGCAAAAAAGTCATGGCCTCGCGGCATCCACGAGACAAAAACCCGCGACGATCAATCGGAACCTGCACTAACAGATTGATTGACCAACCCGAGAGTGTCAAGGCATCAAGAAGGATTGATAACTTCCCGCAACGGCATGGCTGATGGTCCACAAAAAAAGCCGCAGGAATTTCCTGCGGCATGGACTCTACGGAACAGAATCGAAACGGTGTTCCATCGAGATCAACGGAGTTCGGCGTGCCTTTTCAAGCACTCGAACATTGCCTTCCTCATGGACGCGAGAAAACGTGATGTTCCCAAAATCCACAAGATCACCCAAAGACCGACAAAACTGCCTTAGTCTTTACGGTGCCGAATCTTAGCTCGGTTTCGGCGTTTCTTGCGACCCAGTTTCCGTCGACCTTTTCCTGACTTCTTCACACCCATTCCGATTCGTCTCCTATTCGTTTGAGAGTCTGCATATTGGTAATCGTGCAAACTAAGTATACCGCCAAAACCACTATTCGGCAAGTGTTTCAGTCCACTCCCGGCAAGCCACCGAATTGTCGAACCGCTTCGTACACGATGGTATTCGCGGTGCTGGCCAAGTTGAGACTGCGGACTTCCTCGTACATCGGCAACCGCAGATTACGGGTATTGTCTTCCCTCAGAATCGAGGCCGGCAAACCGCGACTCTCGCTGCCAAAGAGGAGCACATCGCCAGGAGAGAACTCCACGTCCCACGCCAACCGCTTGGCCGTCTTGGTCAGACACCAGATTCGCCGATTCGGCAGGTGCTCGACCAATTCCTGATAACTTTCGACCGCTTGCCAGTCCAAATGTTGCCAATAATCCATGCCAGCGCGTTTCAGGTAACGGTCATCGAGCCGAAATCCCAGTGGCCGAATCAGCCACAACTTCGCTCGCACCGCCACACACGTCCGACCAATGTTGCCGGTATTCTGCGGGATGTCCGGCTGATACAGGGCGACATGCAGCAGCGGTTCAGTGGAATCGTTCATGCAAGACTATTCTCAACGGGAAAAAGGATTCGGGCAACCAAACCAGCGAAGAACGGAATTCGTTCGAGTTCAACACACATTGATCGCCAATGCGATTTTGTGATCGCCGACATTCACGGTCTTGGGAGCCTCCAGTTTCCCATTCGACTCAATGCCATCCGCTCGCGTTTCGCTTTGAATGGTCTCGCCCCAAGCGGAAACCGCTTGTTCGACGGTAGCCTCGTCCGTCTGGTAACCGATTTGGATTCGTTGGTTTTCTTCGAGCTCGTTCTCCTTCCGGAGTTGTTGAACATGCCGAATGAAATCCCGAGCCATGCCTTCGGCTTCCAATTCTGGGGTGAGTTCCGTGTTGAGTGCGATTTGCAACGTGTTTTCGGAAGACGTCAACCAACCGGCCGCTTGTTCGGTTTCGGTGAGCACATCATCGGGTGTGAGTGTGATCTCCTCGCCGCCGAGCGTGATTGTGACCGACTCACCATTTTGCAGCGGAGCCAGCTCGCCCGCGTCAACGTTCGGCAACTCCTTACGAATCACACCGAGCAACTTGCCATACTTTGGTCCGAGCGTTTTCAGGTTTGGTTTGTATTTGTAACGCACCAAATCGCCGAGGCTGTCTAGAAAAGTGACCTGCTTGACGTTGAGTTCATCGCGGATCAACTCGCTCAAGGTTTTTACGGCGGCGGCTTGCGCAGGATCACTGGACGCAATCCGCAACTCGGCAAGCGGTTGTCGCACTCGCAAACCACTTTCTTCCCGCAGCTTCAACGCCAACCGCACTACTGCTTGAGCTGTCGATGCACGATGCGTCAAATCGTGATCGAGCAGGTTTTCGTCGGGTTCCGGGTAGTCGCAGAGATGCACGGATTCCGGCACGCCATCCACTGAAGACGGCTGCCCCGCATCCTCTAAGTTTCTCCCCAAAGCCAAGTTCTGATAAAGCCGCTCCGACATGAAGGGCACGCACGGCGCGAGCAATTTCGTCAGCGTCAACAACACATGGTGCAGCGTTTGGTATGCAGCGAGTTTGTCTTGTTGGTTCTCACTGGTGGCGTCTTCGTTCTTCCGCCAGAATCGACGACGACTGCGGCGAATGTACCAATTCGACAAATCATCAACGAACGCCGCCGCCGCACTACACACGCCGGGTGTATTGAAGGCTTCGAATTCCTCGCGGCACGTCTTCGTCAGTTGCTGCAAGTTCGAGAGAATCCAACGGTCGATTTCCGGACGGTCGGCCACTGGCACATCGGTCGTGTTCTGCGGATCGAATCCATCGAGAGCCGCATAGTTCACGAAGAACGAATAACTGTTCCACAGCGGGATCAGAATTTGTCGTCGCACTTCATCGGCGGGCGTGCTTGTCACTTTACAGGTGGGCAAGCCTTCTTTCGTTTCGGAGATTGTGCCATCCGGTGTCTCCAATGCCACCGGATCGTCAGGATGTCGCGTTCCGAATCGTAAGTCCGACGCCGGGTTTTGGGCGAGATACATCCACCGCAGCGTATCGACGCCCAACTGCTCGGCCGCTTCCTCGAACCAAATTGCGGTGCCGTCAGATTTGTGCATCGGCTGACCGGCTTCGTCCATCACCAATCGGTGACCGAGCAGCGTTTTGAATGGTCGTTTTTCCTCGGCGTTTTCGGTTTCGTCGTATCGCATCATCGTCGACAACGCGAGCATCGAATAGAACCAGTTGCGGAATTGGCCCGGGAAGCATTCGGTGACGAAATCCGCCGGATACCACTCGTTCCACATCGCCGGGTCTTCGCGGTAACCCATCGTCGAGAATGGCGTGATCCCCGCGTCCAACCACGGATTCCCCACGTCAACAATTCGACTCAGAACGGCTCCGGTTTTCTCACTCTTGATTTTGACTTTGTCGATCCATGGACGGTGTGGCGTATTCCCTTCGAACTCGTCCCAACCCTCGACGGCGCGTTCCTTGAGTTCATGCAAAGAGCCCATGACTTCAAAGTCAGACGGATCTTCCGGATTGACCCAGATTGGGAGCGCGAGTCCCCAGAAGCGTTTCTTGGAGATCATCCAATCCCGCATGTTCGAGAGCCATTCGGTCTCACGTTCCTTGCCCTGAATCGATTCCGGCAACCAATCGATGGTCTGCGTGACATCCATGATCTCCTGTCGCCAGTCCATGTTGATGAACCACTCATCAACCAGCCGGAAGACAAGTTCATCCCCTGTCCGCCAACAGTGGGGATAGATATGTGGATACTTCTCGACAGCCAGCAGCAAACCTTTCTCTTTCAGTTGCTCGAAGACCAAATCGGCGGTTTCGGAGTCGATCGCTTCCCGACCGGTAAACGGACCGAAACCCTCCGCGAATCGGCCGTCTTCCTTCAACGGAGCGATGCTTGGCAGACCGAGACTTTCCCCGAGCGTATGGTCGACATCCCCACAACCGGGAGCGATGTGCACAATCCCGGTTCCCTCACCGGCGGTGACCATCGGATTGCCTTTGTTGTCGCGACCGCCATCGATCACCTGATGCGAACCAGTTGCCGACGGCTTCGACGCATCTTCCGCCGTATTGCGTCCGCCTTCGAATGCGAATCCGCCCGGCGTTTGTTGAGCTTTCAGTTCATCGAACGGCCCGCGATATCGCCAACCGACCAGTTCGGAGCCTTTCAGCGTGTCCTCAATTTCATAGCCGCCTTGCTCCTTGAAGATTTGAGCGAGCGATTTCAACTTCGGCACACCGTCGGGCCATTTCCATTCGGGGCGTCCGAAACCTTCCTTGAACTCGGTCTCCATCCGCTTGGTGTCTAAGTTGGCTTTGGCGAAGTAGTAGATCGAGCCATCACGTTTGGACTTGAGCTTGACGTAATCCAAATCCGGATTGACCGCCGCCGCGACGTTACTGGTGAGCGTCCAAGGCGTCGTCGTCCAGATCAACAGATTCTCGTTGTCTCTATCGACGAGCGGAAATCGCACGAACACCGAACGGTGCACGGTCAGCTTCCGTCCGTCGGCGACTTCCATCTGCGAATACGCACTTCCCGCCCGACCGGACCAGGGCATCACGTCGTGACCGCGGTAGACTTTCTTTCGCTCAAAGCACTTCTTGAGAAACGTCCAAATCGTTTCATTGTTCTCGGTGGAGAACGTGAAATAACTCCCGCCCCATTCCGGATTGCCGAGCCGGGCGACCAACTGGTGAGCCGGTCCGGTTTCGGTTTTTCCACTGGGAGACGTAATCGTGACCGTTTGATCGGTCCCCAGAGCTTCCGCGAGATCCCGCAGTTGATCGGGATCGTCCCAATCCATCCAATAACCGAGCCGGATCGACTGCTCCGTCTGCCGAGCCGCGAACCGCAGCACGCGTCGTTTGCACTCGTTGACGAAATGATCGATGCCGTAATCCTCAATCGCCCGTTTCGTGCCGAAGCCCATTTCCTTTTCGACTTCGACTTCCACCCACAACCCCTGGCAGTCGAACCCGTTCTGATAACGCAGTTCGTGCCCGGTCATGGCGAAGTACCGCTGAAACGCATCCTTGTACGTGCGTCCCCAAGCGTGATGCACGCCCATCGGATTGTTCGCGGTGATTGGCCCGTCGAGGAAACTCCACTTCGGCTTCCCGGCGTTTTTCTCCCGGAGCTTCCGAAAAATCTCCGCCGCACCCCAAAACCGCAGCGCGTCGTGCTCACCGCGAAGAAACTCAGAATCACCAGCTTTTTGAAACATCATGACAGTCGAATACGGTAAATGGACGCGGAAGAACGAAAACGGAGCGTCAATTGTAGGTGGCCATCCCACGAATGGAAGCGTCGGGCTATGATCGCCGGCTATCCGCGAGATACTCAAACTGCAATGATATGCACTTGCATGCCGAAGAGATGCCCGCAACGAGTACGTTTTTTCCTGATAGAACAGATCTCGCAAAAAGTGAGGCAACCATGAGATCGGTTTTTGTATTCCTGTGTGACGCGTCTGAGGAAGAAGTATCAGCCCACCTCGATCACACTTATCCAACCCAGCGGGAGCCATGGTTATCATCCGTAGGTGATGATCCGTACTTGTACATCGACTTTTATCGTGAAGGGCCTACTGAATTTGAGCCGGAAGAATGGTCTGACTTGGTCGAACGGTGCAATGGCAAGCCACCAGTTGGAGTGATGGCCGACGTATCGGGTAGGCACCCAGGCGATCAGCAAGCGCTAGATTTTGTGACGAACATGCTCACCCACTTTAATGGCTTTGCAATGGATGATTACACGGAACACTTATGGTCACTCGAAGAGCTGCGAACTGGGATACGTGTCTTGGGACATCCATTCTTTGACTACGACGGTTGGTGGCTTGAGCGTGGCAGCACCTGGTTCTGAGAAGCGAATTCCAGGCCAATCTTCGTTATACTCGCTAGGCAAACGAATGCCGGATTGTTGATTCCTGCGAGACGCCCATGTTTGCTGAACTTGCTGCCGGTTTGACGTTTCCCGATTACTTCGTGCTCGCCGTTTTCCTGGCGGGGGATGTTGGTCATGGGCGTGGTAATCGCTCGCAAGCAGCAAACGAGTGACGACTTTTTCGTCGCCGGTCGCAACATGCCCACGTGGGCGGTGGGCATTAGTTTGTTCGCTTCGCTCCTGTCCACAATCACCTACCTCGACATGCTGGGAGAAACGTTCCGCACAGGCGTGGCGATTCCGGCCCCAGATTCGAATCTCAACTCTTTGGGAGAAACACCGCGATGCTTCGCTGTATCATCTACCTCTTGGCGGCGACTTGGCTGTCAACCGAAGCGAGTGTTCTGCAAGCTGCCAACATCGCTCCGCAACGCTTTCCGGTCCAATGCGGACGGCCAGGCGTCTTTGTGCCGTACGCCTCGGATGGCCCGATCGACCAGTCCAACGACAAGATCACGCGCATCATTGTGGGCATTCACAGCAGCGGATTCGATGCCGAAAAATGTCTCCGGGCACTGCTGTTGGCAGCATCGAAGGTGAGGGGGGCAACCGAATCGACGCTGATCGTAACCCCTCAGTTTTTCGATGTGAACGCCATCAAGCAGCCGATTCCGCAGGGGCTGCTCGCGTGGAAGGTGAGTCCCTATCGAGGCAGTTCATTGGCTTGCATCGGTCCGCAGAAAGAAGGGATCGGTTTCAGTGCGTATGACGTCATGAATCAGCTTCTTCCGGCCGTGGCCAATTTGGAACGCTTTCGGAATCTCAAGACGGTGGTCGTCTGCGGTCACTCGGCCGGCGGGCAGATGACCCAGCGGTACGCAATCACGTCGAAGTTTCGTCCTCCAAAGGGAGTCTCGGTTCGGTTTGTGGCCTCTGGCGCTTCTTCGTTCGCCTATCTAGACAGCAAGCGACCGCGTCAGCAGGGTCAGGAGATTGTTTTCGAAGAACTCCCGAGTGAATTCTTGGAGAAATACCCCAACTACAACAACTGGGGATATGGGTTGGATGCTCGCTATCGCGCCTTTCGCCGGGCCTCGGACGACTATCTGCGGCAGCGTTACGCCAAGCGACGCGTTCTCTATTTGTGCGGATCGGAAGACAACAACCCGAACGATTCCACGTTGTCCAAGGCGTACGGAGCATTGCTTCAAGGTCGCCAGCGGCTCGAACGCATGAAGCTGTTCTTTGCACACTTGATCGATGTGTATGGTGAGGACATCAAGAAGACACATGCGATGGCAATCGCTGAAGGGGTGAATCACAATGGCTTCGACGCCTACGCATCAAACGCAGGGCTCAAGTTTCTATTCGATCATTCCCACACCGATACTGACAAAGACGGAGAAACCGACTGGGAAGAGTGGTTGGCTGGAACCGAATAGTTACCCAATCCAACATTTACCGAATCCGCTTCCCAAGCCGCGAAACTCCGGCAAGTTGGCGTTATACTCGCTAGGCAAACAAATGCCGTTTTGTTGATTTGTGCGAGACGCCCATGTTTGCTGAACTTGCTGCGGGTTTGACGTTCCCCGACTATTTCGTGCTCGCCGCATTCTTGGCGGGGATGCTGGTGATGGGGGTGGTAATTGCTCGCAAGCAGCAATCGAGCGATGACTTCTTCGTCGCCGGTCGCAATATGCCGGCTTGGGCGGTCGGCATTAGTTTGTTTGCCTCACTGCTGTCCACGATCACTTATCTCGGTATGCCAGGCGAGATGTTTCGCACCGGCGTGGCGTTTCTGACCCGACAGTTGCCGATTCCGCTCGTATTGGCGGTCGTGTGGGGACTGTGGATTCCCTTCTTCATGCGACTCCGGCTCACCAGTGCCTACGAATACCTAGAGCGACGCTTCAACTATCCGGTTCGCGCATTTGCTGCCGTGTTTTGTCTGCTGCTGCTCTTTGGTTGGATTTCCGTCGTGGTGCTGACGGCGTCTCGAGCGATGGCGGAAATCACCGTACCGGCCATTGCCGATCCCGTCGCGAGAGCCGAAACACTCAACCGCATGATGTTCGGAATCATCATCGGGGTCGGACTATTCTCCGTGCTATACACAACTCTCGGCGGAATTCGCGCGGTCGTCTGGACCGATGTCATCCAGTTCACCGTGTTGCTCGTCGGTGCCGTCGTCACGATGATGTCGATTGCTTCCATGACGGGCACCGGCATTAGCGACTGGATCACTGCAAGCCAAGCGTATCAGCACGAAGAAGTTCAGTGGTTCGATTGGAGCGTCTCCAACCGGTCGACTGTGTTCACGATCACGGTGAACATGTTCTTTTGGTTCATCTGCACACACGGCGCCAACCAAGTCGCCTTACAACGTTATTTCACCGTTAAGGATGCTTCCGCCGCGAGACGCACTTACCTCGTCAGTGCGGTCGCTAGCATTCTTATCGGCGTGTTGCTAGCCGGCGTCGGAATTGCCTTGATGTCGTTTCTACAGATGTCCGACCTACCAGTCAAAGAGGAACTTCTCAATTCCCAAGTCGGAGCAAGAGGTGACTTGCCGGATCAAGTGTTTCCGCAATTCATTCGGATGTACTTGCCAGCAGGGATGAAAGGACTCGTGGTCGCGGCCTTGTTTGCAGCTGCAATGTCAACTATCGATTCCGGTGCGAACTCGGCTTCCACAATTATCACCGTCGACTTCATCCGCCCGTTTTCCAAAACACCAGCTTCATCAACGAAGGAATTACAACGTGCCCGAAAACTCACCGCTGCCGCCGGTGTGACGGTTGTTCTCTACACAATGCTGCTCTACCAAATCTCTAAGGGCACAAACATTATCGACTTAACCCAAAAAGGTTTCAATTGTTTTCTCGGTGCCTTAGGTGGATTGTTTGTTCTAGGGATGTTCTCACGTCGCGTGACCGCTTCTATCGCCCTCATTGCATTGCTAGTTGGTGAAGTCTTCGGAGTGGTGACAAGCTATTTCCGAGAGATCACTAGCTGGCTAGCGAACACCCAAGGCGGGTGGTGGGCCGAAAATCTCGGTGGAAAGTCAATAGAGATTGCTGGCATCCTAAACTATGAAGGCACACCGTTCTCGACTCACCTAGTCGTACCGGGCGCCTGGGTTGTCACGGTCGTAGTGGGCATCACTCTAGCATTCATCTTCCGCACAAATTGCACAGAGACCCAAAGCAACTGGACATGGAAGAAGGTCGTCCACGGCCATCAAGACGAGACAAGATAGACCTCCAATCGGCCGAACGATTCAGCCTTTGAGACCGCTCGTTGCAATGCCTTGAATAAACGTTTTCTGTGCCAAGAAGAACAACAGAATCACAGGCAGCGTAAACAGAACTGCTCCCGCCATTAGCGGACCAAACTCCGTGCGATAACTACTCAGGTATTGTTGCAACTCGTACGCCAACGGCAATCGCTTCGGATCATTCAAGTACAAAAGCGGTCCGGCGAATTCGTTCCATGTGTGCAGGAACTGAAACAAAGACACCGTCGCCAACGCCGGCCACGACAATGGAACGACAATTGTCCGTAAGATTGTCCACTCACTTGCGCCATCTAATCGAGCGGCTTCAGAAAGTTCTTCCGGAATCGTCAAGAAGAACTGCCTCAACAGAAAGACATAGAATGCTTCGCCAGCCAGAAAGCTAGGCAACACGAGCGGCCACCAAGTATTGTAGAGTCCCAGAGTAGCAAACAATTCAAACCGAGGCAACATCGTCACATGAAACGGCAACAGCATCGTGGAAATCAACAGAAAGAATAGCCAATCTCGCCCTGGCCATGTCAGCCGCGAAAACCCATAGGCAACGAGAGTACAACTAACAACGGTCCCAACCACGTTCAAAACCAAAAGCAAAATCGAATTCGCAAGGCTTTGCAGGTAATTGCCAGACTGAACAGCAATGCGATAGTTTTGCCAGTAAAGTTCACTCGGCCAAATTTCGGTTTCAAGCTGCCCCGGTGGTTTGAGTGACCCTAGTACCATATATAGTAACGGTAGCAAGAACGCGACCGCGACGAGGACTAGCAAGGGGTGCGTCAATTTCCTAGCGCTCATTTTGAACCTTGTCCAACTGCAGTTGCACATCGCGAGCCGCGTCTTGTAGCGCCTGAGCGGGTGTCTTTTGAAGAGTAAGAGCTTCATCAGCCGCTTGGTTAACGCGTTCATAGTAATACGCTTGCACGGGAATCGCAGGCGTAGGAACTTGATACTCAGACTCTGCTAACTCGACGAACAACCGAAAGCGAGGGTGTTGATCGAGATACTTTTGAAAGTGAGGATGAGCCGTCACCGAGGGACTCGCGGGGATCCATCCCCCAGAACTCGCAGTGAGCGCCGCATCCGCCTCGTGACCATCAAACCCCGACCAAAACTTGATAAACTCCCACACGCCGCGTTTCTTCTGGCAGTCTTTCGGAACCACGAAAAAATTTCCATTCACCCAACCTGCGTTTGGCCGCCCGCCAGATGGATAGGGCAGGGGAGTCACACCGTACTGAAAGTTCCCTGAAGATTCCTCTCGCACCCGATCAAGTTCAGCCACTCGCCATTGACCATCCATCATCAAACTGTAGCGACCATCTCTTAGCATGGATCCTGCACCGGCCTCTCGGTTTGTACTACGAAATGCTCGAATTTGATCGAGTCCTAGATGGTCTGTGTAAGACGTCATCCACTCAAGAGCTTCAATCACTTTCGGATGATCCGGCGTCACTAGTTGCTGTTCTTCATCATAAAAATCTCCGCCGAATGCGATTCCCCAAGCCCACAGGCGGCGGTTGTCTGGCAGGTACGCAATTGAGCGTTCTCTAGTTGCCGGCCGTTTGGCGATTTGATCAAGTTGTGAGATTGTCTTAGGTGGTGAGAACGGCTCAATAGCAGACTCCCGGTAAAACAACAATCGGATATCGAGTGCGTTGCAGATTGCATAGAGGTTGTTGTCGTAGGTCCCAATCTGTCTTGCAGGCGGATATAGCCAATGTTCGAGTCGGTGATAAGTTTGTTCGTCGGGACAGAGTTCCCGTATTGGCATGAGCACACCCGCATTCGCCCACTGCGCGATAACCTGATCGTCTTGATTCAGTAAATCCGGTGCATCGCCACCTTGCAGCGACATGAAGAACTTCATATCCAAGTTCTGCCCAGGAACGGCAATTTCATCAACCCAATACAGATCCTGTGAATCGTTAAACCGTCGAACAATGTCTTGAACAATCGTTCGTTCCGTGCCACCCCAGAAATGCCAAAACACAATCCGTTCTCGCTCGGACCGAGTCACGGCAGATTCTGAAAACTGCATGGAAACAGACCAACTAAGAGCTAAGCCGATGACGGTGACTAGTAGTATGGTCTGAATTCGGAGACGATGCATGACAACCCGAATAAAATTTAGCTTCGGTAGTGAACCCAGTGTCTCGAAGATCGAAACAACATGACAGTTAGAAACACGACCACCATAAACAGTGACCAGCAAACTGCACTTGCGTAGCCCGCGTCGAGGTATTTAAAGGACCAAAGAAAGACGTGCAGTGAAACCACAAGTGTTGATCCGTCAGGCCCACCGGTTCCACCACTGATGACGTAAGGTTGTGTGAAGTATTGCACGCTTTGAACAATCCCCATCACTGCATTGAAGAAAATGACAGGCGTCAACTGTGGCAATGTCACATGCCAGAACTTGCGGAGGGAATCCGCACCATCGAGTTCGGCGGCTTCATACAACTCTCGGGGGATGTTTTGCAGAGCGGCTAAATAGATCAGAATGAAATTGCCGACACCCCAGAGCGACATTAACACCAGGGCATCCTTAGAACCCACTCCTGCCATCCCTGTCACGATTTGACTAGGATTAAACAGTTCCGCCGAACTATTGAACCAATTCGGTGCAAGGCCTAGTAGACTCAGCAATCGATTGGCTAGCCCCTGTTGTGGATCGAGCAACCAAATCCAGACCGTCGCCGTCGCAACAGTCGGTATCACCGAGGGAATAAAAAACAGAGTCCGAAAGACCGATTGACCCCAAACTTTCTGATTAAGTAAAACCGCAAGCCCAACCCCTAGCAATATGCTTCCAGGAATCGCAAGCATTGCGTAGTAACTCGTGTTCCAGAGTGCTTGCCCGAAACCTTGTCCGCTCCGAACTTCATTAACGAGCCGTTGATAGTTCTCCGTCCCGATCCATTCCGGCGAGGTCAACAAATCGTAGCGACAAAAACTCCAGTACAATGTCGTGATGAATGGATAGGCAGTCAGTAGAAGAAAGCCCACGACCCATGGTGAGACAAAGATGAGTCCATCACGAAGTTGACGCATTGATTCCTGCCGAATCACAAATCTCGAGAAATTGTCAACACGCCAAACCTAAGACCACTTAGTCGAAACATACAGTCGATCATTCCCCGTATGATGAGAATGCAGTTAGTCGCATGGCATTGGCTGATTCGAGAGTGTCCGTGTGCCTTGCACGTTGACACCGCTGCCGATGATCAGGTTGTTCTGATAACACCAGCGATAAAACCGCCCGGTTTTCTCAGGGGGAAGGACTCGAATATCCTCAAACCCTGCAGACCGGAACCAATCCATCAATTCAGCAACGGTATGATGATGCTGATAGGCGGGGGCATACCAATCAAAAGTATCACAAATCCGGTTTTCACGACTTGGATGATTACTAAAGTTGACGACCTTGTTGAGTGTTCGGTTGAGAACGGGAATTCCGCCGAGCGTGGCACCAAAGCGAGACCACCGCTCAAGACGATCGTTACTCCATCGCACAGTACGGTGACGCAGTCGGTTATTGATCCACTCCTGCCACCACTGATTTCGACGATAGAGCCAAACCGCAAGTCGTCCGCCGGGTTTCACCATTTTAGCGGCTGCGTTAAATACGTCTTGAGTCTTGGCGTCGTGGTGCATCACACCGATTGAAAAGACAGCGTCGAAACTCTCAGGAGCAAACGGTAGTTTCTTTAAGTCGGCTTGTACGAAGTGAGTGTTCGGCTGGTCTTCGCAGAGTTTCTTGGCCTTATCGACGGCATTGCTATGATCGGCTCCGTAGACTATGGCTCCGGCTTCGGCAAGGATCTTGCAATAACGTCCGCCTCCACAACCTGCATCAAGAACTCTGAGGCCGGACATTTCCGACAACCGAAACCCTGTTTTGGCTTCGAACGTCGCACGGTCCTCGTCGGCATGCGCGACTTCATAGCGATTCCACTGGAAGCCAAAACTGGCTAGATGTTGCGACTCCACAAACCGCGGAATGCCGTTCTCGATTGGGTACTGCGTGCCACAGGTCGAGCAAACAAGTTTCTGGTCCGACTCGACGAGGGTGCCGCCATCAGCAGGACATTGGAGTTGCGTCAACCAGGTCGACATGGATTGACACTTTCAAAATTCGACAGTCCAAGGATCGCGAGCGAGTTCGGTATTTGGAAAGATCTTGCGAACGCCTTCAATCCCGATCGGGTCATCTTGTGGTTGATCAGGCCCAAAGTGCGTGAGAATCAAACGCCCAACCGACGCTTTACGGGCGAGTTCCCCCACGGCGGTTGAGTGACTATGACCGGTGGGCACTGTGTACTCAGCCATCGCGTCGGGAAAGTTGCATTCATGAATGAGAAGATCGACACCTTTGATGAAATCAAAGTACTTCTCACTGTCACTTGTCGTTGTATCTGTGATGAAGGCCAGCGACTTGTCTGGCCAATCAATCCGATACCCCATGGAACCACCCGGGTGCGTTAGTGGCCGATGTGTTAACCGACCACCTCCCGCCACTTGCCACTCGGCATCGAGTTCCAAGTATTCAAAATTCAATGGAGCCGGGAACAATCCGCTCGACAGCAAATGCGACTGAACCGTCTCTAATGTTGCGGCATTCGCGTGTACTCGCACCTTGTCAACAATGCCTTTGAGCATTGGAACGAGGAAATACGTCAAGCCGCAGACATGATCAAGATGAGCATGCGAGAGGAACACATCTAGTTCGCGGGTCTGCACGTGCTCCTGCACACGAAAGAACCCGGTGCCCGCATCGAAGA
Source organism: Thalassoroseus pseudoceratinae (assembly GCF_011634775.1). Taxonomy (NCBI): domain Bacteria; kingdom Pseudomonadati; phylum Planctomycetota; class Planctomycetia; order Planctomycetales; family Planctomycetaceae; genus Thalassoroseus; species Thalassoroseus pseudoceratinae. The sequence continues at coordinate 436,110 of NZ_JAALXT010000004.1, forward strand.
CAATTCCTACCTCCGGCAACATCACACACGATGTGTGCCGTTGTTCTGTCGGATGATGTCCGGAGGTTCCTAGGAATTGAATTTTCATGGGCTAGTTCTGAATTTGATAGAGATCGTGTTCAAACGGTCGACTAGCTCAAATTGCGTTCGCGAATCCAGTCGGTGTGGAAGGTTTCGCCACGAGGTTTGTCGATGCGTTCGTAGGTGTGAGCACCAAAGTAGTCACGTTGTGATTGCAGCAAGTTCGCTGGCAACCGATCGCGACGATAACCGTCATAGTAAGACAACGCGGCGGCAAATCCTGGGACTGGCAAGCCGAGTTCCACGGCGGCGGCGACCACTCGTCGCCAACTGGGTTGGGCTTCGTCGATAGCTTTCTTGAAGAAATCATCGAGCAACAGGTTTTCCAAGTTCGGTTCTTTGTCGAACGCGGCTTTGATGTCTTGCAAGAACCGGGACCGAATAATGCAACCGCCACGCCAGAGCAGGGCGATGCTACCGTTGTTGAGTTCCCAACCGAACTCTTCGGCGGCAGCGTCGAGTTGCACATAGCCTTGGGCGTAGCTCACCAACTTCGAAGCGTACAACGCTTGACGAACATCTTCGATGAACTGCTTCTTGTCACCCTGGTATTGGCCGTCCGGTCCGGACAACACTTTCGAAGCTCGGACGCGAGCGTCTTTCTGAGCTGACAAACAGCGGGCGTAGACCGCTTCAGTGATCAAAGTCGTGGGCACACCGAGGTCGAGCGCGTGTTGGCTCATCCATTTGCCGGTGCCTTTTTGCTTGGCGGTGTCGAGGACTTGGTCGACGAGATCGTTGCCCGTTTCCGGATCTTTGACGGTGAAGATGTCCCGCGTGATTTCGATGAGATAACTCTCGAGTTCACTCTCGTTCCAGTCTTTGAAGACGTGGTAGAGTTCGTCGTTGCTCAGGCCGAGAGCGTGTTTAAGGATATAGTAGGCTTCGCAGATCAGCTGCATGTCGCCATACTCGATCCCGTTGTGAACCATCTTCACATAGTGACCGGCACCAGCTTCGCCGACCCAATCACAGCAGGGAATGTCGTTGTTTTCGCCGACTTTGGCGGAGATCTTCTGCAGAATGTCTTTGACGAACGGCCACGCCTCGGGGTCACCACCGGGCATGATGCTTGGGCCTTTGAGAGCACCTTCCTCACCGCCAGAAACGCCCGTGCCGAGGAACCGCAAACCGGCTTCTTTGAGCTCTTTGTAACGGCGGTTGGTGTCTGCGTAGTCGGAGTTACCACCGTCGATGATGATGTCACCGGGATCGAGCAACGGCTTGAGTTGATCGATGACCGCATCGACAGGGCCACCAGCTTTGACCATGATCATCACCCGGCGTGGGCTCTTCAGGTCTTTGAGCAACCCTTCCACGGAATCATAGCCAACCACCCGATCGGCGGTGCCTTCATGGACGACATCTTCCGGGCGATCTTTCAACCCGCCAACGAAATCATCGGTGGTTGCTTGAGTCCGATTGTAAACGCCGACGGAATATCCATTGTTCGCCATATTGAGGACAAGATTTTGCCCCATGACGGCCAGGCCGATGAGTCCGATATCGTGTTGTGCCATGTTCGTTGGTCTCTCTGAAAAAGCAGTATCGTCTGTTGTCGCCCCACTCTAGCGAATCACGCCAGATTTGGAAGCATCGCAAATAGATTGAGGAATAGTGTTCGTGGTCTTTGGTCAGTGTGTTAATCGAGCGTTACGGCTGTTCGGTTTCTAGACGTTCGACGGCGCCAAGTTCGAATCCGGCCTTTTTCAATGCAGCTTCGGCGTTGGCGGTATTTGCGTCGTCTCCGCGAATCGCAACGACAATCCGCGATCGCTTAGCTTCCCACCGAATCAGCGGACGACGGACCCATTGTTCTCGGATGAAGGCTCTTTGCATGGCGAAATACGGGTTGATATTCCCCTCATAGCCTTTGACGTTGAATACAACGGCTGACATCCCTGGAGGAATTTTGGGCCCCATATCACGTTCAGGCAAAGGTCGGCTCGGTCTTGGAGTCGAACCATTTCCGGGAGTCGCCGAAGGAGGCGTGGCTCCCGGTCGTGTTCGCATTGGGATCGGTGGCCGTGTTACAGGGCCTGGCTGCGGTCGCGGTTGCACCGTCGGGCTTGGCTGAGGTTGCGGCGGTTTGGGTTCCGTTTTCGCAACGGTTTGCGGAGGTTCTGGCTTCGTTTCCTTCGGCGGCTTGGGTTCTCGCGGCATCGGGTCGACAGGCTTTGTCTGAACGACCGGAGTGGACGGTTTCGATGGTGCGGTTGCCGAAGGTGCCATTTGTCGCAACCACTGTATCCCGGATGGGATGCCTTCATCGATCATCGATTGATAATGATCCCCGGTGTTCACAAGTTTCAACGAGACATCTTTTCCGAGCGAACGCAACTGATTCGCAAACTGTTCCGTCGTGACGTATGGCTCGTTGCTGTCGTCACGTGCATGGAACAAGAACGTCGGGCAGTTCAGCTGAGCGGCATGCGTCTTCGGCGAACTGCGAGGAAGGAACTCGGCAATCCCAGGCAGAATCGAGGCCGTTAACGGATTGCTGGCGACCTCGCCCAACCGAGCCATCACATCTGTTGCTGGTGCATATGCAATGCTACCGGCGAGTCGTGGTTCGTGTTCGGCCAATAATAAGGAGAGCGTTCCTGCCGAACTATGACCGGCCGAAAAAATGGCTTTCGGATTCACTTGAGGAAGCCGAGCCAACGCGAACTCCAACGCATTCCGACCATTCACAACACCGGCGTAAGCATCCTTGAATTCGCCGTACGCTTCGGAGATTTCCAAATCGGTGGCGGATTCCAAATCCGCGATCCCGCCGTCGATGGAGTACATGATCACCGCAAACCCGGCTTTGGCGTATGGTTCAGTTTCGTCGTGATAGCTAGAATCGTCCAAGCCGTTGCCGCACAAGAGGTTCGATCCAGCCGGAGCCACAAGAACACACCCCAGCGAACCGGGCGCGTGTTGTCCCGGCGGAAGATAGATCCGCATCTGCATCGCACCGCCGGGGACGCGGGTTTGATTCATTCCCACGTTGTAGACGGTCACACCGGACGGCAATCGCTGACCACCCGCAGGCAGCGGCGGAAATTGAGGAACGGCGACACTACCGACCGGGAATAAGCCCCCGCTACCACTTTCAGCGGCAAAGTTCCCGTTCGCATTTCCATTGCCGTTCCCGCCACCGTTCTTCATGGAAGCCACAGTCATGGCCCACCAGATGCCCGACAGAATGATCATCACCGCAATCACACCGACGGCGGTGTAGCGAAATTTATCGCCATCGAAGACGTCGGCTGGCGGAGGTGCAGACTTGGAACGGCGGGAACGGGAAGAGCTTCGAGAACGGGTTCCAGACCGTGATGACCGCGGGGGAGCATCGTCGGCCGATCGCGTGCGTCTGCGACCTGCGGAACTACCTGACGATGCGGTCGTTCGCGACGAAGACCGCGACGAACGACTGCGACGAGACGGGCTGGAAGTGTCCTCCCCGAACATATCGTCGAAGTCGTCATCGGCAAAGTCTTCCGCAGCTTCCTCAGGAACGCGGAATTTGGCACCACATTCCTTACAGGGCAGGGTGCGGCCGGCGAATTTCTCTTTAATCTCGTAATCGCGACCGCACTTGCGGCACTGGACGTGAATCGACATCCGGAGCGTCCTCCCCGATTGCAACGCATTGACTTGGGAACAAAACCAAACTCATTATGCGGGATCACCCTACCACCGGGAAGAACAACTCCTCAGGAACGTCGGTTGCAATCCGCCTACTTCTTCCAAGGCGGAATTTCCGGGAGGTATTCGTCGAATTCGGCGATCAGGGCTTTCTCGTAATCGCCAGCATACTCGCCATTGAGAAACTTGTCACAAGATTCATTGAAGAATCGTTCCCAACTGGCTTCCTCATTGCCGGGATTGATTGGATAGAACAGAGCCCCGACAGCCTTGGCGGCTTTCATATCGCCGGGAGCATCCCCGATCATCAAAACCTTGCCGTCTTCGTAGCCCATGTCTTTGGCTTGGCCGAGGGTTTCCTTCTTGCTTCCGGCTTCTTGACCACAGATCGCTTCAACGAATTCCGAAATGCCGTGCTCGTCCCACTCTTGCTTCAGAGCCGCATTCGGAGTGGCGGAGCAGACAATCATGTCAGCGACCGGGGCCAACTTCTGCAACGATTCACGGACGTTTGGGAACGGAGAGACGCCGTGCACCATGTCAGCGACCATCTCGTTGACAGCAACCGACCAATCCAGAGCCCGTTTCAAGTCGGGATCGTTGGTTTTTTCGACTTCGGCTTTCAGTGCTGGGTTGCCGAGTTTCGTTTCGCGTTCGATCCAATCCCGCACGCCTTGCAGCTTTGGAATTTTGACGCCGCGTCGTTGCACGTCCGGCCATTCTTCCAGCAGGTCGAGCGTCATGGTCAACGCGGGGAAACGGTTGATGCCACGCCATTTGGAGTACAAGTTCACGAACTCCGCCGCTTCTCGAGCGAACTTCGAGCACGGTTGCAAATCGAAGTATTTCACGGTGTTCGGAATGAAGCACTCTTTGTGCTTAATTTCCATCGTGTCGAAAGCACAGCCATCGGAATCGATCCCGATGAGAAATTCGTTCTTCTTGGCAAAGCCATCGTTCAGTGGGTTATCGGACATCGGTTTGGAATCCTGTTTGGGTCGGGTATTTTCGGTGGTGCAGACATCTCTGTCTGCCTGAAGTTTTCGGAGGGTGCGTCGTAACGCACCATCATTCGATCCGGTTTGGTATTCAGTAGTGCGTCGCTCATCTCCAGAGGATTCGTCAGGCACAGCCGGCCCTACAAATTCTGAATTTGTTATGGCGGGCTGGTTCAGGGCGGATGGGAATGTCTGCCCTATCCCACCAGTTTTTAGCGGTCGCTCTGTGGCACGTATTTATCAAGCTTTTGATCGGCGAAGATCTTCTTGAGCCGAGCAAAGCGGATGCGGCCGTCAATCATTGGGACGGAAATCCAGTTGTCCCCGATGAGCGGACGGGCATATTTGACGTACTCGTCGGTCACGTCGGTGCCGTCTTCGCTGATCCAGTGACTGGGGAACTTACGATCTTTTTCGGCGACTTCGCTCAGCGGAGCTTTGTCGTAACGTGGTTGGTAGTTGTCCCAGTCGGCTCGCAGAATCGTCGCCATGTAACCATGCTCACCGGCACCAGCCAACAACGCGGCTTTCTGACCGACGTAGTAAGACTCTTCCAAGTCGACCGTCGATGCGTAGGCCATATCGTTGCGTTGGTGCGTTCCCGGCACATTGCAGCGAGCGGCTCCTTTGACGGGGAGTTTCTCTTCGTTCAATGCGTTGGTCAGCATTTGAGCAATCGTGATCTTGCTCGATGAGAGCATCGCATGACCGAAGGAATCGCGGACGATAAATTCCTCAGGAATCTTGAGTCCTTCGATTTCGAGCCCTTCGCTGACCACCACGATCGCCCGGCCGTGCTCTTTGAGGCTGGAGTTGATGTTCTCGCGAATTTGATCGAGCGTGACCTTGCGTTCGGCGAGATAGATCTGCAGCGGCATTTCGCGGTTTGGATCGCCCAACCGAGCGGCGGCGGGGATGTAACCGATCTTTCGGCCCATTGCCTGTAACACCAACACGGGGTCAGCCGGACAGGAACCGTTGTTCTCTTCGTTCGATTGTTGCACGTAGTGAGCCCAATACCGTGCAGTCGAACCGTAACCGGGCGTGTGGTCGACGAGTTTGAACTCGCTGTCGCCGACATCGTTGTCGATCGTCTTCGGTCCGCCGATGCCGCATACATCCATGCCACGTTCGCGAGCCATGTTGGCAACTTTGTTGGCGGTATCCATCGAGTCGTTCCCGCCGATGTAGCAGAAGTAGCCGACATCGTGGGCTTTGAAAACTTCCATCACGCGATCGAAGTCTTCGTTCTGACCTTCCTTCAATTTGTACCGGCAAGTCCCGATCGAACCGGCGGCGGGAGTCGTGCGGAGCAGGGCGATCTCTTCCGGACATTGAGCGGAGAGATCGAGCAGTTCTTCTTTGAGAACGCCTTCGATTCCATGCCAACCAGCGTAGACGGTGCCGATTTCATCCATCTGCCGAGCCGTCTCGACAATTCCACGAAGCGTGTTGTTAATCACAGGCGATGGCCCACCGGATTGAGCCACAATCATGTTCTTCGGCACGTTTGATCTCCTCGATTCTTGTCAGTAACTGATGTGTGCCACGGCTCCGTGAGCCGTGCTTTCCATATGTGAATCGCTTGGCACGGCTTACAAAGCCGTGGCACTGGCGTATCTTCAATTCGTTATGGTTTGACGGCTCGGTCGCCGTTCCAGTCGTCTTCGGTCAATAGCGAGACTTGCATGCCCGCGTGAAAGAACCGCCGTGGGTGTTCGCGGTGGCATTCGTAGAATTCCATTGTGCGTGTCAGTTCCTCGCGTCCCAAACGCGTCAGGCAGTAACGTCGGGACTGCATCCGTTTGCGGAACCGTCGCGGCAATTCGACTTCCGTTTCCACCAATCCAGCAGTCTCCATGCGTTGCATCAACTGATAGAACGCCGACTCACTGAGATTGGCTCCGTGTTCCTGCAACAAGCCGAGCAGTTCGCGAACCGTCAAGCTTTCCCAATACGGCGAATGCAACGCCCAACAAACGAGGGCTTGCAAATGCGTGAGATTCGGTAGCGGAACAGGCTTGTAATTCACAATTCGCTAACAAGTTAGAGACGGAAGCTGAGCAATGTGCGAGAGCGTATCGAAGGCAAACAGCATCGTCAACACACCGCATACTTATCCAGCATAAACAAAGTAAATTCATTTGGCTGGGCAATGCGTGTGTGTTCGATCGGTTTCGCCGTCTTCATAAACTCTCGTGATTTGAGGGACAGCGTTCCGCTCTTTTCAAGCTGGGAAAACTGGGAATTGTTGCATCGTGACGTTGTGGGGTGTACGCTGAAGTGAGGTCGGCCATTCGGACCGACGAATTCGATCTCAATGCGTTCACACGATTTCTCACAGTTGACCAACAATTCCATCCGATTTCCTGCCCGGCTTGCCGGTTCAGGTAGGCAATGGATCTCCAATGGCCGTCACCGATCCTGAAGTCGCGTTAAGCTTGTTCCGCCAGATGGCTGACGCGATACCGCAGCCCATTTTGGTGCTCGATCGCGAAGGGCGACTGGTCCTCGTCAACAAGTGTTTGGAGAAACTCTTCAAGCACGAAGCCCAATCACTCATCGGTCAACCGGCCACGAATCTTTTGCCCAATTTGTGGTCTCACTTTGGCGACGACATCGACGAAACCAAGCTCGAAGAGCACTGCGATTCTCTGGCGGGAGGACGCGAAATTGACGTGCTCACCTACCACGGCGAGCCATTTCATGCCGAGGTGGAATTCAACCCGATTCGCACGGAACACGGTTTCTATATCTTTGGTTCGATCACCGATGTCACGGACCGTCGTCAAGCCGTCGATGCCCTACGCGACAACGAAGCCGAGTATCGCTCATTGCTCGAGAGCCTGCCGATCAATGTGATTCGCAAGGATCGCAATGGCAAACTGACCTTCGTGAATGGCTTGTACTGCAAAACGATGAAGCGTCCCGCGAAGGAACTCATCGGAAAGACGGATTTCGACCTTTTCCCACGAGAGTTGGCCGAGAAATACACCAACGACGACAGCCGCATTATGTCCGAAGGAATCGTTCTGGAGGATGTCGAGCGGCATCGCCGGACCGATGGTCCGGACCTTTTCGTGCATGTGCTAAAAAGCCCCGTATTGAATGCGGACGGGGAAGTGGTCGGTTTGCAGGGGATGTTCTGGGATGTGACCGACCGGAAGCAAGCTGAGGAATCGCTCAAGGAAAGCGAAACCCGGCTGCGAGCCATCGTCAACAGCACATTAGATTGCATCGTCACCGCCGATGCCGAAGGGAAAATCGTCGAGTTCAACCCCGCGGCCGCTCGCACCTTCGGATGGACCAAAGAAGAAGCCATCGGCCAGGACATTCACGAGCTGTTGTTCCCACCAGAGTCGCAAGAGCGTCAGAAAGCGAACACGAATCAATACGCCAGCGGTCGCGGCGAGGGTTCGTTGATGGGGCAACGAGTCGAGCAATCGGCAATTCGCAAGACCGGCGAGCGATTCATCGCTGAGATGGCGATGCAAGCCAGTTCGCTGCAAGGCCAACCGGTGTTCATCTTCTTCATCCGCGACATCACCGAACGAAAAAAGGCGGAACAAGCCCTCAATCACGAGCGGTACTTGCTGCATTCGTTGATGAACAACCTGCCCGATCATATCTACTTCAAAGATCGTGCCAGTCGGTTCACACGCGTCAGTCGGGCTCTCGCCGAGCGATTCGGTCTGAAGCACCCGCGCGATGCGGAAGGCAAGACCGATGCGGATTTCTTCTCACCAATCCACGCCGAGGAAGCGTTGGCCGATGAACGAAAGGTGATGGAAACCGGCGAACCGATTCTCTCGAAAGAAGAGAAAGAAGTCTGGAACGACGGCAGCGTTACGTGGGCATCGACGACGAAACTCCCGTTGTATGACCATGCAGGGCGGATCATCGGGACTTTCGGGATTTCCACCGACATCACTCGGCAACAAATGGCCGCCGAAGCCCTCCGTGAGGCGAAGGAAGCCGCTGAAGCCGCCAACCGGGCAAAGAGTGATTTCCTCGCCAACATGAGTCACGAGATCCGCACGCCGATGAACGCAATCATTGGCATGACCGAACTCGTCTTGGACACATCACTGACACCGGCTCAACGCGATTATCTCTCAACGGTTTGGGAGTCTGGCGAGGCATTGTTATCGCTGCTCAACGACATTCTCGACTTTTCCAAGATCGAAGCCGGTAAACTCGACTTGGAACGCACGGAGTTCAGTCTTCGAGAATGCCTCGGCGATACCATGAAATCCCTGGCGTTGCGGGCTCATCGCAAGGGGATCGAAATTGCATTTCATGTCGATGTCGACCTTCACGACACCTACCGCGGCGATCCGACTCGGCTTCGGCAGATCATTGTCAATCTGGTCGGCAACGCGATCAAATTCACCGACAACGGGGAAGTCGTGCTGGATGTCACCGCTAGCGACCAATCCGATTCGCAGTCAAACGCCCAACCGAAACAGAAGTTGCAATTCAGCGTTCGCGACACCGGAATCGGCATCCCGAAGAAGAAGATGAAATCCATCTTCGAAGCGTTTGAACAAGCCGACACATCAACCACACGCCGATTTGGTGGTACGGGATTGGGGTTAACAATCTCCTCCCGACTGGTCGACTTGATGGGCGGAAAAATCTCTGTCACCAGTGAGGTCGGGCAGGGCAGCACATTTACGTTCACTGCCCAATTCGACATGGTTCCCGAACGTGATCGATCCCGCGATCGCATGCCGGCTATGGTCGGTGGCACACGAGTCCTGATCGTGGACGACAACGACACCAATCGACTGATCCTTCAGGAAATGGTCAGCAATTGGGACATGAAACCCGTCTGCGTGACCGGTGCCGACGAGGCAATCGACGCCATCCGCGAAGCACACCAGGATGGCAATTCGTTCGGTCTGGTCCTATCCGACGTCAACATGCCCGATGTCGATGGCTTCCAACTGGCCAAGAGAATCAAGGATGATACCGAACTGGGTAGCACTGTCATTATGATGCTCACCTCGGGCGATCGTCCGGGAGATGTCCTCCGCTGTGAAAACTTAGGGGCAGCGGCTTACCTGATGAAGCCGATCAAGCAGTCGGAGTTATTCGACGCCATCATCTCAGCGATGGGCGTGATCGCTCCGGAAGATGAACGGGAAATCTCAAAAGCACGCGCCTTGGAAGATCATCCACCACTGAACGTGTTGCTCGCCGAAGACAGCATCGCCAATCAAAAGTTAGCTGTTGGCGTACTGAAGAAATGGGGACACAAGGTTACCGTCGCCAACAATGGTCGCGAGGCGTTGGACTTGCTACCGCACAACCACCCCTTTGATCTGGTCCTGATGGATGTGCAAATGCCGGAAATGGACGGCCTGAAAGCGACCCGAGCGATCCGAAATCGGGAAGCGGAGTCCGGCAGCTACCACACGCCGATCATCGCCATGACAGCCCACGCGATGAAAGGTGATCAAGAACTGTGTCTTTCCGCAGGCATGGATGCATACGTCGCCAAACCGGTTCGTGCTCGGAAACTCCATGAGACCATCTGGAAGATGATCGAACTGATGCCAACACGCGACGACACCGTCGAACTCACCCGTACGCCAGCAACATCGTCTTCGCACACATCGAACATCGCCGACGAAAACGGAAATCCGGAGAACCGTTTGGACTGGAAATTCGCGTTGGACAGTGTCGACCAAGATGATGAACTTCTGTGGGCCGTCCTTGATGCGTTTCTGATCGAAGGACCGGAAAAAATCACCGAGGCGGAACAAGCCTTGGCCAACGCCGACACAGTGACTTTGCAACGTGCGGCCCATACAATTAAAGGCGCACTCCGAATTTTCGGCGAACCCGATGTCATGGCGACCGCGGAGGAGTTGGAAATGATGGGAAAAAACGAACAACTCGATCAGGCGTCTGAAGTGCTTCAACGCCTGTCGAGTGAACTACAAGAAACACTCTCCGAGATCAGCCGGATGATGAACGCCCCGGACGGCCTCGGCAAGACATAGATTGCCAAAGAGACGCTTCACCGAATGCAACATTGACGCCCAACATGACGATGTAATCGCGGCGGAGCAAATCTGGGAGATGCACTGATGACACACATCCTGGTCGTTGACGATTCGGAAACCGATCGCCGACTCGCCGCTGGCGTGCTCCGCAAGAATCCGGAATGGAAAGTCCTCTTCGCGAGCGACGGTGAAACTGCGTTGGAACAGATGGAGCTTCATGTTCCAGATCTTGTCCTGACCGACCTGCAAATGCCGGGAATGAACGGTCTCCAATTGGTGGACCGTATCCGTGTCGACTACCCGCTGATCCCTGTTTTGCTCATGACCAATAAGGGCAGCGAAGAGGTCGCGGTGCAGGCCCTGCAACGCGGGGCGGCGAATTACGTCCCCAAGCGGAAACTCGTGCGAGACCTCCGCCCGACGATTGATCGCGTTTTGCAGATTTCGTCGGAATCACGGTCTGGTTCCCGGTTGATGAACCGCATGACCATGAGCACCACCGCGTTCGAAATCGAAAACGATCTGACTTTAATTCCCGCCGTCGTTGGATACCTTCAAGACATCGTCAGCCGCATGCGATCCCCGGAAGAATCCGAACTTCTTCGGACAGGCGTGGCATTGGAAGAGGCGTTGTTGAACGCCTACTACCACGGAAACTTGGAAGTGAGTTCCGAACTGCGTGAACAGGATCATTCCCTCTACTACGAAACTGCTGAATCGCGGGCCCAGGTGTCACCGTACAAAGATCGCAAAATCTATGTTCATGCGGAAATCACCAAAGAGCAGTCCATCTACAAAATCCGTGACGAAGGCCCCGGGTTCGACCCGTCGAGCCTACCGGACCCAACCGACCCGGCCAACATCGAACGTCCCTGCGGTCGAGGGTTGCTTTTGATGCAAACGTTCATGGACGACATTACCTTCAACCCAACCGGCAACGAAGTCACTATGGTCAAGCGTCGCCAGTGTGCGGAAGCACCGGTTCTCGCGACCGCAAGTAGTTGAGACCACGTTATTAAGATAGGGACGCGGCTAAAAATCCCATCTTGTTCTCGATGCCTCATCCGGATATAAGCACCGCCCCGATTGGACCGGTTGGGTAGGGTGCATCCCTTCGCGAGGGCTTTCTCAAGCGAATCGCTTTGCTGGACCGATTGCGAATATACAAGCCGCGCTCTGACAAATTCCAATTTGGTTCCTTCTTTCGATCGCTTGCCATGCTGCCGTTTGATGCATCGTCCGTTGCGTTCCCAGCGTTCCGGTCCCATCCCTTCTTACGCAACGGCCATTTGCAGACAATCGTGGCCAACCTGCTTCCACATGGACGACACGAATACACCGCCGAGCAGCACCACGTCTCCGTGAGCGACGGCGACACCGTTGTGCTGCATGATGACACACCCGAAAATTGGCAGCCCGGTGATGCGGTGGCCGTCCTTGTTCACGGTTTGGCCGGTTGTCATCAGAGCGGCTACATGGTGCGGACCGCTAGCAAGCTCAATGATCGAGGCGTTCGCACCTTTCGCATGGATCTTCGTGCGGCCGGGGCCGGAGCCGAACTTGCGAAACTACCGTACTATGCCGGATGCTCACCCGACGTGCTGGCCGTAGTCCGGTACGTCTCCAAGCAGTGTGGCGGCTCTCCAGTCGTTTTGATCGGTTACTCACTCGGTGGCAATGCGGTGCTCAAAACCCTGGGCGATCACCCCAACGAACTTCCCTCAACCGTCGCTGGAGCCGTCTGCGTCAACCCGGCCATCTGCCTGAAAGCAGCGGCGGAGCGGTTGGCGACATGGAAAAATCGACTCTACAACCGATTCTTCGTCCGCAAGCTCTGGCAGCAAATCTGTGAACGCCCCCACATGATTCTTCCAGAAAAAATCAAAAATTCAGCATGGCGGCCGCGTGATTTGGAACAGTTGGACGACGAATACACCAGAACCGTCCGCGGTTTTAGTTCTTTGGCATCTTATTATCAGTCCAGCGGAGCCGGCCCCAGCCTCAGCCGGATTCAATCTCCCACCCTCGTTATCACATCCGATGACGACCCAATCGTTCCCGTCTCGCTGTTTGATCGCTACCAACGGTCAAGCTCTGTTCACGTCCACGTTACACGAGGCGGAGGCCATCTCGGCTTTCTGAGCCGAAGCAACGATGACGGCGACTTTCGATGGATGGAATGGCGAATCGTCGAGTGGACACTCGCGCGGGTTGCCGTCGAGACCCGCGTCCGTCGAGCAGCGTAGACTGCAAAAGAACACAGGTTGCCAACGTCATTCTGACGTGACAACCTGTGTTTAGGCGTCTGAAATCTCCAAAACGCTTACCGTGGGATTCTTATCTTCGTTGCGAGTTCTGCCTCACAGAGACCAGGCAAGACACGCTGTTTCAGGGCCCTTGCAGACAGAGAAACCCTGCAATGCGGTCTAGAACTCGCCGAGAACCTCGGAACCTTGTGTGGTTCCCAAGCCACGCCACGTATCCAAATCCACGTTTTCGGAAATGAACCGAGCCGAGCCGTCACAAAGCACAACCTGGACACCACCAGGGTGTCGGCTGCGAGACCCGAACATAGTCGGATTACTGCTAGAGGAAGTCGTACACGGTAGATTCAAATTCGGCTGGTTGTTGCAGTAACTGGACGAGTAAATCGTATCCGGTTGCGATGAGTTCGGTGCGAGATACGTCGAAAAGCTCGATGCATCCCCCCACCAAGTGAACCCGCGTAAGTCGCTGCCCTTGCCTTGCAAGACTTCCGCGACGAGCAATGTGTTTGTCGTGCCGTCGAGAATGTCCCGCAAACCGTACACCTTGTTCGACCCATTTGCGAAATACGCAAACGGAGCCCCGCCGAAGGTCACACCATTGAGCGTGGATTGCTGTGCGTACCCCGTATTCCCGTAGTTGGCCGCGTAGTTGTGGGAGGTGATGTCTCCGATCGGGGTGTTCTCCTGGTCACTGGGGCAAGTCAAGCTCGGAATTCGCTTGGTCGTGACATCGGTATTTTCTGATCCGCCATACCGGTACTGCCCAGCTCCGTACTTGTTAGTATGGTTGTACAGGTCATACAAGTTGCCTTGTTCAATCTGTGGCAACAAGGCGACTTGCCAAGTCCCCCAGCAACAGCCATACGTGCCGACGGGGAATTTCTCGAAGGTGTCGTGGTAGTTGTGAAGCCCAATTCCAATTTGTTTTAGGTTGTTCTTGCACTGGGTTCGCCGGGCTGCCTCACGGGCCTGTTGCACCGCAGGAAGCAGGAGGGCAATTAGGATAGCGATGATGGCAATCACCACCAACAATTCGATCAACGTAAACCCGCGACGTGTTGAAGTAGAAACGTTTTTCATGTTCAACCCTTTCCAAAAGAAACGAAGAATCCAAGCCAAGTGAAATACTGGAAGAGACAAAGAGACTGGAATTCCAAAGTGGGGATTCCCACTTGAGACTTAACGTTTTCATCAATTGCTCACTCAAAGCGTGAGCGTGGGTTGGCCCGTTGGACTACGGAATTTTGAGTTCGAAATGGTTCTGGTCGCCGTCTTTGACTTCAATCGTTTGCTCGCTGGCGGCGTTCCATTCCGGTGGAATACGGTCAGGCGCGAGTTTTCGCGATTCCCCTGGCATTTCGATCTTCTCGCCCTGTTCGTCGGCACTGAAAACGCGAACAAGGTAAGTGCCAGGCGGAAGCCCACGTTCCTGCTTGATTTCGAAGTTGCCGTCTGTGATGGTCGCTCCGCCTCCAACGGTAGTTCCGTCGCCTTTGGGCTCGAAGGAGATCGAACCGGTATCTAAGGGTTCACCCTTAAGAGAAACCATTCCAGACACAGCTTGTCGGTTCAACGGATCATCAGAGCCACAACCAACCAAAGTGGCTGAAATGCACAACAAACAGGCACACGCAAGTTGATTCAGCAACGTAAGTGAATTCATTGAAGGTAATCCCGACAGAAAATATGCTGAAAACCAGGGGTGAACGAAGAACACGCTCAAGAAAGTGAATTCAGTACTGAGATAACTCCACTTATATGCATATGGTGATCCAAATTCAAATGATCTTCATCAAATTGAGAGAGATACCTACAAAAAAGCCGCTGACGTACCGCAACCTTGAATGGAAATCTTGAACACACACGCCGAGTGGAGGGTGAAATCTCGCCGAACCTGTTGCAGATCCCCCAGCGAAAACCCATGATGGAACCGGAATCAATTCCGACCATCAAATTTCGCCGCGAGAGGACAGGTGCGATGCGTTCACAACTTCCCATCTACTTAGGACTGCTTGGACTTTTCCTAAGTGGCGGCTTGGTGAATTTGCCAGCTGCGGAACGTCCGAATATTCTCTTCGTGTTTACGGACGATCATGCGTCACACGCGATGTCGTGTTATGGATCGAAAGTCAACCAGACGCCCAACTTGGATCGAATCGCCAATGAGGGCATGCTTTTCGAGAACTGCTTCTGCACGAATTCGTTGTGCGGGCCGAGTCGAGCGGTCATTCAGACCGGCAAGTATAGCCATCTCAATGGGTTTCTTCGAAATGGGAACCGCTTCGATGGCTCCCAGCAGACGTTCCCGAAACTCCTTCAGGAAGTTGGCTACAAGACGGCCGTCGTTGGAAAGTGGCATCTGGCGACGGAACCCCAAGGCTTCGATTTTTACGAAGTGCTCTATGGGCAGGGACCATACTACAACCCGCCGATGAATCGGAATGGCAAGCGGGTCAAACACGTGGGATACACGACTGATATCATCACCGACATCACACTCAATTGGTTGAAGTCCCAACGCAGCGAGGACCAACCATTCATGCTGATGTATCAGCACAAGGCTCCGCACCGGAATTGGCAGCCCAGCCCGAAGCATCTGACGATGTATGACGATGTCACCATTCCCGAGCCTGACAATCTCTTCGATGACTACTCCACACGGGGGACCGCTGCAAAGACACAGCAAATGGAAGTTGCCACGCATCTGAATGCGAACGACTTGAAACTCAAAGCCCCTGGTAACCTCACCCCCGAGCAACGCAAACTCTGGGATGCCGCTTACGAGCCGAAGAATAAAGCCTTCCGTGAGGCCAATCTAACAGGAAAAGACCTTGTCCGCTGGAAGTACCAACGGTACATGAAAGACTACCTCCGATGTATTGCATCAGTCGATGACAATTTGGGACGAGTGCTCGACTATCTCGACGAGACGGGACTCGCCAAAAACACGGTTGTGATTTATTCGTCGGATCAGGGGTTTTATCTCGGCGACCACGGATGGTTCGACAAACGATTTATGTATGAAGAATCGCTACGGATGCCGATGCTCGTGCGTTGGCCCGGTGTGATTGAAGCCGGATCAAAAAACGACGACCTCGTCTCGAATCTTGATTTTGCAGAAACCTTCCTCGACATCGCCGGCACAGCGATCCCCGCCGACATGCAAGGACGCAGTCTTGTGCCCTTGTTCCGTGGGCAAACTCCCACCGATTGGCGTGATAGTTTCTACTATCACTACTATGAATATCCCGGGGCTCATATGGTGCGTCGTCACTATGGTGTTCGCACCGACCGCTATAAGCTCATGAAGTTTTACAACCTTGATGAATGGGAACTTTATGACCTGGAAAAAGACCCGCGTGAGATGACTAACGTCTACTCGAACCCTGAGTACGAAAGCATCACCAAGCAACTCAAAGCGGAACTCAAAACACTCAGGGCACAATACCAAGTCCCGGAAAAAGATCCCGTCCAGAGCAACAAGCCGAAACGCAAGAAAAACTAGCAACTGCCTCCTTTCAAAATGATGTTGTCCTGTCGAACGGAATTGAACGCCTCTTCGATTGTCACCTTGGAACCAGTCTAACCCCGAATGCTATTTTTTGTCATTGCCTGCCTGGTTCCATCGTGCATCATCTCCGCGATCACGACCGCAATTGTTAGACGGAAGTCTTTCGCCTGGGGGCTTGTGGATCAACCGAATTCTCGCAAAGTCCATGAGTCTCCCACACCGTTGGGCGGTGGCATTGGAATTTGGCTTGGGGTTGTCGGTACGATTGCCTGTGCTCAACTCTCTGCTTGGTTTATCCACGATCGTCCGGAACTCGTGGCGAAGTTACCTGAGATCATTCGGCCTCATCTGGACGGCGTACTTTATCGCTCGGGACAACTCTGGGCCATCCTCGCGTGTGCCACCGTGCTAGCGGCAATGGGGTTGATTGATGACCGAAAGAACATTTCGTGGCTTCCCCGACTCATTATCCAGATTCTTGTGGTCGGAATCCTGGTGTTCGGAGTCGGTGTTCAAAGCACAGTCTTTGTTCCATTGCCGCTCGTCAGTCAGCTTTTGACGATGCTATGGATGCTAGTCTTGATTAACTCATTCAACTTCCTCGACAACATGGATGGGCTTAGCAGTGGCATTGCATTGATTGCAGCGATCCTGTTTGCCACCGTCATGCTGATGGGCGAACGCTGGCTCGTCGGCGGGGCATTGCTTGTGCTAGCCGGTTCGATATCCGGTTTCTTGTTTTTTCACAATTGGCCTCCCGCACGAATTTTCATGGGAGATTGCGGCAGCTATTTCCTGGGGGTGATGTTGTCATCGATGACAGTTCTCGGGACATATTTCGACTATGGGGATCAATCAAGTCGGCATGTTATTCTCGCGCCGTTTTGTATCCTCGCGATTCCGCTCTATGATTTTTGCTCCGTGATGATCATTCGAATCCTGCAACGTCGCAGTCCATTTCATCCAGACAAAAGTCACTTCTCACATCGGCTCACTGATCTCGGATTGTCCCGCCCGAAAGCCGTCTTGACGATTCATCTGGCCACACTGACAACCGGCC
Source organism: Thalassoroseus pseudoceratinae (assembly GCF_011634775.1). Lineage (NCBI taxonomy): Bacteria > Pseudomonadati > Planctomycetota > Planctomycetia > Planctomycetales > Planctomycetaceae > Thalassoroseus > Thalassoroseus pseudoceratinae. The sequence goes on from NZ_JAALXT010000004.1 coordinate 453,677, forward strand.
TGGGTGGGCTGTTGCTCTATTATGTTTCCGGCTGGGTCGGTGCTGCTCTCGTTTGCGGATTGATCGCCTGTGTGTTAGCGATCATAGCGATTCTCGAAACAACAGCTCTCCGAACAACTGCTATTCGCGATTCACAGAGCTAACAACGCAAGAGTCATCCCCCTAATCAACAACGACGGAATGAGACTTCGCGATGGCATCTCCTTCGGCAACCGGTCACAAGTCATCGCCCGTGCAGCCCGACTTGTATTCACTGATACAATGTTTGATCGCGGCACTAGTAACAGCTCGGCTACTAGTGCCAACTGAAGGGTCCGTGCTCGGCGATACGCTATGGTTGACACCACTCTGGTTTCTCACAGCAGCGCTTTGGGCTTGGGATTTGTTTCGACGACGAGACTTCCACATTGTTGCCGACCGAATTGACCTTGCGGTTTGGCTGATTGTCCTCGGCCATTTGATCTCCGCAGCCTATGTTTTCGCAACCGCAGGTGATCAACGAGCTGTTCTCAATATGACGTGGGAATGGTTAGCGTTAGGAGTTTCCTTCGGACTGATTCGACAGGCTCTCCGCACAGGAGTGGGTAAACGTAGTTGGCTGACCGCGTTTGTTTGCCTAGCCGCAGGGTTGTCGGTCTACGGACTCTGGCAGCACTATGTGGAATTCCCGGCAAATGTGAATCGTGTAGAAACCTTGGAAACGGAACTTTCCGAACTTGGTTCCACGCCCTCGCGACGAGCGATGGAGATTCAACACGAACTCCGAGCTATGGGGGTCCCGAGTGATGGTCCCGCGAAACGACTCTGGGAAGACCGATTGCATTCCACGGAACCGTTCGCGACTTTCGCATTGGCGAACACCTTCGCAGGATTCCTTGCATGTTGGTGGATCGTGGGCATCGGTTGGTGGTGGCAGGCACGATCCGTGGGACAATCCCGCACCGCACTCGCTATGGGTTTGGCAGTGCTCTTGATTGTTGGATATTGCTTGATTCTGACCAAAAGCCGGACAGCTTGGGCAGGACTTCTTGCGGGAGGCGTATTCCTGCTCGGCATGAGTTTCCGCAGACGTTCGCCGCAAGTGGGTCGATGGATACTCTACGGTGTCGCTGCGATGTTTGTGGTCGGACTCTTGTTCGCCGTCGCGACACTCAGCGGAGGGTTCGATCGCGAGGTGCTTTCGGAAGCCCCAAAGTCGTTGAGCTATCGTCTCGAATATTGGCAGGGAACCGCTGCGGTCATTCAGGATTCACCATTCTTCGGCACAGGACCAGGCAATTTCCGAGCCGCCTACCTGAAACACAAATTGCCAGGCGCCAGTGAGGAAATTGCCGATCCTCACAACTTCGGACTCGATCTCTGGGTCAGTGGTGGCTTGCTCGCCGTGTTGGCAGCCCTGTGGCTTGCCTGGTTAACGATTCAACAGTTCTCTGCCAACAACACATCGGATCTCCAACCGGGGAAGGGCAGTGCAGGATCGGAATCGGGGTGGACGCCGATCGACACGGGCGTTCTCCTGGGATTTCTGTTGGTACTTGGGCACCGATTCTTGTTCTTAGCACATTTCGATACCCGCACGATTTGGCTTGCGATCGTATGGTTGTTGGTTCGCGGCCTTTGGGTTCCGCTTCGACGTGGACAAGCGGCGATTCCCGGCGTCGTCATTGGTGCCGCATTGATAACGCTTCTGGTACATCTGCTGGGGGCAGGCGGAATCGAAATGCCGGCCATCGTGCAGTTGTTGCTGCTCTTGATCGCCATTGGAGTGGGTCCGCAAACGCCGCGGGACACCTCAGCCGTGACCGTGGGAATACTTGGCGGCTGTGGAATTGCGTTGGCAGCGGGATGCGTGTTGACGTCCACGTTGCCGGTGCTGCAACGTGAAGCAGAAGTTGCCGGGGGTGATTTGGCCTGGTTCGAGAACCAAAACTTCGCCGCCGCTACCCGATTCTACGAAGACGCCGCCGCGAGCGACCCGTACTCCGCCGAACCTCTTATTCGACTGGCCGACTTGAGTTTTCAGCGGTGGAATCGAGGTCATCAAAACAACGAACAGGATTTCTGGAAGGCAATCGAATACGGCAAACAAGCGATCGAACGCAATCCGACAACGGCCTTCGTTCACCGGTCCGTTGGGAAGTATTTCTTGCAGCGATATGACGTCACGAAAGTGAAGACCGACGCGGAACAGGCGACTGAGTTTCTCGCCGAAGCTGTCGAGCGGTACCCGTCGCTGCCAGCTCTCCAGGCGGAATATGCGATTGCGTTGAAAGCGGCTGGCGAGACGACCGCTGCTTCTGAAGCCGCTCAGACTGCTGCTTCGCTCGATGATCTTTACCAAGCCGGCGGGCATATTGACAAAGTTCTTTCGACAGCGGTGCGGGACGAGATGGAATCGCTGATTGATTCAACTCCCACCTCAAGTTCCAAATCTCAGTGAAAGTTCCGCATAACGGGCTGTTGATCCAGCTTCCGGACCGTTTAGAATGAGGAAGTTCGCACCGTCTTTTACTTCATTTTGTTCTTAGAGCCTGAAGATGAACTTTCCCACAATCTTGGCGGTTATTTTAGTTGGAATCTCTGCGGTGGCGGGGATTGTTGCATTCACAGGTGGTCCGGTCGCGACGGAGGAAGTGCCGGTCGAGGAAGTCTCAACGGATGATCCGTACGACAACCATGGATTGAAAATTGCCAAAGAACCGCCGTATCCGAAAGCGGCGCTCCAAGAGGACGCTCATCACGAGTTTGGCGTCATGAACGTCGGAAGCACGGGAAGTCACACGTTCATCATCAAGAACGAAGGTGAAGCACCGTTGCAGCTGAAAAAAGGGGACACGACCTGCAAATGTACGCTCAGTGAACTTGCAGAAAACGAGATCCCCCCCGGCGAAACTGCTGAAATCAAACTCGAATGGACCCCCAAAGAGCCGACGTCGCAATTCCGTCAGCAGGCGGACATCCACACGAATGATCCGGAAAACAAAACGATCGCTCTTAATGTGATCGGAGCCGTCGACGATTTCCTGCACGTGGTGCCAGAGAGTTCTTGGGAATTGCCCATTCTTGGGGACGATCAGCCGCGTTCCATGGAGGGGTTGGTGTACTCGACGGTTTTGGACGATTTCAACATTCAGTCCATCGAAACACCCTCGGACTACCTGACTGCGGAATGGCGTATACTCGAAGAAGACGAACTTGCCCAATACAACGCCAAATCCGGATACGAAATCACAGTGACGGCTCAACCGACGATGGAAGTCGGAAAGCACTCGGACCTGGTCACCATCACAACGGATGTCGAGGAACGCGAGCGGCTTTCGATGACGGTTTACACAAAACGCCCAGGACCTGTTCAAGCGGCGAGTTATATTCCGCCCGGCAAATCGGGAGCACACTTGAAGTGGCGACCTGAACTACCGGCTCTGAACCTCGGGCAGTTTCGCTCGGAAGATGGACAAGTTGGCTGGTACTCGCTTGTGGTTCGCGGAGTGAAAGACGACGAAGAACTCGTCGTCGAGGACATCGAAAAGGTCATCCCGAATTTCAATCCCGATGATCTGGAAGTCGAAATCAAGCGGGACGAGACGGCGAACCTGCCGAACGCACAGCGATATCTCGTGACATTCCGTGTCAAACCGGGAGCCAAGAAAGGTTCTCACTTGATGAAGGAATCCGCGAAAGTCACCTTGAAGACAAACATCAAAGGGCTGGAAAGTTACAAGTTCTACATTCAGTTCATTGTGATCTAACACGCAGGTCGGCCAGACGACGTTTCTTGAGTAATGTCGCTTGGCCGTCGAATCGTTGGCGGATATGATCCGTCTGCCTGCTCCCTAGGCGATCCGGGAGGGATCGCCGATTTGCCCTGATGCGTTTGAAAAGGACGAAACGCGGATGTCGCTTCGCCACGCAAGGTTTCATACCCCTCGGTTGATCCGTCTATCTGTTCTGCTTTTGTTCGGCGGAATGGCTGGAGTCTTTATCGGATGCGAAAAAGATTCCCCCAAAGACGTGCCACCGCCCACCAATTTCCCATCCAGCACAGATTCCGGGGTTCGCACATTGCCGCCCCCGCGATTCAAGAAATGGGACAAACCCACGGTGGCCGTCGTGCTGTCGGGAGAGCAACACGGTTATATCGAACCGTGCGGTTGCTCCGAGTTGCTCTCGGGCGGGCTTTCGCGTCGGGCCGATCTCGTCAAGCAATTGCAAGAACAATTCAAAAATGTTGTGGGTGTCGATTTGGGCGGAACGCTCGAACGTGATCGCTACCAGAGCCAGTTGAAGTTCAACCTCACGCTGAATGTACTCGAAGATCTGGGCTATCAGGCGATCGGCATGGGCCCGGAGGAACTTCGACTTGGCGTGGACACGTTGATCGGGCAGCACCAAAATCGGTTGACTGAACAGGCCACTCAGGAACCGAGTTTCGTGTGTGCCAATGCCACGATCTACGATACACCGGACCTCAGTCCCAGACGCAATGACATCATCACCGTTGGCGACGCGAAAATCGGTATCACGGCGGTGATCAGCGAAAGCTACCGCAGGAAACTCTCCGCGGCGGACATCAACGACGAAACACGGTTGAAGATCACTCCGCCAGCGGATGCATTGGCTGACGTGGTGCCAAAGTTCGAGGAAGCCGGCACCGATTTCAACATTCTCCTGGCACAAACGCCGCTCAAGGAAGCCGAGGCGTTGGCCAAGCAATATCCGCAATTCGCGGTGGTCCTGAGTGCGGAAGGCGGTGACGAACCCCCTAGCGAACTACACAAGGTGGGCGACACGCTGATTGTGCAAATTGGCCGCAAGGGAAAATACGCCGGTGTGCTCGCCTACTATGCCGACAAGGCCGAAGAACCGTTTCAGTTCGAGTTGATCGACCTCGACAAGAAACGGTTCGAAAATAGTCCACTCGTCGAGAAACATCTTCGCGTCTACCAACGGGATATCGAATCGAATTTGCAGCAGGTGTTCGCATCGTTACCGAAAAGTTTTCATCCGTCCGGTCAAACTTTCGTAGGTGCGGAGACGTGTGGGAAATGCCATACGAAGGCGTTCGCAAAGTGGAGTAGCACCAAACACGCCCACGCTTATGAAAGCATCGTCAAAGGACGGGAAGGGCAGTTTACCGAGCCGATCGCCCGCAACCTCGACACGGAATGCATCGGCTGTCACGTCACCGGTTGGGACCCTGAAAACGACTTACCCTTCGACAGCGGATTCCTCCCCGAACAATTGGCGACAGCCAAAGGTGAGCCGCAGAGGTACGAACACCTCAAAGGTCAACAATGCGAGAACTGTCACGGACCGGGCAGCACGCACGTTGAACTTGAAATGGCTTGGAAGACCGATCGCACGAACACCGATGAAAGCCGCCTCAAGGCCAGTCGGCGACAGATGACACTCACGAAAAAGGTCGCCGAAGATCGGTTGTGCATCAAATGCCACGATCACGAAAACAGTCCCAAATTCGAATTTGCGAAGTATTGGGAAGAAGTCAAACACCCTTGGCGAGATTAAGATTCATGGTGGCGAAGGCGTCTCCGAAACACATTCGCGCGATCCAAGACGAAGGTCTGCTCGAAATCGAGTGGACCGACGATCGCATCCGGCGGTATCCCTACAAGTTCTTGCGGGAAGAATGTCGGTGTGCTCAATGTGTCGACGAGAATACCGGGCGGAGAATCCTCGATCCTGATTCGGTCCCGCACACGATTCGACCGGAACACGTCAGTTTCACCGGCAACTATGCTCTCAAGTTCACCTGGAACGATGGTCATAATACGGGCCTTTACACCTGGGATCACTTCGAAGAGATGGATGCCTCGCCACGCGTTCTGAACATGCCACTCATGTCGCCGGAATAATTGCCGATGCCTTACGAAGTCGAACTCAAATTTCCGCTTACAAACGTTGAAGATGTGCAACGTCGGTTAGCGGATTTGGGGGCGAGACCCGACAAGACCTGCGAACAAGTTGACACGTATTTCGCCCATCCACAACGCGATTTTGCGACCACTGACGAAGCGTTGCGGGTGCGACGGCAAGGAAATGATGTTTGCATCACCTACAAAGGCCGTCGCGATCCGGGACCGGTGAAAAGCCGACGGGAAATTGAATTACCGGTTGGGGCAGGGGATGAACATTCCGCGAGTGAATTGGCCGATCTCCTCACGCTTCTTGGCTTCCAAGCCGTTCATGACGTAGTGAAGCATCGGGAGTTCTACCAACTCCACTGGCAGGATCGGCAACTCGAAATCTGCCTCGATCAAGTCCAAGACCTGGGCGATTTTCTCGAAATCGAAACCCTAGCGGACGAAGCCGATCGCGACGCCGCAGCCGCGGTTGTATTGTCACTTGCCAAGCATCTGGAACTTGGCGAGCCGGAGTCGGCTTCGTACCTTCATTTACTTTTGACTCGGCAGCCTCAATAATGTGGCGTGCGAGTTTGTTCGCCGCTTGGAAATCAATTCCACCAAATTTCGGAAAAACACTTCTTTTTTGAGGATCTACCCCTACTATTCCTGCGTATAACAACCGTGCGTTTGTACAATACATCCACCCACCGCAGGAGATGGTGATGGTCGCCACAGTTTCAAAACGATCCTCGACTCAAAAAAACGAAGCAAAAGACAATTCCATGGCTAAGAAATCCGCCAGCCGATCCCGCTCCAATTCGACAAAGAATACCGGCAACGGAGATTCGGATGGCATGCTCAACAACGCCCTCGGTCAGATCGAGAAAGCTTTCGGCAAAGGCTCGATCATGAAATTGACCGATCAAGGTGCCGCCGTTGACGGCATCTCGACCGGTTCCTTGTCACTCGATTTGGCTTTGGGTGGCTACGGACTTCCGCGCGGACGGATCATCGAACTCTTCGGGCCGGAATCCAGCGGTAAAACGACGCTCGCTCTCCATGTGATTGCGAATGCCCAGAAAAATGGCGGTGTCGCCGCATTTGTGGACGCCGAGCACGCGTTGGACCCATCTTGGGCGAAGCGACTAGGTGTGAATCTCGAAGAACTCCTCGTCAGCCAACCAAGTTATGGTGAGGAAGGGCTGCAAATTGCGGAAATGTTGATCAAATCGAATGCAGTCGATGTGATCGTCGTAGACTCCGTGGCCGCTCTCACACCGAAGTCCGAACTCGACGGGGAAATCGGTGATTCCCACGTCGGCTTGCAAGCTCGAATGATGAGCCAAGCGATGCGGAAGCTCACAGGGGCGATTTCGAAGAGTAAGTCGCTTGTGATCTTTATTAACCAGATCCGCGAAAAAATCGGCGTGATGTTCGGGTCTCCCGAGACAACACCCGGTGGACGCGCGTTGAAGTTCTATAGCTCCTGCCGGATCGATGTCCGACGGATCAGTACCCTCAAAGACGGCGACAACACCACCGGCATTCGCATGAAAGCCAAAATCGTCAAGAACAAAGTCGCTCCACCGTTCCGGGTCGCGGAGTTTGATATGCTCAGCGAAGGCGGAATCAGTTTCAGCGGCGACCTGCTGGATCTCGCGACGGATGATCGAATCGTCGAGAAGAGCGGAAGTTGGTTCAGTTACGGTGAAACCCGGATTGGCCAAGGGCGTGAGAAAGCTCGCCTTTTCCTTGAGGAGAACCCGGAGATCATGGCGGAAGTTCGACAGCGAGTGTTGGAGAATCGCGGCTTTGCCGACACCTCGTCTGCCGCCGCGAGCGGGGAAGAGGAGTAAACCGCAGGTCCATTCCAACAAGCCGCTTCGCGTTGTCGTTGGAAACGGAAGTGTTCGTGATTATTCACACGGAAAGCAGCGTTCGATGAGTGCGTTTTGGGATGAGATGAAACCAAGGTCGCAACCGAACGCAGCGGGAATGTTTTGCACACTGTTGGTGTTCTGGGGAGCGTGTTTCGGTTTCCAAACCGGACACGCCGCCGAACCAAATGCGTTTGCAATTGCGTTTCAGGAATCGCTTGTCAAATTGATCGCTGATGTGGAACCGGCGGTGGTCAGCATCGCTCGGGTCAATCCGGCGACACGCTACATTCCGCGGGAAAATTTCAATCAGTTCGGCCCGCCCAATCGAAATCAAGAGGCGAGAACCGACCCATTACACCCGGAGTTCGTACCAAACGAATTCGGAGCCGGGGTGCTTTTCACACCGCAAGGTGAGAACGCACTCGCCCCACGTCTCATTCTGACGGCGTATCATGTCGTTAAAGGAAGCCGGGTTTATGAGCAGAACCGTCCCGGCGCGAGTGAATTGGTGGTTCGCTTCGCGGACCGATCCGTCTGTCATGCCGCCATTGTTGCAGCGGACCCGCGTAGTGACTTGGCAGTTCTTCGGCTATACACCCCCGCCGACCGCTTGAACCTGTCCGATCGTTTAAAGAAGTACACCGGCGACATTCGCAAATTGCCAAGTTTGCCGATTGGACAAGGGGAATCGGTCAAAAAAGGCTCGTTTGTTCTGGTCTTTGGCAATCCCTACGCGATCGCACGTGATGGATCGGCCAGCGTGGGGCAGGGGATGGTGAGCAATCTGACCCGACGCCCCGCACCACCCGACGCCGAAGCCGACGTGGAAACCATCCATCACCTCGGCACGCTGATGCAAATCGACGCGCGACTCAATCTTGGCAGTAGCGGGGGAGCGGTGGTCAATCTTCGAGGCGAACTTGTCGGGATCACAACGGCACAAGCAGCGCTCGAGGGTTATGATCAGTCCGTCGGCTACGCGATTCCACTCGATGAGGGAATGCGACGCGTGGTGGATGAGTTGGCCTACGGTTATGAGGTCGAGTACGGTCTACTCGGGATCGAACCCAAAACGACGACGCTCTCGCAAGTACTCCCCGCCTCGATCCGCCAAGCTTCGGCGGCGGAGATCACAAGTGTTATGCGAAATTCCCCCGCAATGCAGGCGGGATTGCAGCGCGGGGATGTCATTCTCTCAGTGCAAGATCAGCCAGTGTTTTCGCAGGTCGATCTTCGACGTGAGGTGGGTATGCTCGGTCCGGATGCCAATGCTCGATTGAAAGTCGTGCGAGGAAGTGGACGCCAGGTGCTCACTGTCTCGGTCGCGTTGGCGAAGTGGCCATTGCTTTCTGATGAGCAAGTGGTGGCGACACGCTTGCGGTATGGTGCCCCGTACCAGCTTGGAATCGAGTACGCGAACGTACTGGTGGACTACCCTACCGGACGCCAGGAGTTTTTCGACCGCAATCAATACAACAATGCGGTCGTCATCACGCAGGTCGAACCAATTCATGAACGATTCGACACCCTACACGTCGGTGATCTTGTCACACACGTAAATCGGCGTCCGGTCCGGAATCCGCAACAATTCGCTGCTGCGCTCGCCGCTGCCACCGGTCCGGAGCTAACGCTCACGGTCCTCGGAAAGCCGTCGCCGGTGGTGATTGATCGCGAATAAAAGCCATACCTTCCCCGGCTTCTGAACCCTCACGCTTGACATCGTGTCGACATTCTCAGATTCTCCGAAAGCTGCAGGCTGATTGTTATGGGCATCTCCGGATGCTGGCCTGCGCCGAAAACTCTCGTGCCCGAGAAAGTCGACGATGAAAACAGACGAAATCCGCGAAAAATATCTCTCGTTCTTTGAAAAGCAAGGCTGCGTTCGGCGGCCCAGTGATGTGTTGGTGCCCCGCGAGGACCCAACCGTGCTGTTCACGCCCGCCGGGATGAATCAGTTCAAAGAACAGTTCATGGGCATCAACATTGATTACACCCGAGCAACCACCTGCCAAAAATGTCTGCGAACGGGCGATATCAGCAACGTCGGTGTGACGGCGTATCACCACACCTTCTTCGAGATGCTGGGCAATTTCTCGTTTGGTGATTATTTCAAGAAAGAAGCGATCCACTGGGCGTGGGAATTCCTGACCGGCAAGCAGTGGATGAACATCAATCCGCAGCAGCTCACAGTGAGTGTTTATCAAGGCAAACACGGATTCGATGAAGAAGCGTACCGTATCTGGCACGAGGAAATTGGTCTGCCGGACAATCGGATCGCGAAGCTCGAAGAAGACGAAAACTATTGGCCGGCCAGCGCTCCGAGTGAAGGTCCCGATGGGGTTTGTGGACCGTGTAGCGAGATCTTCTATCATCCCGATGGGGACTCGAAGGAAGTCGAGATTTGGAATCTCGTTTTCACACAGTTCAACCGTGTCGGTGATCCGCCGGACAACCTTCGCCCACTTCCCAAGAAGAACATCGACACCGGCATGGGGCTGGAACGGATGGCTTCGGTCATGCAAGGTGTGCGGAGCAACTTCGAGATCGACACCCTCAAGCAACTGTGTCTCGCCGCTGGCGACGTTGTTGGCAAGAAATACAGTTTCGACGATCCGGCCGGTCGTCCGCTGCGACGCATCGCTGACCACGTGCGAGCGGTGACATTCGCCATCCACGAAGGTGTGATGCCCGACAAGGAAAAAGAGAACTACGTCGTTCGGCAACTCCTGCGGCGGGCGGTGCTTGAGGGCTATTTGCTTGGGAAGACCGAACCGTTCCTGCACCAACTCGTTCCAACAGTTGCCGAGGTCATGACGTCGGCCTATCCGGAACTCAAAGAGACGGTGGCCAGCGCTCAGGGGACAATCAAAGAGGAAGAGTCGCAGTTCCTGGAAACTATTGATCGCGGACTTCACCATTTCGAATCCGCTGTGAAATCAGCCGGCAAATCAAAGAGCAACCAAATTTCCGGCGACGACGCTTTCACCCTCCACACGCAGGAAGGATTCCTGATTGAATTGGTGGAGGCGATGGCCAACAAGAAAAACTTGAGCGTCGACCGCAAACGTTTTGACGATTTGATGCTCGAGTTCAAGGATACCAGTCGAGGCGGAGAGTCCGGCTTCGATTCCGTCATGGCCGAAGGTCCGCTGGATGCCATCCGCAAAACAAGCGGACCGACCGAATTTCTCGGCTACGACAGCACAACCGCAGACGGGAAAATCGTCGGTATCATTGCCAACAAGCAATTGGTGGAGTCGCTTGAAGAAGTCGGCCATGTCTTGCCGGTGGCTGTCATTCTCGACCGCACACCGTTCTACGGGGAAGCAGGCGGGCAAGTCGGTGACAGTGGCGTGTTGCAGGCCGACGGGCTGGAATTTGAAGTCCTCACGACCCAGAAACAGAAGGAGCTCACACTTCACATCGGTCATTTGAAGCAGGGTGTTCTCAAGCTGGATCAAGCCGTGACCGCCGAAGTCGTATCCGACCGACGGGAAGGGATTCGTCGTGCTCACACCGCGACTCACCTGTTGCACTACGCCTTGCATCAGACAGTCGGGAAAGACGCTACGCAACGCGGCTCTAAAGTCGACAGCGATGAACTTCGCTTCGACTTCGCTCATGGCAAGTCATTGACGGATGACGAAATCCGCCAGATTGAAGACATCATCAACGAGAGAGTCAGCACCGGGGCCAGTGTCGAGACAGCCGTCATGCCAATCGAGGAGGCCAAGAAACTGGGAGCCATGGCGTTGTTCGGTGAGAAGTATCCCGATCGCGTGCGAGTCGTGAGCATTGGTGAATTCAGTCGCGAATTCTGCGGCGGCACGCATCTAAGCAACTCGGGACAAGTCGGCCTGTGCAAGATCACCAGTGAAGAACCCGTCGCCAAAGGTGTGCGGCGGATCAAAGCCCTTACGGGGCCAAAGGCACTCGGACAGATTCGCGAAACGGAAAACCTGGTCAAAGAGCTTGTGACCCTGCTGAAGACTCCTGGACCGGCCGAATTGCCGCGACGGATCGAACAGTTGCAGGAAGAACTTCGCCAAACACGCAAGGAAGTTCAGAAGGTTGCCAGCCAGAACGTTTCCGGACTCGTTGATGAACTGATCCAGAATGCTGAGACGGTTGGTGACGTGAAGATCGTCACGCATGTCGCGGAGAACATCACTCGCGAAGCGTTGCGAGATTTCGTCGACCAACTCCGACAAAAAGGCGGACCGATCGCGATTTTGTTGGGAGCCGAACTCGACGGTAAAGCCGCGTTGATCGCCGGTGTGAGCAAAGACCTGATCAAACAAGGCGTGAAAGCGGGAGATGCAGTCAAAGTCGCTGCGAAAGAAGTCGGTGGTGGTGGCGGAGGTCGACCAGATATGGCCGAAGCCGGCGGAAAAAATCCGGCGGCGTTGCCAGCTGCCATCAAAGCGGCTGCAGACTTCTACCGCGAAAAACTCGGCGGTTGAGCGGGAGCCCTATTCGATCGCGTCTTTCCCATCGAAAACGCGATCGACCGCTTTCTTTAACACGTTCAAATCATCGTGGATTCGGTCATCACGTCGCGCGTTGAGTAAAACGGCAATGTTGAATCCATCGCTGCGTTGTCGCGCCATGGCCGTCGTCCCCGGTAAGCTGCCGAAGAATGTGTAGCGATAACTCGGGCCCGGCTCACGCGGTTCCCCGCTGATCCAATACGCATCGAGAAATCGACACAACGCCGGTGCCGACGCGATCATTCCGCCGTGCGCATCCATCACGTCGAGCAGAAAAGCACTATCGCGGATTGGATATTCCACTTCGTTTTGCGGCCGTTTGCCGGAATCACTTGTGCCCAACCGAACCTCGTCGATGGTCTTCGGTTCGAAAACCAATTTTTGCATGACTTTGATGAACGGCTTGTCATAGGTTTTTTCCAAAACCCGGCCGAGCACGCAGTAGCCGAAGTTCGAATAGACGGACTTTTCACCGGGCGTGAACTGCAACGGCTGCTGCCACATGTATTCCACGACATCACTGGCGGTGATGTTCGCATCCGGTTGGGCCGTTTGCAGGATTCGCACGCCTTGGAACATGGGATCGAATCCAATATCACGATCCCAACCGCCTTCGTGTTTCAGCAAATGCCCGATGGTGATGTTCTTCAATCGTGGGTCTGCGGGTTCACCGTGGGCTTTTGACATCTCCAACAACTCAAACGCCTTGGTGTCGAGCGAAAGTTTCCCGGTGCGGATCGCCGTCTTGATTGCCGCCGCGGTCATGGGTTTGCTGACACTCGCAATGCGAAACAAAGCCTTCGGAGAAACCGGGGTTTGCTTGTTCTGATCGTGAAACCCGAAGCCGGCGGAGTACAGCAGCTTCCCGTTTCGCGAAACCGCCACCGTTGCCGCCTTGGCATCGACGAGACTCATAAAGTCGATGATCGCAGATTCCAACGCGGCTTGAGTTTCGCGATCAATCATCGTTGCGGCCTCATTCGCGACTTGGCTGTTTGGCTGTGCGGAAGGAAGAGAAACCAACAACAGAGCGATCAAAACGGCGTGCGTCATGATGGATCATTCTTCGTGTTCGATTTGTTGCAGACGATCTTTAGCTTCCTGAGCCCACGGGCCACGCGGGTCGCAATCCAAATAGGCTTGCCAATGGTGCCGTGACTCGTCTTCGCGACGCAATCCGTCGAGTAAGGCAGCTTTGTGACGGTGGGCGTCGGGGTATTCGGAGTGGATATCCAAAGCCGCGTCGAATGCCATCAATGCGGATTCCGTTTCCCCAGTTTCCTCAAGAACGCACCCGAGTTGCGTCCACGCTTCGATGAACTGGGAATCATGTTCTAACGCCGCGTAGTACCGTTCACGAGCAGCGGCGGTTTGGCCAGCTCGGTACAACGTTTCCGCCAAATGAAAATGAACGACCGGATCGGTGGCCTGTTCCATCAAACACAAACGAAACGCGTTGATCGCCGATGGCAAATCGCCGGAATCGCTGTAGTCGCATCCTTCTTGAAACCAACGCTCGGCGGTCCACGTCTCTTGTTCCGAAGTTTGATCGCCAGCCTGTTCGCCGATCGCAATCGGACCGGGCAATGTCGCGGGAGAGTCGTCCTGCTCGACTTGCGTGAAATCGAAGTATCGTTGACGGCTAACAGGCTCGATCAAACCGGCGTCGTCTCGATAGAGCAGGGTGGTTCGGTTCTGCATCAGCACTTCGAGTTGTGCCAATGGTCGATCGACGTGTGGCAACAGTTCCCGAATCTGCTCCAAGCTCGCTTTGAGTCGCGTGCTGGAGACCCCCGCCTCAAGCAATTCACTCAACCGCCGAGCGGCAGACACTTCGGAGAAATCGAAGTACGCCAACCGGAAGACCTTCTTGACTGGACGAATCAACCCAACGCGTTCCCACCGGCGAACCATCGAGACGGAAACGTTCAGCAACTGACTCAGCGTTTCGCTGGTACACAGTCGCCGTGTCTGCCGGGACGGATCGGTCAACCCGATGAGTCGAAGCCAATCCGACTCGGCGACCAACCGTGATTCCGCTCCACGTTGCTGCCATTCCAGGAAACGAACGAGTCGCTGCGTTGGTTGCCCATCGGTGTCGAGCGGGCACCCCTCATCGCCGACAACCAGCATCGTCGTTTGCTTCGCGACATGCTCCGTAGCGGAACCTCCGTTTTGCTCGACGAGTTCGCACGCCTCTCGATGCGTCATCGAGGCCAACGTACCGGTAAACGCGACCAGCTCTCCTTGTAACGGCGGAGAACTTGTCATCGTAACATTGGAAGCCGGAGGCGATGGGGGATCGCTTGAATCTGGGGGATGTGTCGCAGCCATAACGTCTATAATCGACCAAACTCCCCGAGGTTGTCAATTGGCGTCGAGCAATGTTTGGAGAGTAGAGAGCAGGACATGAACAAAGCGATGAAAACGGGCTCGGCTCCTCGCCGCCCGCAAGAGCCACCGATTCCTGAACACGCTGCTAGAGTTGGAATTGCGCCGAGTCCCTCGCAGCTGTGCCCGGTCGCGAAATTCTTCCCCCCATTGGCTCGTTCTGCCATGTCAGCCACGCTTGCGGCTGCCTTTGCCGGGATATATCCTTTCATTCATGAACAAATACATCAGGGTTCTGTATAAACATAAGTTACGCCTACAAGACGTACATAACCTAGATTGACTCATAGATGACAGCGTACGCGGATTACCAAGAACATTGCATCACGATGATTAGAGGTATCATCAGCGATCGTGGCTGCCAACCGATCCTCTTCGCTGGCTCGGGACTCTCAAAGCGTTTTTTTGATGCTCCGAGCTGGGATGAGTTACTCGACCATCTTTGCAATTCATGCCCGTCGATTAAGTACGACTACGGATACTACAAACAAAAGCACAACGATCTTCCTACGATCGGGTCGGAGATCGCTGAGCATTATCGGGAATGGGCTTGGTCAAAATCAGGCAAGAAAAGATTTCCCTCAGAACTATTCAGTTCCGAGCAGCCCACTGACATTTACCTAAAACACTGCGTTGCCGAACACTTCCGTAAAATTACACCTACGCCATCCCGAATAAAGACTGCGGCTGCCAAAAGAGAGTTAGAGGCACTTCGAGAAATACAGCCTCATGCAGTGATTTCGACGAATTACGATGAATTCTTGGAACGTGTGTTCCCAGACTTCGAGCCGATTGTTGGCCAACAAATCCTCCGAGCAAATTACGTTAGCGTCGGAGAGGTTTTCAAGATCCATGGTTGCGCAACAGATCCAACATCACTGGTTCTTACATCCGAGGACTACAGCGAGTGGACACGCAAGAAGAAGTACCTAAGTGCCAAACTTCTCACTTACTTCGCGGAGCATCCACTGGTCTTTCTTGGTTATAGCGGATCCGATGACAATATTAGAGCAATCCTTTCCGACATTGACGAGATCCTCGCTGAACCAGATGGCTTAGTTTCAAATCTGATTTTCGTAACATTCCGACGTAATGCGAAGTCGGCTGAAAGTCTGCCAGTCGAAAAGCTGATTGAACTTCGGGATGGCCGGTCGATTCGCGTACGGAATATCGACGCATCCGACTATGAGTGGATATTTCGTGCTCTTGGTACTGGAGCACCGATCGAGAAAGTCGATCCAAAAATTTTGCGTGCATTACTCGCAAGGAATTATGACCTCGTGCGACATGACATTCCGAGAAAGACCGTGCAAATCGATTTTTCGACGCTTGAGCATGCCGTAAACACTGACGGGCAATTTGCACACTTGCTTGGGATCTCGACCTTAGATAATCCGAGCGTCTTCAATGCCGTCTATCCATATACGCTGACAAGTGTCGCAAAAGAGCTCGGGTTCTCGTACTGGTCGCATGCAAACAAACTTCTAAAGCAGATCGAAGACGAGCACGGCGTCGATATCAAGAGCTTTGATAACAAGTATCACATTACCGTAAAGGTCGGCGCTTCAGACACGTCGGTCGCACAAAAGTATTCGCAAGCCTGCGTCGACCTGTTGGCAGCTGTGCGTGACGGTTTACCATATTCAGTTGACCATACAGAACTCAGCGGCCCAGAGCAGTAGATTGTCGTAACAATGCGTTGCACGCCGAGTCGCCGAACGATCCGTTTTGGCAATGAACAATCCTTCGCGGCGACTGGATGATCGCCGCCGTTGGCTGGCTGTTGCTGAACCTCACAGGTTTCCGGTTAGGACGACACTTGCCCCCAGTCGCGTGACAACTCTCTCGGAAGAGACGTATTGAGCAGTGGCAAATTCGCTCGCTGAGAACTATAACCGAGCGGAACAATGTCGATTTGAACCAGAGGTGAACTTATGTCATTGCGAGATGCCGATCCGTCTGTTTGGGATATGATTCAGCGTGAGGAAACCCGACAAGTTGAGGGATTGGAACTCATCGCGTCGGAAAACTACACCAGTGCCGCGATTCAGGAAGCGGCCGGCACGGTGCTGACGAACAAATACGCGGAAGGTTATCCCGGTCGACGATATTACGGCGGATGCGAATTCGTCGATGAAGTCGAAACGTTGGCTCGCGACCGTGTGCGGGAACTGTTCGGAGCCGAACACGCCAACGTCCAACCTCACGCCGGTTCCCAAGCGAACATGGCAGCTTACATGTCCGTGTTGAAGCCGGGCGATACCATTCTCGCAATGGATTTGGCCCAAGGCGGACACCTGACTCACGGCATGCACCTGAACTTTTCGGGTCAGTTGTACAACGTGGTCCACTACGGCGTGCGTGAGGACGATCACCGGATTGACTTCGATCAAGTGGCCAGTCTTGCGAAAGAGCACAAGCCAAACATGATCGTCGCGGGCGCGAGTGCGTATCCGCGAGAAATCGATCACAGCAAGTTCGCCGACATCGCCCGTGAAACGGGGGCAAAGTTGATGGTGGACATGGCTCACTACTCCGGTTTGGTGGCGGGGAAAGTCCACAACAACCCGGTGCCGGTCGCCGACTTCGTCACCACGACCACGCACAAAACGCTTCGTGGTCCGCGTTCCGGCATGGTCCTTTGCAAGGAAGAATACGCCAAAGACGTTGACCGCACGGTCTTCCCCGGTCTGCAAGGTGGACCGTTGATGCACATCATCGCCGCGAAAGCCGTCTGCTTCGGTGAGGCGTTGCAACCATCGTTCCAAGAATACGCGAAGCAAGTCGTGTCCAACGCGAAAACGCTGGCGGAGACACTGGCGGCCGGTGGACTTCGCTTGATGAGCGGTGGAACCGACAACCACCTGATTCTGACCGACGTGACATCAATCGATCTCACCGGAAAAATCGCCGAGAAAGCACTCGATCAAGCGGGCATCACGGTCAACAAGAACATGATCCCTTACGATCAACGCAAACCGCTCGACCCCAGTGGGATCCGCATCGGAACGGCGGCGCTCACCACCCGTGGCATGAAGGAAGATGAAATGCAGCAGGTGGGGCAGTGGATTCTCCGCGTGATGAAATCCGCTGACAACGACGCTGAGATTGAGAAAGTTCGAGGCGAAATCCAAGAGTTCGCCCGCAACTTCCCTGTGCCGGGAATCAAGTAGGAGTTGGAGTTGTCGGTGGTCCTTCGATCACCAATGATTAGTGGGGCAGACATCCTTGTCTGCCCCACCTGACAACTCATGTTGAAGCACTTCGAATCACTCGGTCGCGTCCGTCGCCTTCTTTTTGTTGCGACGCTGTTTGGCCGGCTTCTTCGCTTTCGACGCGTCTCCCGCCTGACGGGTATAAGCGATTTCCATCGACTTCATTTCCGGCATGCCGGGCACGGTCATGAACATCGTGAAGGTGAATGCGTCGTCCGATTGGTAATCGGTCACCATCCGGAATTCGATCTGCCCCAGCGGACTGTGGGAAGTTCCACTTTCGACCATTTGGTGCGTCTCTTCGTTGTATTTGCCGGTCGTGGACATGATGCCGGTGCCCATGGTGTCCATCCAACTGCCGACATACTTCTTGGTCGCTTTGTCGTATCCGCTGATCCCAATGCCGGTATATGGCTTGCCTTCGTATTCGCCTTGGAACCGCTGTTGCAGAAACCGCCCGCCTAAAATCATGCGGAACTTGGCCGATCCTTCGGTCACGGTGGGTTTCTCGGGGTTGGGGTAGTAGCTGGTGGTTTTTGTTTTCCAATCACCAACCATCCGCCGAAACTGTTTGTGCTCTGTGCCGGGAGTTGCGTACTCCTCGAACAGCTTTTCCATCTCCGCAGGGTCGAATCCCTCGGCCGCCTCCGATTTATCTTGGGACCATGCTGTTCCCGAACTACTCAAGATCACCGCCAACGCAACGAGCCAACACGATTGACGCATCTGAACTCTCCTGCCACAGGGAAATAGAATCTCACTGAAAATTCTTCTACCATGGCGTCTGCCGACGAACAAGTGTTCGCCACGTGAGAAATCGGTGAAGCAGATGATCAGAACCGGCGTCAACTGGAGAATCGCTGGAGTTGCTCGACCGGAATCACGACGTTCAGACTTCCGGACCGAAACCCTTCCAGATCGACCGTCACGAAGCGAAAACCGAGACGTTTGAATTCCGCGGTGACGCGTTCTCGGTGTGAAGGCTCCAACAGTGTTGGCAAATCGGCAAGTGGCACTTCGATTCGGGCAAGCTCGCCGGCCTCATGACGGACCCGAAATTCTCGGAATCCGAATGTCTGACGCAGAAATTGTTCGGCGGCATCGACTCGACGAACCCGTTCCGGCGTGACCTCCACACCATACGCGATCCGACTGGAAAGGCAGGGCATGGCAGGTTTGTCCCAGACCGGTAAATCCCACGAGCGGGCGAGTTCTCGGACGTCGGTCTTGTTGAGACCGGCCTCGATAAGCGGACTCCGCACATGATGCTCACTCGCCGCTCGCATTCCGGGCCGGTGATCACCTCTGTCGTCCAGATTCGCCCCGTTGACAATGACGACATCGTTCCCGACCGACTCGGATAGCAACCGCTCCAACTGATCATACAGTTCGGTTTTACAAAAATAGCAACGATCGGGGGCGTTCTTGGCGTAGTCGGAGTTTGCAAATTCTTGCGTGTGAATCACCCGATGTCGAATGCCGATCTTCGCCGCAAGTTCTTTCGCTTCATCGAGTTCGCCACTCGCCAAGCTTGAACTGACCGCCGTGACCGCTTCCGCGTTCTCGCCGCACGCCAACCAAGCCGCTTTCGCGACAACCGTACTATCGACACCTGCCGAAAACGCAACGACCACATGCTCGTAGCCTTGCAAGATTTCGATCAGCCGGTCGCGTTTGGTGTCTAAGACGGTCGGGGAGGGCATACGATTCCATGACTTGAGAAGATTGGGCCGCTATCTTCATCGTAAGATGAGAATTCCCCCTAATCAACTGCCTGAATCGGTCCCATGTTTCCGGAAAGCGACGAACAAATTGCCGATTAAGTGGGTAAAGTAGCGGAAGATGGCCTACGCCGTCAGATTTCATTAAAATGAAGTCACAACTCAGAAAATGTTTTAGTTGATCCCAAAGCGGGGAAATCAGTTCGATGGGAATACGTCTAGTTGCGATAGCGGCCGTTCTGTTCGGCTTGGTTTTGACGAGTGGCGATGTCGAGGCGGCGTTGAATTCAGCTCAACGGCGTGAGTTGCAAACGCTGCAACGGGAGTTGTCCAAAGTTGCGTCGATGGTGCTGCGTAAAGACGTTGAGGGAGCGGAGAAACTGCTTCAAGAGACGCAAAAGCAGATCGACGAGATTGTCAAAGAAGCCAAGGCCGAAGACGATCGCTTCGTGAAAACCTTGCGGCAAACCATCGACCGCCATCAGAACAAGATTCGTTCGCTTAAAGGCGAAGATCCTGCCAAACCCGAAAATGGCGAAGCGGGCGGCATGAGTTTCAAGGACGATGTGCGGCCGATCTTGGCAAAATACTGCGGTGGCTGTCATATCGACAACGCCCGTGGGGGGTTACGGTTGGGATCGGCTGCCGCAGCGGTGCAGGGGGGGCAGAAAGGTCCTGCCGTTGTACCGGGCAACCCGAACGGCAGTTTGATGCTGCGACGAATTGCGGCCGGTCAAATGCCGCCTGGTAATCGACCAAAGCCGAATCCGCAGGAAATCACGGTTCTGGCGAAATGGATCGCCGACGGTGCGAAAGAGGGCGGGCCATCGAAAAAATTACCGAAAGTGGACGTTCCCAAACCCACCGGCAACGAAACCGTCTCCTTCAAGGAAGACATTGCACCGTTCATGGTCAATCTGTGTGTGGGGTGTCACAGCGGCAACGATCCACGCGGCGGACTGAATCTCACCACCGTTCGCAACATGATGCTCGGCGGCGACACGGGAATGGTCATCTTGCCTGGAGATTTGGAGAACAGTCGGATGTATCGGCTGGTTGCCGGTAAAGAAGCGCCACGAATGCCGCAGGGACAAGCTCGAATCACTCGAAAAAACCTTAATGACTTCACAAAGTGGTTTGAGGAAGGCAATAAGATCGATGTTGATGACCCCGATAAGTTGCTTCGCGAAGTCGTACCGACTCCCGCCGAGTTGTTGGCTCGTGAGTTGGCAGCGTTGACACCCGAAGAGTTCTCGCAAAGGCGACTCCAGCGCAGTCACGACGCGTGGAACCGGGCATTGCCGAAGCAGAATTATCGCATCTACGAAACACGGGATTTCGCCGTTCTTGGCAACGTGCCCGGTGAGCGTTTGCGTCAAATCGGGGACTGGGCGGAAGAGCAAGCTGTCACGCTGCGAGACATGTTCGGTCACAAAGCTGACGAAGAACTTTGGAAAGGGCGGTTAGCGATCGTCGTCTTGAAAGATCGCTACGAATTCGGTGAGTACAATCTCATCATCGAACGCCGTGAAAGTCCCGCTGAAATGACAGGATATTCGCGGGTCACTTCCAATGGTCAAGACGCCTACGCGGTGTTGCTCGACGTGGGTGACGAATCCAGTGCTGCCAGTCCGGGGATGCGAGTGAATGTGATTTCACAGATCATCGGAGCATATTTGGCACGTGGGGAAGGGCAGTTGCCGGAATGGTTGAAACGCGGCACGGGGTTGGTGATCGCCTCGCAGAGTGTGGAAGAAGACCCGTACCTGCAAGGTTTAAAGAAGGCCGCTCAGACGCCGTTGCAACGATTGACGAAACCGGCGGACGTGTTCGCCGACGGCCAGTTCTCGCCCACGGAGGTCGGACCGGTCGGCTATGCCTTGGTCGACTTTCTGATCAAAGGCGGAACGAAGCGGAAGTTCGGCGAGTTCATTCGGGCATTGCAATCGGGGGCGAGCGTTAATAACGCCATCCAAAGTGTCTACCGAGCTACCCCGCAACAACTTGCGATCAACTTCTTCGCAACATTTCGCTAGCAGACTTTGTTGCTCGTCGGCTGGGTTCGCATCGCATGAGCCCAGCTTCGAGCACGCTCCAATGTGAATGAGTGTAGGGACTTGTCTCAGCGTACAATTTGGTGAGATCTCGCGGTCAATCAACGGGATGAATGTGAATGGCGGATGTGGTGGTGATTGGTGGCGGCGTGATCGGCTTGTCGCTGGCTTGGGAGTTGGCCGGGCAGGGGGCGAAAGTCACGCTGCTCGATCGGCAACCGCTCGGGCAGGAAGCCTCGTGGGCTGGTGCGGGAATGTTGTCGCCGGGGAAAGTTGGCCCTGTGATGAATCCCGAGCAACGATTGCGAGCCCACAGTCACGAACTATGGAAACCACTCAGTGAAGCTCTCGCTGATCTCACCGGTATCGACAACGGTCTTCGAAATTGTGGGGCGATCGAGGTTGGTTTTGCTGGCGAACAGGATCGGATTTCGCGTGAGATCGACACGTGGAAATCGGAAGGCGTGAGCGTTGAACCGCTCGATGCCGCAGACTTCCCCAAATACGAATCCGCTCTGAGTCGCGAAACGGAATCAGGATACCTTTTGCCGGAGATGGCTCAAGTTCGCAATCCCCGACACCTCAAAGCGTTGGCAGTAGGATGCGGCCTGCGTGGCGGCGTGACGGTGCATTCCGATCTTGAAGTCATTGGTTTCGAGACCGAAGGCGACCGTGTCACATCTGTACGCACTCCTTACGGAAATATCCAAGGGGATCAATATTGCCTCACGGCGGGAGCGTGGTCGGCGAAATTGGCATCCCAACTGGGACTGGGAATTTCGGTGTCTCCGGTGCGTGGGCAGATTGTCTTGCTTTCCACGGTTCCACGTGTGCTGAGCCGAATCGTACAACGCGGCCGACGGTATCTCGTGCCACGCCCCGATGGCCGATTGCTGGTGGGAGCCACCGAGGAATACGACACCGGATTCAAAAAAGAAAACACCGCGGGTGGTGTGGCGGAGATGCTTCGATTCGCCGCAGAGATCGTCCCAGCCTTGGAACTTGCCAAGATCGAACGGATGTGGTCCGGACTGCGGCCCGGTTCGCCGGATGGACTCCCCTACCTCGGGAAAGTCCCTAGCTTCGAGAATTTCTTCGTTGCCGCCGGGCATTTCCGTTCCGGATTGCAAATGTCACCGGCGACGGCTCGCGTGATGAGGCAACTCATTCTCGGCCAAGAACTCGACTTCTCCCTGTCCGGATTGGAATGTGACCGCGACACACGCGGCCGAAACGACTGAACCGATCGGGCAACACGTTCCGAGCATCACCCCTTCAACTTCTTCATTCCCGAAAATATGCGTGCGGTTGTTCAACGAGTTACGGAAGCCAGCGTCACTGTCGAAGACGAGACGGTCGGCCAAATCGGGCATGGGTTCCTGGTGCTCCTGGGTGTTGGTCAAGACGACACCGAAGCGGACGCGGATTATCTCGCTCAAAAAATCGTCGGTTTGAGGGTCTTCGAAGACGATGCCGGGAAGATGAACCGCGGGTTGCTGGATGTTGGCGGGGAACTGTTGGTGGTCAGTCAGTTCACGCTTTGGGGTGATTGTCGCAAAGGACGCCGCCCCAGCTTTGTCGCTGCGGCACCGCCAGAAAAGGCCGACCCGCTGTATCAACACTTCGTATCGGCTGCCCGGTCCGCCGGGGTGACGGTTGCCACCGGTCGATTCCGGGCGGAGATGCAAGTTTCTCTGATCAATGATGGCCCGGTGACGTTACTTCTCGACAGCCGTAAGGAATTCTGAGCGGACAATCTGCTCTTCTCAACGGACGTGCGAAGTGGTTATACTCCGCGCGTGACCCGCCTCTGACGCGATCGGATGCGGGAATTTCACGTCTCAAGGAAGTCCCAGCGGCAGGAAGCCCTATGTGGTACGACTTACTGATTGCCTGCATTCTCATCTATGCGACTTTGCGTGGTGCGCAAAAGGGAATTACCTGGCAGCTGGCCGTCATCGGTTCCGTGCTGATGTGCTTTGCATTCGCCGGTTCGCTTTCGGAAAAGATGGCTCCGTTCTTCACTGTTGAGCCGCCATTGAATAAATGGCTTGCGATGCTAGTGCTCTACGTGATTTTCTCGATCATCTCGTTTGCGATTGCTCGACAATTGCGATCACTGATCGAGAAAATGAAATTCCAAGAACTCGACAGTCACTTGGGTGCTGTCCTGGGACTCGCGAAAGGGGGACTGATCGCGTTTATTCTGACGTTCTTTGCCATCACATTGACGCAGAAGTTTCCTCGGCTACGCGACGAAGTTTTTTACTCCTACACGGGGCATTACGCGGCTGTTGTGGCCGACCGTTTACACACGGTGATGCCAGAAGAACTTTATGGAATTGTGCATCCGCATTTGGACCAACTTGATCGCACTGGAATCGATCTCCACGCACATTCGGACGATGACGTAACCGACTCCGACGACAACCATCCGCATCCTGATCATCCAGACCACGATCGACGCGACCAACCACCGGCTCCCATTCGGATCATTCCACCGAACGATCCGTTGGCAGAGAACAACGGCTGGGAGAGCGATGGCAACAAACCGTTTCCTTTGAATCCGCCCGCGAGAGACAAGAACAGCGATAGCGATCTCGTTGCCCGTCGGGAGTGGGAAAAACTATTGCGGGAAATCGGTTCGGTTTACTCGGACGACCCCAGTGCTCAAAATGCAATTACTGACGAAGTCAGCGATGCGTTGGGCGGTTTGCCAGATCGTGTGAAGCTCGCGGTCATCAAAGATTGGTACACCGACTTGCTCGTCTTTGATCGCTCGTCCGATCCCGACAAACAAACCGATCTCAGCAGTCCGCTCGACGAACGGATTGTGCGGCAACTCGAACGCATTGGAGTGCCGCTCTCGACATTGTCGGCTGACTTGCAGACCCGGTTACGAGGCCAACTTCGACGATGAGAAGTGGAGTTTCCGATTCCTATTGTTCGATGCACAGCCATCGCCGACGCCCGTGAGTTCCAGGCCATTTTTACGCTGAAGGTAACATAAGGGACATTATCGGACGTTGGGTCCTACCGTATTTTTGCGGGTCGGTCCTTATCGATCGAGATGCTTCGAATATGAAAAAACCGTTTGGGCGGCTGACCGCTCAAGCGGTTTTGTTGTGCTCGGCTTTGCGAATCGGCTACAGTGCCTTCGCGCGAATCACTCCAGTTCAAACAACCGAAAGTCTCTTGAGATGGCCGACTCACACTCACGTTCCCCCCGCCGACTTTTGACCGGGATTGTGTCAATCGCTTTGTTGGCATGTCTGCTCTGGTTTTCTTCCCGACCGAGTCAGCCGACGACAATCGCAGCGACATTGGAAGCCAGCGGAGCCACCAAGTGGTATCGAGGAAACATCCACACACACTCGCTGTGGAGTGACGGCGACGACTATCCGGAAATGATCGCGAAGTGGTACAAGGACCAAGGTTACCAATTCCTCTGCTTCACCGATCACAACGTGCTGGCGACCACCGAACGTTGGATCGATGTCGAAAAGAACAAAGGCGGACTCAAAGCCTTCAACAAACTCAAACAAGCATTTCCCAAAGACTGGGTCGATGAGCGAATGCGAAACGAGCGTCGGCAAGTTCGACTAAAACGGTTCGACGAAGTCTCGAACAAGTTCAACGAAATCGGAAAGTATCTTCTGATCCAAGGAGAGGAGATCACCGACCGATTTGGAAATCTGCCGATTCACATGAACGTCAGCAACATCAAGGAACTCATTCCACCGATGCGTGGCGAGAGCGTTGCCGACACCATGCAGAACAACGTGAACGCTGTCGAAGCTCAACGACAACGCACGGGCCAGTCGATGATGATTCACCTCAATCATCCGAACTTCGGTTACGCCGTCACCGCGGAGGATTTGATGGGGATTGTGGGCGAGAAATTCTTCGAGGTCTACAACGGCCACCCCGGTGTTCGTAACTCCGGTGACGACAAACACGCGGGCACGGAACGCATGTGGGACATCATCTTGACCAAACGACTTGGCGAATTCGATCTGCCGGTTATGTACGGTTTGGCTGTCGACGACGGACACAGTTACCACAACATTCCGAGCCGTTCGAGCAATCCCGGTCGTGGTTGGGTCATGGTGCTCGCGAAGGAACTGGAATCGGAAACCATTGTCGAAGCCATGGAAGCCGGTCAGTTTTATTCATCCTCGGGCGTGGAGCTACGAAAGGTCATTTCGAGTGACCAGGGGTTGCGGGTCGAAGTCGAACCGGAAGAGGGCGTGACCTACC
Source organism: Thalassoroseus pseudoceratinae (assembly GCF_011634775.1). Lineage (NCBI taxonomy): Bacteria > Pseudomonadati > Planctomycetota > Planctomycetia > Planctomycetales > Planctomycetaceae > Thalassoroseus > Thalassoroseus pseudoceratinae. The sequence continues at coordinate 479,552 of NZ_JAALXT010000004.1, forward strand.
AGATTGATTTCATCGGCACTCGCACCGGTTACGATCCGGAAGGCAAACCCGTCCTCGATGCGAAAGGTCAGCCCATGCGTGTGACCATGCAGTACAGCGACGACATTGGCAAAGTGCTGAAGACAGTCACGGGGACGACGGCGGACTATCAGTTTGAAGGCGACGAACTCTATGTCCGTGCTCGCGTGACTTCGTCGAAAGCCCACCCGAATCCGTCGGAAGTTGGCGAGAAAGAACGAGCCTGGGTGCAACCGCTCGTTGGGCCGGCAACCAAAACCAAATAGGTTCAACCGACAAAACAACCAACGAAAAATCCGGAGGCAGGGTGTTGATTCACCCCACCTCCGGCTTCTTGATTTTGGACGTCACGTCCCCTGGTCTCTTACTCCTTGACGGACTACGGCAGTTGCGTTGAGCCCATGAGATAACGATCGCATTCGCGAGCGGCTCCGCGACCTTCATTGATGGCCCATACGATCAAGCTTTGACCACGACGGCAATCGCCCGCTGCGAACACACCTTCGATGTTGGTTGTGTATTTCTCGAATTCGGCTTTGTAGTTCGTTCGCACATCGAGTTCGAGATCGAGCTGATCGGAAATCACCGCTTCCGGTCCTAAGAACCCGAGAGCCAAGAGAACCAAGTCGGCGTCCCAGATTTTCTCGGTGCCCGGAATGACCGTGAATGGCGGGCCACCTTCGGTGACTTGGTTCCAATCGACATCGACCGTCTTCAACGCTTTGACGCGTCCGTTGCCGTCGTCGATGAATTCCACTGTGGAAATGCAGAACTCTCGTGGGTCGTCCGGAACTTTCTTGAGTTCGTTATGGCTGTAATCGAACTTTGCAGCGGCCTCGGCGTGACCGTAATCAACGCGGAAAATCCGTGGCCATTGAGGCCAGGGGTTGTTGTCCAACCGATCCTGCGGCGGTCGCGGGACGATCTCGAAATTCACCAGCGATTTGCAACCATGCCGCACCGATGTCCCGAGACAATCGTTCCCGGTATCCCCCCCACCGATCACGATGACGTTCTTATCTTTCGCGGAAATGTAATTCCCGTCGGCCAACTCGGAGTCGAGCAGACTTTTCGTGTTGGCGTGCAGGAATTCCATCGCAAAGTGAACGCCATCAAGCTCACGGCCGGGCACGTTCAAATCGCGAGGACGAGTCGAACCGGTACATAGCACGACGGCATCAAAGTCGTCCACGAGCTGTTTCGCGGTGATGTCTTTGCCGATCTCCGTATTGGTGACGAACTCGATCCCCTCGGCAGCGAGCAGATCAACACGGCGTTTGACGATATGCTTTTCGAGCTTCATGTTCGGGATGCCATACTCCAGCAACCCGCCGATGCGGTCAGCCCGTTCATAAACGGTGACCTTGTGCCCGGCTTGATTGAGTTGAGCCGCACACGCCAACCCCGCTGGTCCTGACCCAACAACCGCAACCGTTTTGCCGGTGCGTTCCTTCGGAGGGTTTGGCTGAACCCAACCTTCCTCGAATCCGCGATCAATAATCGACGCTTCGATGTTCTTGATCGTCACTGGTGGTTCGATAATCCCTAGCACGCATGAACCTTCACACGGAGCGGGGCAAACTCGCCCAGTGAATTCCGGGAAGTTGTTTGTCTTGTGCAGCCGATCAAGCGCTTCCCGCCATTGATCGCGGTAGACCAAATCATTCCATTCCGGAATGAGGTTATTGATCGGACAACCACTGGCCATGTTGGCCATCAGATCGCCGGTGTGACAGAACGGCACTCCACAATCCATGCAACGCGCCCCCTGCTCTTGCAAGGCGTCGACATCCATGTGTTCGTGGAATTCGTTCCAATCAAGGATCCGCAAAGCGGGGTCGCGGTCGGTCGGGACTTTTCGTGTGAACTCTTTAAATCCGGTCGGTTTACCCATGATGTATCAGTCTGCAAAAAATGATCGCTTGGACGAATGATAAGAAACTGGATGGGCCACAGCTCACGGAACCGTGGCCCCCATTGTTCGTGAACACTCTATGAAGTCGCCATTTCGGTCTGTTGACCGCCGGCTTGGGCAGCCATCTCCTGCAACGCCCGTTTGTAGTCCGTTGGCATGACTTTCACGAATTGCGACACCGACGTTTGCCAATTCTCAAGAATCTTCTGGGCAACCGTACTACCGGTGTACTTCTCGTGGTTTTCGATCAATTCCTTGAGTTCCACGATGTCGGAATCTTCCAGCCGTTCCAGTTCCACCATTTCCAGATTGCAGTTAATGCGGAACTGATCTTCAGGATCGTAAATGTAGGCGATTCCGCCGGACATCCCAGCCGCGAAGTTTCGCCCGGTTGGTCCCAGGATGACGGCACGACCGCCAGTCATGTATTCACAACCGTGATCCCCAACGCCTTCGACAACAGCCTTCGCCCCGGAGTTTCGCACGCAGAAGCGTTCGGCGGCCATCCCGCGGAAATACGCCTCACCCATGACAGCCCCGTACAAAGCCACGTTACCGATGAGAATGTTCTCTTCCGGCACGAAACCACTGTTCTTCGGAGGGGCAATGATGATCCGTCCGCCGGAAAGACCTTTACCGACGTAGTCGTTGGCATCGCCTTCGAGTTCGAGCGTCACTCCCGGTGCCAACCACGCACCAAAGCTTTGCCCTGCCGAGCCAGTCACGTCGATGTGAATGGTGTCATCGGGTAGCCCGCGAGATTCCCACTTCTTCGCAACTTGGTGCGACAACATTGTGCCGAATGCGCGGTCGATGTTTTCGATCGGAATCGAAAACCGAACCGGCGTGCCCTCATGGATCGCGGTCCAGGCTTTCTCGATCAGCTTGTTGTCGAGAACCTCATCGAGCCCATGATTCTGTGCCATCGTGCAGTAGGTTTGCACATTGTCATGGGGTTTCAGAGCCGGGGTGAGAATCGGCGTCAGGTCCAATCCCCTGGCCTTCCAATGCTCGATGGCGTCATCCGCTTCAAGCATATCGACTCGTCCGACCATTTCGTTGATCGTTCGGAAACCCAGCTCCGCCATGATCTGCCGACATTCCTCAGCGACCATAAAGAGGTAATTGACGACGTGCTCGGGCTTGCCGGAGAACTTCTTACGGAGTTCCGGGTCCTGCGTGGCGATGCCGACCGGACAAGTATTGAGGTGACACTTCCGCATCATGATGCAACCCATCGTGATCAGCGGAGCGGTCGCGAAACCGTATTCCTCGGCACCGAGCAGTGTCGCGATCGCGATATCCCGGCCGGTTTTCAGTTGGCCGTCGGTTTGCAGACGGACCCGGCTTCGGAGATCGTTCATGACCAGCGTTTGGTGCGTCTCGCTGATGCCAAGCTCCCAAGGCAACCCGGCGTGCTTGATACTCGTCAACGGAGACGCCCCCGTGCCACCTTCGCATCCGGAAATCAGAATGTTGTCGGCGTGCCCTTTCGCCACACCGGCGGCAATCGTACCCACCCCGACCTCAGACACCAATTTCACACTGATGCGAGCCGACGGATTCGAATTCTTCAAATCGAAGATCAGTTGCGAAAGGTCTTCGATGGAGTAGATGTCGTGGTGTGGTGGCGGACTGATCAACCCCACGCCCGGCGTCGAATGCCGAGTGGCGGCGATGATGCGGTTCACCTTGAAACCGGGAAGCTCACCGCCCTCCCCTGGCTTCGCTCCCTGAGCGATCTTGATTTGTAGTTCGTCGGCATTCGTGAGGTAATACGCGGTCACGCCAAACCGACCAGAGGCAATCTGCTTGATCGCCGATCGTTTGCTATCGCCGTTAGGCATGGGAGTGAAACGGTTGTAGTCTTCTCCGCCCTCACCCGTATTGCTTTTGCCACCAAGACGATTCATGGCGATTGCCAGCGTCTCGTGCGATTCGGCGGAAATCGAACCGTAGCTCATCGCACCGGTGCAGAATCGCTTCACGATTTCGGCAGCCGGTTCGACTTCCTCGATCGGAATGGAATTGCCCGGCTTGAACTTCAGCAAGCCCCGCAACGTGCAATTGCGGTTTGCTTCCTCGTTGACCGCTTCGCTGAACCGTTGGTAGGCGGTTGCATCGTTGGTGCGAGCGGCGGTTTGAATCGCAGCAATCGTATGCGGATTCCAGGAGTGCTTCTCGCCAGTTTTGCGATAGGCGTACAAACCGGGGTTCGGCAGCAGTGGCAGTTTGGCTTGGTCACGTTCCGGAAAACCGATCGCATGTCGTCGCAGCGATTCCTCGGCGATCACTTCCAATCCAACGCCTTTGATCCGGCTTGCAGTTCCCACGAAAGCGGTTTTGATCACGTCTTCGTTAAGCCCGACCGCTTCGAAAATTTGGGCACCTTTGTAGCTGGCCAATGTCGAGATGCCCATTTTGCCCATGACTTTGAGCATGCCCTTCGCCACACCTTTACGGTAAGCGGCGATGATTTTCTCATCGGTCCAAGTCTCGTCGAGAATGCCATCGCGACGGGATTGAATCAATGCTTCCCACGCCATGTACGGGTTGATGGCGTCGGCACCGTAGCCAACCAAACAACAGTGATGGTGAACTTCCCGAGCCTCGCCGGACTCCAAAACGATCCCCACCTTGGTGCGTTCCTCGTGCGCGACGAGGTGATGGTGCACCGTACCCGACGCCAACAACGACGGGACCGCAACCTGCTCATGACTCACGGCCCGGTCAGACAGAATCACCAAGCTGTATCCATCTTGAATCGCTTGCCGAGCTTCATCGCGGATTCGGTCAAGAGCCCGCAACATTCCGTCGGCTCCTTCGGAACGCGGCCAGGTGATGTCGATGGTTTTCGACTTCCAACCCCGATGATCAAGCTGCTTGAGCGCGGCCAATTCTTCGTTGGTGAGAATCGGATGCGGAATTCGCAGACGGTGACAGTGTTCCGGCGTGACATCGAGCAAGTTGCCTTCCGGACCGATGTAGCACTCCAACGACATAATGACTTCTTCGCGGATCGCGTCGATCGGCGGGTTCGTCACCTGAGCGAACAGCTGCTTGAAATAGTCGTAGAGCATTCGTGGTTGATCGGAGAGACACGCCAACGCCGCGTCGTCACCCATCGATCCCAGCGGGTCTTTCTTGACATTGACCAGCGGAATCAACATGAACTTGAGCGTTTCGATCGTGTAACCGAACGCTTGCAAGTGATCGAGCAGGAAATCGGGGTCCGGTTGTTCCGGAACATTATCGTGCGGCAGTTCGCTCAGCTCGATCCGTTGTTCCCGCAACCATTCGCCGTAAGGTCGTTCGGAAGCAACAGCGTGTTTGATTTCTTCATCCGGGATCAGACGGCCCTGCTCGAAATCGACCAGGAACATCCGGCCGGGTTGTAGACGACCTTTGATTTTGACGTTCTCGGGTTCGATATCCAAAACGCCGACTTCACTCGCCATCACAACGCGATCGTCGTGCGTGACGTAATACCGACTCGGACGCAAACCATTGCGGTCCAAAACGGCTCCGATGTAGTGCCCGTCCGTAAACGAGACCGATGCCGGTCCGTCCCACGGTTCTTGGACGGCCGAGTTGTACTCGTAAAACGCCCGTTTTTCTTCCGGCATCGTGGCGTGATTCTGCCACGCTTCGGGAATCATCATCAGCACAGCTTCGTGCAGTTCCCGACCGGAGTGGTACAGCATTTCCAAAGCGTTGTCGAAACGGTTCGAGTCGGACCCACGCGCTTCGATCACTGGGAAAAGCTTGCGGATATCGTCTTTCCACAGGTCACTTTTCATCAAGCCTTGGCGTGCGAACGTCCAGTTTGCGTTCCCACGAACGGTGTTGATTTCACCGTTGTGTGCCATCATCCGACATGGCTGAGCCCGGTCCCAACTCGGGAAGGTATTCGTGCTGAATCGGGAGTGCACCATCGCCAGATGGCTGGTGTAATCGGGATCACGCAAGTCGGCGAAGTACGGCATCAACTGCGAGGGCATCAACATGCCCTTGTAGATGAGAATGTTCGGCGACAGCGAGCACACGTAGAACATCAACCGCTGCGAGAGTTCACTCTCTTCCCGAACGCGACGGCTGATCCACTTGCGAATCAGGAAGCATTGTCGTTCGAAGGCTTTGGTTTCGATCCCGTCTTCGGCACCGATGAACAGCATTTCCATTTGCGGTTCGCCAGCCCGAGCGGTCGGGCCGATGTTCGCGTTGTCAGCATCTTGGGGAACGTCCCGCCAACCGAGAAGTTGCTGCCCCTGCTCTGCCACGATCTCCGCGATGAGGCGTTTGCATTCTTCCCGTTCGGCTTCGTCGGTTGGCAGAAAAACCAAACCGGCTGCGTATCGCCCGCGTTCGGGAAGTTCGATTCCCGCTTCCGGTGCGACTTTCTCCAGAAACTCATAAGGCAACGCGGTCAACATGCCGGCTCCGTCGCCGGTGTTCTCTTCACAACCGCAAGCTCCACGGTGGGTCATGTGAATCAGAATGCGATCCGCATCGTCGAGAATTTGTCGCGAACGCTTGCCTTTGATATTCGCCACGAATCCCACGCCGCAGGAGTCGTGTTCGTTTTCGGGGTCGTAGAGCCCGTGAGCATCGGGCAATCCGTTTTTAGCGATCGCATTCCGGGCAGGCGCACCGGAAAGTGGATTGGAAGCGTCAAAGCGATCGGAAGGAAACGGAAGAATTGTCATGAGGTTACTCGCTAGATCACGCAAAATACTGAGCTGGACTTTGATAGCAGCCGAAATATGTGGTTTCAGACTGGCTTCGAATTATCTCGACGTTGTGGTCTCACAAAAACTTTCAATCGGAACGGTTGCGGTTGCCATCGCTTCAATAGGCCCTATCTGGTGGATATTGCTGGGGTCTCGAATCAAACGACTTTAAACGACTGCCGGGATGTCACTTCTGAGCAGATCGATGAATCGTTGGGCAGCCGATGAGAATGCTTTGTGCCGCTTGTGCACAATCCCGAGTGGGCGAGTCCATTCTCCATCGTCGTGTTCCACCTGGGAAATGTCCAGGCGAACAACCGCGAGCGTTTGGGCATCGCGTTCTCTGAGGACTGTCGGCTCGGGCAATAGGGAAATTCCCGCTCCGATCTCGACGGCCCTCTTAATCGTTTCAACATTATCAAACTCGTGCACGACATCCACCGCAACCCGAGTTCGTCTCAACCAACGGTCAATGCGGCGACGGAGCGTCAATTCCGTCGTAAAACCAACAAACTTCTCACCGTCGATCTGCCCCGGTTGTATGGACTCTTGTTTCGCAAGTGGGTGCGTCTTGGGAACGACCAACACCAATTCCTGGTTCTGCCAGGGAATCGAACCAATTTCGCCCCCATCTCGCGGAAAGGACACAAGCCCTAAATCCGCTGCATCATTTAAGATGCGTTCATAAACCTCGTCGGGATGCAGATACTCCAACTGCAACTCCGCTTCCGGATAGCGACGCTGGAACTGCTTGACATAAGCATCCATTTGCAGCAGTCCCACCGAGTAAATCGACGCCACACACACGCGACCGGCGACAAGATTCTCTGCTTCCCGGGCTTGGTCTTCGATCCGTCGGAAACCATCAAGCAGGTCCCGACAACCTTCGTAATAAATCTGACCAGCAGCGGTGAGTTCAAACGGGCGTTTCGATCGATCGATCAGTTGCACGCCCAACCGTTTTTCCAGATGATGAACCGACTGACTGGCCGCCGACTGTGAAACGTGATGAACCTCCGCAGCTTTCGAAAAGCTCCGACGACTCACGACCTCACAGAAAATCTCGACGTTCCGCAAATGCATGGATGGTCAGCAGGTGTTCGGGCCAAGGTTTCGACGGAAACATTTTCCTGACCGCTCGTGGAAGACGATTGCGGTCGGGACAACAGGTTGCGATTTGTTGGGTCCATCCAAGACATTAGCAAAAGTAATTATCAATCCAAAAGCGAATCAAAATTCAGGATAAAGGTACCGTCTTCGCCACCGATTCGTCAAGCGTCTTCTTTCGGCTGATGCATTGGTCAACCGCGAAAACGTGGCCGCCTTCCAATCGAGGATTTTTCATATGATTTCGCGTCTTTGTGACCAAACTCGCTTTCACGGACTCCGCCTGGCATTTTGCCTGATCTGGCTCGTCGCCCATGCCTCTCGTGTTAGGGCTGACGCCCCCACATTTGAGTTGCGGTTTGATCAATCCCTTCGCAGCCGCCCCTACACCGGGCAAGTCACCATTTTCTTTGGGAAGTCCAACCAAGAACCCCGATTCGGCCCGAACTGGTTTCATCCGGAACCCTTTGTGACAAAACACGTTACAGACTGGAAACCTGACGAACCACTAACAATTTCACTCTCCGCCCCAGACCTCGCCACATTTCCCCGCTCGTTGGATTCCATTCAATGGACCGACTTCAAAGCACAGGCGGTGGCCCGCTGGAACCCCTGGGAACGCGAAGTTGGAACCGGCACGGGCAACGCCTACAGCGATGTCGTCGAACTCACAAAGGACAACCTGGACAAAGTCGTCTTGCGACTCACCAAAACCGTTCCTGAGCGACCTTGGCCCGATTCCAAATGGACCAAATTGCTGCGAGTTCACTCGGAGTTGTTAAGTGATTTTCACAGAAAAGATGTCTTCCTCCGGGCGGCCGTCATCTTGCCGGACAGTTACTACAACCAACCGCAGCGACGATATCCCACGATATTCAATATCCCGGGCTTTGGCGGAACACACCGACATGGGTACCGAAACCGCCCCGTTAAAGAGGACAACCCCGAGGGCGTAGAGTTCATTCGTGTCATGCTGGACCCGAGTTGCCCCCTGGGACACCATGTGTTCGCCGACTCCGCCAACAACGGCCCATTTGGGACTGCACTCGTCCAAGAGTTTCTTCCGGCGTTCGATCGAGAATTTCGAACGATCGCCAAGCCAACCGCTCGCTTTCTTACAGGCCATTCTTCCGGCGGGTGGAGCAGTCTCTGGGTGCAGATCACACACCCGGACACCTTCGGCGGCGTATGGAGCACCGCTCCGGACCCTGTCGACTTCCGCAACTTCCAAAGAATCAATCTCTATCAACAAGGCGAGAACATGTACCGCGATGCCGACGGCAAACGGCGTCCCTTGGCACGACGAAACGGTGAGGTCTTGGTGTGGTACCGGGATTTCGCGGACATGGAAGACACACTCGGTCCGGGCGGACAACTCCATAGCTTTGAGGCGGTATTTAGCCCAAGAACCGCCGCCGAAACCCCTGCCCTGCTCTGGGATCGCGAGACCGGTGAAATCAATAGCGATGTCGCCAACGCCTGGAAGAAGTACGACATCCGTCTGTATCTCGAGCGTAATTGGGACAAGCTCAATGAAAAACTGGCCGGGAAAATCCACGTCTTCATGGGAGAAGAAGACACCTTCTATCTTGAAGGGGCGACCAAGCGGCTCAAGGAATCTCTGAAGAATTTGGGCAGCGATGCCGTCGTCGAGTTGCATCCCGGCAAAGATCACGGCACGCTGATGAGTCAGGAGCTACGCCAACGCATCCGCAAGGAAATGGCCGAGCAATTCCTTCAGCACCATTCCGTGAAATCAGGATCGCCGCAACCATGACAACCAGACTCGCTCCAAGCCTTCTACTGATGGCACTAATCGTCGGCACGACATGCCCGTCTTCATTCGCCGCCGATGCACCAACTGGCGACTCCTCCATTCTGCCGAAGAACGCGGAGCTGGAAGAACTCTGGAACGAGGGAGAATTCACCGAAGGCGTCGCTGTGGCTCCCGATGGAACGATCTATTTCAGCGACATCGCCTTCGCGGAAGACGGCGTCGGTCGCATCCTCAAGTTTGACCCCAAAACCGAGGCAACCAGCGTCTTCTGCAAAGATAGCGGCAAGAGCAACGGACTGATGTTCGACAAGAACGGCCGACTGCTCGGCTGCTGCGGAGCGATGGGCGGTTTGCGGGCGCTCGTCGAAGTTCGCAAAGACGGCTCAGTCCACTCGCTCGTGAAAGAGTTTGAAGGCAAACGCCTCAACTCTCCGAACGATCTTGTTGTCCACCCAAATGGGAGCGTCTATTTCACCGACCCCCGCTACGCCGGAGATGAGTCGGTTGAAATGGACGTCATGAGCGTGTACCGACTCGACACCGACGGCAGCGTCCATCGTGTGACCAAGAGCAAAGGGAAGAACGGGATCGAAAAACCGAACGGCGTGCATGTTTCCCCAGACGGCAAAACGCTCTATGTGGCCGAGACCAACAACGGCAGCCTCGATGTGCGGAAGACCGGTGGTCGCGACAACCCAGGACGCATGACGCTCAACGCGTTTCGGATCAAGCAGAATGGTTCCTTAGGGAAAAAAACCGTGCTCGTTGACTTCGGCAAGCAAACCGGAACCGATGGCATGACCATCGACACCGACGGTCGCATCTACGCCGCCGTCCGACAGCCGGAACGTTTCGGAATCATTGTTTACACACCGAAAGGCAAAGAACTGGCCTACATCCCAACACCGGACCTGCCAACGAACTGCAGCTTCGGCATCGGCGACCAAGCCAACACACTGTTCGTCACGGCTGGCAAGGGACTGTACCGCATCAAACTCAAGACGACCGGTTTTCACACCACCCAAAAACAGTAATCTCGCGAATCTTGCTTCTCACTTTTAAGAAAACGGTTGGAATCTCCAACACGGCTTTGACCGCGCCTCATCGCCTCTTTACACTGCGAACTCGAATATGCCTAATGACCGCAAACCCGCCACTTCACCGCTCGCCGCGGGAATGGCATGGGTCGCCCGCATCACCACCGTTGTTGCGGAGATGGTCATCCCCGGTCTATTCGGACGTTGGCTCGACTCCACTTGGGGTACCCAATACTGCGTCGTCATTGGTTTCATTTTTGGACTCGTGATTGGAATTTGGCACCTTCTGCGAATGACAAGTTCATTCAATCCGCCAGCATCACAACCACCTGACTCCGGAAAACAAGACGAATCATAAAGTTTTAACTAAGTCGCTTGACTCTGGCTGACAGTAAGACTATTCAGGTGACTCAACATCACATTCATGCCGACTCGAATTTCGCCAACGATCTTGTGAGCGTTTCCACCCAACCATCGCAGGCAAGCCCCGCCAAACGCGCTATTGCGTCATGTGGGCTATTGACCGCCACGGTCGTGCTTGCACTGCCATTGGCACTGTGGTTCTTTGAATCACGGTATGGCGTCGATGGGGCATGGGCGGCTGGCTTCGCTGCTCTCATTTGTTGGCTCGGCGGCCTGTTGGCTCTCGCTGTCCATGTCTTGTTTCGGAAGCCTCAACACGCGATCGCTGCCGCATTCGGCGGCATGCTCGTCCGAACGGCTTTTGTCTTTACTTGGGCACTGATTATCCTGAAACGCTGGGAAGCAGCCGAACAATCCGGCTTTCGGTTTGCTGTTGTGGCATTCTTCCTGCTGACATTAACAGCAGAGACAGCACTCAGCTTATGGTTAATGAGGTCGCAGTTGGCATCGACAAGCTCTAACGAGGTGGAGGCGGTCTAAGCAATGGCAAGCGATCTTCTTCACATCAAAGATAGCTACTACTTTGAGGTTCCCAAGTTCCTTTGGAAGCCGAACTATCAAAGTTTAGATGACGTCCCGGAGTTCTTGCTGGAACTCCATAAAGATGACTTCCACCTCACTAAAGAAGGTGGCGTCACCAAGGCTCCAACCGAAGCCGAAACCGAACACGCCCTGCATGAGTTCAACACTCAAATGGCGGGCAAGATTCTCATCCCGCAACCGCCGGGTGTGAAACTCAAGTCACTCTACCGCTCGGAGACGCCCTTCGCGTTCTCAAAGTTTATGGTGCTTGAGTTAGCAGTCGCGATCTTTATGATCCTGCTCTTTCGTTGGATGGCAAAGAAAGTCAATTCCGACGGTCCACCAAAAGGGCGATTGCCGAACCTTGTTGAAAGCGTGATGCAATTCGTCCGCGTCGACATCGTCAAGGCGAACATTCATCACGGGGCATCAAAGTTCCTCCCCTTGATTTGGACAATTTTCTTCTTCGTTCTCTTCTGTGACTTGCTCGGCTTGGTACCGTGGATGGGTACCGCAACCGCCGCATTGAGTTGCACACTGGCTCTTGCCTTCGCAGTGCTTGTCGCCGTCTTTACGGGCGGGCTTCAAGAATTTGGGCCGAAGTGGTTATGGTCAGGGTTTGTTCCAACGATGGACTTGCACTGGACCCTTTCACCGCTCAAGGTCTTTATCTTCCTGATTGAAGTCTTAGGGATGTTCATCAAACACGCCGTGTTGGCACTGCGTTTGTTTGCAAACATGGCTGCTGGTCACTTAGTGTTGTTAGCGATCCTGGGTTTGGTGATCACTGCGGCGAAAGACCCTAATATTCCTTACGGAATTGCAGCCTTCTCGGGCGTCATTGGAACGACTGTTCTGAGTTTGCTGGAACTCTTTGTTGCTGTGTTGCAGGCGTATATTTTTGCTCTGCTCGCATCACTCTTCATCGGTTCGGCAGTACACGAACACTAAGGTTTCATTGAAGCCATAATATTTAAACTGTAGTCAACAAATTGGTTGAAGACTTTCAAAGGCTTTTTCTTTTTCCCACAACTAGGGAGACGTGACTCGTGAACAAGTTGGTACGTATTGGCTCGCTCGTGGTTGTATTGCTCTTGGTCTTCGCTGCTCCAGCCATGGCGCAAGATGGTGAAGGCGAAACCGGCCGGGCAGCCATTGAATTCTCAAGTGCGTTTGGTGCAGGTTTGATCGTGATCGGTGCTTCCTACGGGATTTCCCGAATTGCCACCGCTGCACTGGAAGCAATGGCGCGTCAGCCCAGCATTGCTGGTAACGCTCAGTTGGCCATGATCATCGCGGCAGCACTGATCGAAGGTTTCACCTTCGCCGCTTTGTTCGTCGGTCTTTGATTCCGAAGATGCATTGCTAGCTCGTTGCTTCTTCGTATCGAGACAGCGATTCGGTTCCAGAAACTTGCGTCAGGAGCTTCGGCTGTGAGATTTTGTCTAATCATATTGCTTCTTCTGAGTGCTTCCATTCAGCCTCGCTGGGTTGTGGCAGCAGAAGAGGGACACGGACACGGTGACCACGTCCATATTGGTGTCGCCCCCGAAGATGAGGCCGCTGAACTAGTGGACCTTGAAGCGGGGCTCGACCCACGTGCCGACTTGGCTGTCTACACTTTCATCGTGTTCATCCTCTTGCTGGTGATCCTGACATCGACTGCCTTCCGGCCGATTTCCAAGGCGTTGGCGGAACGCGAAGATCGCATCCGCAACAACATCGAGGAAGCGAAAGTCGAACGCGAGAAAGCGGAACAGCTTCGCAAGGACTACGAAGGACAACTGGAAGCCGCGGACGATCGCGTGCGAGAGATTTTCGCCGAAGCCAACGCAAAAGCCGAAGCTCTGCGAGCCGAGAAACTCGCCGAAGCCGACCGCGAAGCGGAAAGCCGAAAGCAGAAAGCTCTCGAAGAAATCGAACGGGCAAAGGATCAAGCAGTTCAAGAACTATTCGATGCGATGTCAGCGCGAGTTGCTGATGCCACCGAACATGTTCTTGGCCGAAGTTTGTCGGACGAAGACCAATCGCGACTCATCAACGATGCTCTCGCTCAGTTTTCGACAAAGCGTTAATTGTTTAGTTCTCGAGTCTTAACGTCTCTAGTACGGCGTCGAAAGTCAGGTTATGACCGAGTCGGAATCAATACCAACCAAGATCCCTAGCATTATGCAGGATCCAAGTGCTCAAGCAGTTGCAAAGGTCTATGCCAATGCCCTGCTAGGCGCTGCCGATGGGGATCAGATTCTCGAAGAAGGTCAATCCTTTGTCGACGACGTACTCGACAAGAATCCTGCATTCCGTGACCTCCTGTTTTCAACAGTGGTCAACCAAGACGATAAGCTAGGTTTCATCGAACGGGTTGTTGCTCCCCGTAGTACGCCCCTGTTCGCCAATTTTCTGCGAGTCCTCGTTCGCAATCAACGGATGGAACTGCTGCCATTAGTGATGAAAATGGCAGCGATCGAGAATAATCGACTCCATGGACGCCAACCCGTTGTGATCCGGACGGCTCGAGCGTTAACGGATGAGCAACATCAGCAAATTCAGGATCAGCTACGAAGTCGTTTACCCTTCGAGCCGATGCTGGAAGTCGAAATTCAACCGGAACTCCTCGGCGGACTCATCATCCAAATTGGAGATACTGTTTACGATTCATCACTCCGCAGTCGCATGAAACAGCTGCGCGGGCGGCTGCGTCAGAGGAGCCATCATGAAATTCAACGCGCAAGAGATCGCTTCAGTTCTTGAAGCGGAAATTCGCGATTTTGAAGGTCAAATCCAAACCACCGAAGTCGGGCGTGTGCTCGAAGTTGGTGACGGGATCGCTCGGGTCTACGGTCTCTCTTCCGCGATGGCGGGAGAAATGGTCGAGTTCCCGAACGGCGTGAACGGATTGGTCTTCAACCTGGAAGAAAACTCCGTCGGGATCATCCTGCTGGGTGACTATAAGACGATCCAAGAAGGTGACGAAGTCCGTGCCACCGGTGAATTGCTCTCGGTGCCAGTTGGGGAGTCACTGATTGGTCGTGTTGTCGATCCACTCGGAAATCCGATTGACGGTCAAGGCCCAATCGCTGCCACGGAAACACGCCCGTTGGAAACTGCCGCACCTGGTGTGGTGGCCCGCCAGCCGGTGAAGCAGCCGATGCAAACCGGGATCAAAGCTGTCGACGCCATGACGCCGATCGGCCGCGGTCAACGGGAACTCATCATTGGTGACCGCAAAACCGGGAAAACCGCGATTGCGTTGGATGCGATCATCAACCAAAAAGGCGGCGATGTTATCTGCATCTACGTCGGTTGTGGTCAACGCCAAGCGAACATTCGACAGGTTGTGGAAACACTCAAAGAGCACGGAGCGATGGATTACACCATCGTCGTCTCCGCTGCAGCCTCCGACCCGGCCCCGCTGCAATACATTGCACCATACGCCGGTTGTGCGATGTCCGAGCACTTCATGTACAACGGCAAGCACACGTTGGTGGTCTACGATGACTTGTCGAAACAAGCCCAGGCTTATCGACAACTGTCGTTGTTGATGCGTCGTCCTCCGGGGCGTGAAGCCTATCCGGGTGACGTGTTTTACGCTCACAGTCGCTTGCTCGAACGGTCCGCAAAACTGAGCGACGAGCTTGGTGGCGGTTCGCAGACGGCATTGCCGATCATTGAGACCCTAGAAGGGGAAGTCTCGGCGTATATTCCGACCAACGTGATTTCGATTACCGATGGTCAGATTTACCTCGAGCCGGACTTGTTCTTTGCGGGTGTTCGTCCGGCGATTAACGTGGGGATTAGTGTGTCCCGTGTGGGTGGAAACGCCCAAACCAAGGCCATGAAGAAAGTGGCCGGCGGGATGAAGCTCGACCTCGCGGCCTTCCGTGAATTGGAAGCGTTCGCCCAACTCGGAACCGAACTTGACCCAGCGGCTCAACGGCAACTGGATCGTGGTTATCGAATGGTCGAACTGCTCAAGCAAAAGCAGTACAACCCGATGGATACGACCGACCAGGTCATTAGTATCTACGCGGGAACCAAGGGCTATTTCGACAAAGTTCCTGTCGACAAAGTGCCGGAAGCTGAAGAAGAACTCCTTCGGTACATGCGGGACGAGAAGAACGAGTTGTGGAAAAAGCTTGATGAATCCAAGGCTTTGAGTGACGAGCATGAGACCGAGTTGAAAGAGGCTCTCAAGCACTTCTCCGACTGGGCAGCCCGGACCTACAAGACTGAAGAGGAAACCGCTTAGATGGCTAAAGCCCGAGCGATTATCAAACGTCTGCGGGCGGTGCGGAATATCCGCAAAATTACCCGCACGATGGAGTTGATTGCCACCGCCCGCTTCAAACGGGCGATGGACCGCGCCACCGAAGCGTCGGCTTATACCAAGAAGATCAACGAAATCGTGGCGGATCTGGCCCAAGCAGATCTCAAGATCGAGCATCCGCTGTTGCAACAGCGTGATGAGGTCAAAAACGCAATTGTCCTCGTCATTACCGCAAACCGCGGTTTGTGTGGCGGGTACAATGCCAGCGTCTTGCGTCAGGGAATTTCCCGAGTCCAAGAACTGCGGGGTTCCGATGTCACCACGCAAGTGGAAGTCGCGGGCAAGCGTGGAATCTCGGTGATGGGATTCCAAGGTTATGAACTCGAACGGACTTACACGCACTTTGAAGATAAGCCCTCGTTTGAGGAAGTCAACGAGTTAGCCGAACGATACATTTCCGAGTTCACGGACGGTACAATTGACCGACTGGACGTGGCCTGGATGGAGTTCCGAACAGCGAGTCGTCAGGAAGCGTTGGTGGAGACCCTGCTTCCGATCGGCAACCTACAAGGAAGTGAAGAGGAACAGGAAGCGGAGCCTCAAGCGTCGGTGGACTACGAGTTTCTGCCATCCGCGAACGAGATCCTCGAAGAAATCGTTCCCGCTGCGTTCAAGGCTCGTTTATTCAAGTGCTTTTTAGATGCCGCTGTCAGTGAGCAGATCTTCCGAATGGTTGCCATGAAGGGCGCCACGGAAAACGCAGACGAGATGATCGGCGCTCTGAAACAACGTTACAACCGAGCAAGACAACAACAAATTACGAGCGAGTTGGCTGAGATTATCGGTGGAGCCGCAGCCCTCGAATAGATACCGATCGGGTTTGATCGATCGGACTTAGCAGACACCAAGCGACTGAATTTGGACTTACACTTATGTCTACAGCCACAGCGACCAATGTCGGTCAAGTCACTCAGGTGATCGGTTCAATTTTCGATGCCGAGTTTGATGATTCGCAATTGCCTGACATTTACAACGCTTGCGTTGTCGATACCGAAGTCAAAGGCGTCCCGATCAAAGTGACCGGCGAAGTGCAACAGCACCTCGGTGGGGGTCGGGTTCGTTGTGTGGCATTGGGATCGACCGACGGCATGGTTCGTGGCATGCAAGTCACCGATACGGGTGCTCCACTCTCCGTTCCCGTTGGAAAAGGAACACTCGGTCGCGTGTTTAACGTTCTCGGTGAGCCGATCGACGGTCGCGGGGATGTCGAACACGATGTTCGCTGGCCAATTCACCGCCCTGCCCCCGACCTGACGAACCTCTCGGCCAAAACCGAGCTGTTCGAAACCGGGATCAAAGTGGTCGACTTGCTCACCCCGTTCGTGCGTGGTGGGAAAGCTGGTTTGTTCGGTGGTGCCGGTCTTGGTAAGACCGTCATTTTGACCGAGTTGATCGCCCGTATCGCCAGTCAACACGGTGGTTACGCGGTCTTCGCCGGCGTCGGTGAACGAACCCGCGAAGGAAACGACCTCTGGCTCGAAATGCAAGAAACGGAGATGGGGAAAGACGAAACCGGCCGGATTCGTCACGTCATCGAGCAAACTTGTATGGTCTTCGGTCAGATGAACGAGCCACCAGGTGCTCGTTTGCGGGTGGCTTTGTCCGCTCTCACGATGGCCGAATGGTTCCGTGATGAAACCGGGATGGACACCCTGCTCTTCATCGACAACATCTTCCGTTTCTCGCAAGCTGGTTCGGAAGTGTCGGCGTTGCTTGGACGGATGCCGTCCGCTGTGGGTTACCAACCAACCCTGGGAACCGAACAGGGTGAACTGCAAGAACGGATTACCTCGACGAACAAGGGAGCAATCACGTCGGTGCAAGCCGTCTATGTGCCTGCGGACGACCCGACCGACCCTGCTCCTGCGACGGCGTTTAGCCACTTGGACGCGTTCATCTACCTGGAACGACGAATTGCGGAACGTGGTTTGTACCCCGCGATCGACCCACTGGCGTCTTCCAGCCGAATTCTCGACCCGCAGTACGTCGGCGAACGCCACTTCAACTGTGCCCGTCGCGTGCAACAAATTCTGCAACGATACCGTGAACTCCAAGACATCATCGCGATTCTCGGGGTCGATGAATTGAACGAGGAAGACAAGCAGGTCGTGCATCGTGCTCGTCGAATCGAGCAATTCCTCTCGCAACCGTTCATCGTCGCCGAGCCGTTCACCGGCAAGCCGGGTGAAGTGACCTCGCTGGCCGACACGATCCGCAGCTTCGAAGAGATCTGCGACGGTAAATGGGACCATCTCCCTGAGTCTGCGTTCCGATACGTCGGGTCGATCGAACAAGCGGAAGAACAAGCCAAGAAGATGCAGGAATAGGCACGCTTGGCGGCGACTAGCGTGGAAACTTTTTGAGACACTCAACTTCGTAGATTTGAGCAGAACGGCATGGCCGATTCCGATCGATTACAACTTGTCGTCACGACTCCGGAGAAGACTGTGTTGTCGACTCCGGCAGATTCGCTGCAGTTTCCTTTGTACGACGGCTCCATTGGTATCTTGCCTAAGCGAGCACCGTTGGTTGGCCGATTGGGATACGGCGAGTTGAAAGTGACAATCGGCTCGGAGCATAAGTCCTACTTCATTGATAGCGGATTTGTTCAGATCGTTGATGGTGTGGTCTCGCTGCTGACAGAGCGTGCGATCGCCAAAGATGACTTGCAGCGATCAACGGCAGAAGAAGCCTTGACCGCTGCCAATGCCCTACCCGCGTCCACCGACGAAGAATACGCTCATAAGCTCCGCGAGCAAGAACGAGCACGCCGCATGCTCGACATCGTTTCGTAACATCGAGGACGTGTTCGAGATTTCAGAGTCGCTGGCAATACGTTCGGAGACTTGCCTGATCGATATAATCGGGCGCAAACCGAACGCTGCCGAATCTCTCATGCGATCCCTCGTCAATTGACGAAACCTCTTCTGGTTGGTTTGGTCGATCGCCGTATTTTGCGAGACCTGCGAACCATGACCAACCATTGGGTTGCAGATTCTTTTCTGAGTTGACAGTTCCGATACTTCTCAAATGCCCGCAAGTCTGCGTGCAGACGAAGTTCGAGAATCTGTTTTATGCAGGTGGTTCGTCCACCGTTTGCATCGCTCATGCCATATTCGGCTGAATGCCAAGGATTCCAATTTGGCTTTTAATACCGATGACCGATTGCAGTTGGAAGGCTCCGAAGCTGGGACTGGCTTCGATGAAGACAGTCTCAACGAGCTTTCCGTCCTTGAACTAGTTGAACTCATCGAGCAGGAAGAACAGCTGGTCGACGCGTTTGAACGAAACCGGGAGCTTGGTGCGAGTGCTTTGCTGCACCGAGTGGCGAATTTTTCGGTGGAACAACAAGATGCTGCCCCTGCTCTTGAGGTGGGTGGTCAGACGACTGAATTGCTGGACGAACTCCACGATCTCATCGATCAATTGGAAGTCGTCAGTGATCAGCTTGATCAACGCTCGGCTTGTCTCGATCAGCAAGAAATCGCACAGGCGGACATCGCCGCGATGTTGTTGGAAGCGCAGAAACAGCTTTCCATCCGAATCGATCAAGCACACGCATCAGTCAGCGAAGAAAAACGCGGTCGCCGACAGCACACATTTCGGCGTGCTGCCTGACAAACCGCGGAATGGAACAAGATTTTACCGAAGCGTCTTGTGACTTAACCTAAGTCGTCTCAGCGGGCCGAGATGGCTTGGGCAAGCGGTCGAAGGACTTGGTCGACCACGAACCGGTCCAGCAATTCTTCGCACTTGGCTCGCAGAACGGCCAATTCGCTCTCGTAGGACGCGCCCGGGTCGAGGCTGCCGTATTGGCGGACGGTAAAGTAAACGCTGATTTGGTCTTCGGAGAATTCACCGCGACGCAATTGATAGGGCGTTGTCCGCGTTTCGACCAGCAAACGTGCCCACTGGCGACAATCCTCATCCAACACAAGCGTCATGGACGGCTTGTAGTTGAGAATTCTTGCTCCCGGTACATCCACCAGACCATCAAATGCGGGTCCCGCTCCGAGTGCCTCGGCGACCAACTGATCGTGGTTGCCTTGGTAGGAGAAATCGAAGCCCATCATGTAATCCAAGGCTTCGCAGTCCAGCGGGCTCACGGACAGCATGTACGGAACCAATTGCAACACGGTGGAATGTTGCTCGACAGCCAAGTCCACATCGGCGGGGTTCACCTGACCGCTGCAGATACAACGTGGCTCGAGAGATAACCACCGCTGGCTGCCCTGCTCCTTATCCTCTTCCAACACGAAATCCCCGTTCTCTCGGGTGTAGAAATTTCGCATGGTCGGGTAGGTTTTTTGGATCCGTTCAAAGAAATTGAGTATCGTTTCGCGGCTTTCCGGTAGCTTCATCTCCGTGCTGAGATTCATGTTGATATAAAATTCATCCGCGATCGAATCGTAAAGATTCATCGGATCCACCTCATCAATTCAGGGCACGTGGTCCGCCCGACATGAGCCGTCGCCTCGATGGCTTGTCGAGTGATCCCCCGCGCGTGAGTGAAAGTCTGGGCGTGCACATCTTGCTCGCACGTTTGCCCATCCATGCATCATGCTAAACGTCGTGTTTAGCCGTGAAGATCAAAATTAGTTCATCAGGGTCGAACGGAATTGTGCTTGAGTGTATTCTATCTTGGTTGAGAAATGAGGTCAAAGTCCCACATTTATCGAGACTGCCATGGAAACTCAGCCAACGATGTCCGCAAACGAAATGCCATCCGGTTATGTTTTCTCGACCTCGTTGGGCTGGTGGGGCTATGCGCACGTGGATGGAGCGATTATCGGGGTCGTGATTGGCCATCGGACCGAATCCGCGGCTTGGAAGGCCCTGAAGCAGCGAGTTCCGGGCTTGAAATCTAGGAACAACGACGGACTCTTGTTGCAAAATCGGTTCAAGAATTACATCGCTGGGGAGATCGACGACTTCCAGGACATTTTGGTGCGACGGTCTCGCCTGACCTCGTTCCAATCGAATGTCCTAACCGCTTGCCGAGCGATTGAACACGGCGAAACCGTAACCTACGGAGAACTGGCCCGTCGCGCCGGATCACCAAAGGCAGCCCGAGCCGTCGGAAGTGTGATGGCAAATAACGTCATGCCGGTGATCATTCCCTGCCACCGGGTTGTTCCCTCAAGTGGACAGTTTGGCGGTTTCTCCGCACCGGGTGGGGTGACACTCAAGAGACAACTGCTCGACTTGGAAAGCCGTTGTCATGTCCCCTCAGAAGGCCACGCCCGCTCGTTGTTCGCGGAATTCGTGTGAGTGAAGTCAGTCTCTCGTTAGGCCAGAATCTCCTCGACGACGTTGCCATGCACGTCGGTGAGGCGGAAGTCTCGACCTTGGAAGCGGTAGATCAAACGTTCGTGGTCGATGCCTAAGCACCGCAGAACGGTTGCGTTCAGATCGTGAATGTGGACGGGTTTGTCGACGACGTTATAGCTGAAGTCATCCGTTTCCCCATACGTGATGCCGCCCTTCACGCCCCCGCCAGCCATCCAGACGGTGAAACAACGCGGGTGATGGTCGCGTCCGTAATTCTGCCGAGTCAGACCACCTTGGCAATAGATCGTGCGTCCGAATTCGCCGCCCCAAATCACGAGCGTGTCATCGAGTAATCCGCGTTGCTTGAGGTCTTGAACCAACGCGGCCGCAGGTTGATCGACATCGCCACATTGCAACGGCAGATCACGTGGCAACGCACCATGATGATCCCAGCCACGATGGAAAATTTGCACGAATCGCACGTCCCGTTCAGCCAGACGGCGAGCGAGTAGACAGTTGGCCGCAAAGGTGCCTGGCTTGGTGACATCGGGGCCGTACTGCTCCAGGATGTGTTTCGGTTCGCCACTGAGATCCATCAAATCCGGGACGGACGTTTGCATCCGGTAGGCCATCTCGTACTGAGCGATTCGCGTGTTGATCTCTGGATCGCCAACGGTATCGAATTGCTGCTGGTTCAGTTGTCCGAGTGCGTCCAGCATGGTCCGACGCGTTTGCCCATCGACGCCGGGAGGATTCGACAGATACAATACCGGATCGCCTTTGGAACGCAGCGACACCCCTTGGTGTTTGGACGGCAAAAAGCCGCTGCCCCACAATCGCGAGTAAATCGCCTGGGCGTCACGTTTGGCGCTCCAAGTCGAGTGCAAGACCACGAAACCCGGCAGGTTCTGGTTTTCCTGGCCGAGTCCGTAAGACAACCACGCTCCCAAGCTCGGACGGCCCGGTTGCTGTGAGCCGGTTTGAATGTAGGTAATTGCGGGGTCGTGATTGATCGCTTCCGTGTTGACGGTTTTGATGAACGCCAAATCGTCCACGATCTTCGCGGTGTGCGGCAGCAATTCGCTGACCCACGCGCCGCTCTTGCCGTGTTGAGCAAATTTGAATTTCGACGGTGCGATCGGAAAGCGTTTTTGACCACTGGTCATGGTGGTCAATCGCTGACCTTGCCGAATCGAATCCGGCAGGTCTTTGTCGAACATCGCGTCCATCTTCGGCTTGTAGTCGAAGGTGTCGAGTTGCGACGGCGCTCCGGACATAAACAGATAGATGACCCGTTTCGCTTTCGCAGGGAACGGCAGCGAACTCAGCACGCCGCCCGTTTGTTGCGACGGCTCATTCGCGGCGGCCGAGTTCGAGGAATTCAACAGCGAGGCCAATGCCGCAGTGCCGATACCGGTTGCCGTGCGACTGAAGAAGTGTCGGCGAGTTTGCAAAAGCGGATGCATGATTGCGTTCCTGAAATGTCTATCAACTTGTAATCGCCAAACTGCATTTGTTGAGTCAATATGTGCCACGACTCTGCGAGCCGTGTTGAGCAATGTTCCCGGTGAAGCACAGCTCATAGAGTCGCGGCACCAGCATCGTGACTCACCCTTTGGTGATGGCTTCATCGAGATTCATCAGCAAACTGCCGATCATCGTCCACGCGGCTTGCTCGCCGGGATTGTCGGCTGGGGTTGCTGGTGAATCTCCGACAGCCAACAACTTCGTAGCCGCTTCCGGTTGATCTTCGTATTGCTGACGATACTGGTTCAGTACCTTGGTCAAGACGGTAAGTTCCTGCGGTTGAGGAACACGCCCCGTGGTGATTCGGAAACCGAACGTCAGTCGCCCCTCATCGGACTCGCCACCTTCTTGAACAATTCGCGAACCGAAATGCCGAGCCGCTTCAACGTACTGCGTGTCGTTCATCAGCACGAGGGCTTGCAACGGAGTGTTCGTTCGCGGACGCCGCACGGTGCATGCTTCACGTGTCGGGGCATCGAAAGTGGCCATCGACGGCGGCGGGCTCGTTCGCTTCCAGAATGTATACATGCTACGGCGATACAGGGCGTGACCGGCGTCTTGCTTGAAGTTCGCGGTATTGCTGGACGTGTACCCGACGGCTTTCCACAACCCGCCCGGTTGATACGGCTTCACACTTCTGCCGCCAATTTGTTCGACCAGCAAACCACTCGTGGCGAGGGCATAATCTCGAAGCATCTCAGCGTCTAAACGGAAGCGTGGACCACGCGCGAGCAGGCGGTTTTCGGGGTCTCGCTTGAACGCCTCACTGGTCGCATGGCTGGACTGTCGATAGGTGTGCGACATCGCGATTTGTTTCTGCATCTGTTTCACGTTCCAACCACTCTCACGGAACTCGACGGCAAGCCAATCGAGCAATCGGGGATGAGATGGCCAATCGCCCTGGGCTCCAAAATCCTCAGCGGTTTTGACAAGCCCGGTTCCGAAAAACCTCTGCCAATACCGATTGACGACCACGCGAGCCGTTAGTGGATGCGTGTCGCTGACTAACCACTGGGCAATTGCCAAGCGGTTCCTCGGGGCGTCTTCCGGCAATGCGGGCAACACGCTGGGCACGTTCGGGAAGACTTCCCGCTCTTTGTCCGGTTTGTCGTATTCGCCACGCTCCAACACGTAGGTCGGTCGCAACTTGGGTTGGTCTGCCATCACAAGTGTGCTGGGAGCGTTCTTTTCGATCGCGGCAATTCGCTCGCGAGTCTGCTTTAACTCCGTTCGCAGCTGATCGAATTCCGGTCGGGATTTCGTGTAAACTTCGCTGATGAAATAGGCTTTGACGAGTTCGCTTTGCGATTCGGAACGCTCTGCCGATGTGACCTTCAGGGCAGCCGTCAAATCGGGAGCGAGACCGTCATAATTGCGAGCGGCCACCGATTCTTCCCAAGCCGTTTGCGAGGCGAATCCCGCTCCCGCTTGGCGATTCTGCGAGATGATTCCCGCTTTGTCCCAATAGACAGTGCCACCGAACTGAGTAAATGCCCAGCCTTTGATCACACTGTTCGGTTTCAATCCGACGTCCTGCGTCTTGACTTCCAGACGGACCCACTTCCCGGGTTCTGGTAGCTCTCCGAAGAAGCGACGACTGGGGGTGTCCTTCTGGCCCCAATCGATTTTGTCGGCTCCCCAAACAGCACGGTGATCCCAACTGCCGTCGTTGAATTGCAGCATGATTTCTTGCGGCGGATTCTTCGGATCGAGATACACATACGCAAACAGCGTGTCGTTCTCGCCAATCAGCAACCCCGGTGATGCGTCTTGAAAGAAATGCTGGCTGAGTTCTTTTGCTGTCCGTTTGCTGGCTTTCTCGCCGCTGAAGACGGGGTCGGTCACGAACTCCCAGGGGGAATTGCCCATCGGTTTCGCCCCCGATGGAAGACCGTCTTCGATCCAAACAAACTCGTGCAGTGATCCCGCAGACTTGTCGGCGTCGGGGCCAGGATCTTGGTAGGGATAGTGAATCGCCTTGGTGGTCAGTGTGTGTTCAATTTTCGTGACCTTCGCTTGCAAGTCGGCGATTTCTTGGAGTTGCTCTTTCGTGGGAACTCGCACAGACGGCGGCGGCAGAAGTGCGTTGCCGTCCATCGCTTTGTCGGCGGTGCTGTTGTAGTAGGCATAGAGTTGGAAGAACTCGGCCTGAGAAATCGGGTCGTATTTGTGATCATGACAGACCGCACAACCGACGGTCAGTCCCATCCAAACGGTGCCTAACGTTTCGGTGCGGTCGATGGCGTACCGGACACGAAATTCCTCGGCGATTGAACCGCCTTCGCTGGTCGTCACGTTGCAACGATTGAAGCCGGTGGCGATCCGTTGCGTCAACGTCGGTTCCGGCAACAAATCCCCCGCGATCTGCTCGACGGTAAACTCGTCGAACGGCTTGTTGTTGTTGAACGCATCGATCACATAATCCCGGTACGGCCAAATGCTGCGTTCGTTATCGAGATGCAAACCGTGCGTGTCTCCGTAGCGGGCGGCATCCAACCAATACCGCGCCATGTGCTCGCCATAGCGGGGTGATCGCAACAGCCGATCGACGACCTTCTCGTATGCATCCGGCGATTCATCTGCAAGAAACGCATCGATCTCGTCCAACGTCGGCGGCAACCCCGTCAGGTCGAAGGTCACACGACGAATCAAGGTTTCTCGATCAGCTTCCGCAGACGGCGATAGCCCTTCTTTCTCCAAACGTGCGAACACGAACCGATCAATGGGATTCTTGACGAGTTCTTCCCACTTCGTCGGTGGCAAATCCGATTTGCGAGGCTCAATGAAGGACCAATGATTCGCCCACGGTGCACCAGCATCAATCCAACGCCCAAGCGTTTCGACTTCCTCTTTCGAGAGTTTTCGTCCCGAATCCGGAGGCGGCATTTTCAAGTCGGGATCGGTCGAAGTGATTCGCTCCCAAATGGCCGACTGATCGCGATCACCGGCCACGATGGCGTGGTTGCCGTAATCGGTTTCCGCCAATGCACCTTCTTCAGTGTCCAACCGCAAACCGGCTTCGCGATGTTCGCCGTCCGGACCATGACAGTGATAGCAACGATCCGACAACAACGGGCGGATGTCCCTGTTGAAATCCACGGGCTCCGCACTTGCGGCCGTTCCAGGGATCGAAAGCAAAACACCAATCGCGGCGAAATAACAGAAACGGATTTCCATGAATGAAACCTCGTGTCGTATGGGCACAGTCGAAAGACTGAGAACCAGCGGTCACAAGTCAGCAACCTGCTTATCCACCGACGACTCAGACGAAAAGCTGAGCACCGGTTGCATGGTCTTCAGTAACGCATCAATTCTATCAGATCAGTCTAGTGATCGGAAACCAGGCACTTCCGTCCACTCCAAAACGATCCGCCGGTTATCGGGATCGACTTCGACCAACCGTCCAACTCGCAGTCGTTTCGCGAACGCCGACACATCTCGAACGGGACCCACTTGGCTCGTCCAATGCTTTTGTCCCGGAAGCTCCAAAACATCGGCATCCCCGGCGATGGCGGCTTCCAAAGCAAGAAACAGCACGTCCTCCGCGGACTCATCGAGTTTTCCCCGCACCTCGACCGTCACATAATCCTCTTGGGTGGCGTTGGTGATGGGAACCGGACCGGCATTCTCAGTTAATGTCGTCGACTCGTCCGTAGCGGGTCCGGTCGTGGTGATGGAAGTCTCGACGCCAGCCCAGGTGCGGAGTTGTCCGATGATTTGATCACGCACCACCGCATTCACATCCCGCTCCCAAATCTCAGTGAACTTCTTCGCGGTCGTCGCCGCTGTCAGTTCGGTCAAAACTCGGTCGGCTTGTCGCAGTGATTGCAAACGGTTCTCGACCGCTCCCAGCGGTTCGGTTGTCGATTGCAACTTTCGTCGGGCCAGACGCACTTGCTCCCAGACGGCGAGCCAATCCGCCGGCATCCACGAACGCTCGTGACGAACCCACAATTCGTCGCGAGTCGGCTCTTCGGCACCCGCTTGTACCCAACCAATTCGGGCCGTCGTTGCGTCTTCCGTCAACACGCGTGGTTCCGCATTCAGCGGGAAAAGCCATTCTTCACCGAGTCGCGACGGCGAAGAGTCATTCACATCCTCGATGGACGAAATCCACTCCGCTCCATTCGCTTTGAGAAATTCTCCAATGCTGATTCGGCGAAGTTTCGTCAGGCTCGACAGGTCGCTTTCCAAAATCGTCTGCAACATCCCAGCGACTTCGACCAGCCGATTCCGCAGTCGTTCCTGTTCGACCGAGCTTAGTTCTTCAAGCCCCGGCAGATTGAGGACGAAGTCGGTTTGTTGATCGAGAACGGCATGCACTTTCCGCCAACTGTTGAAGGCGTTTCGCCAAAGTTCCTCATCGACTCGGTCGGCGAATTCGTGAATGAGGGATTCTACATCGTCGCGGAATCCAGACGGAAGCAAATACCACGGAACTTGCAATTGGCGATCACGAATCCCCTGACGCATTTCCAAAACCGTCGCCAACACCGTCCGTTTCGATGTGGGGGCGAGTTGCGGTGTCGAGCCGTTCGCATTCTCGGTCGGTTCGGGATTTGCGGACGGTGCCGGTGGTTCGGGCGGATCGCCGGAACAACCACTCCAGACGAGCGTACTCAGCATCACCAAGCATGCCAACTTTTTCATCGAGGATTCCCCATTCCAACCGGTCCACAATTCCCCGAGTGTACGCGATTTCCTCGCACATCGCGACGACAACACCTTCCACGAGAACGCATAAAGACATGGACAAATTTCACATTCGATTTGTCAGCGCCTCAGAATTCGGTTAGGATTTGGTGTCAAATTTTTGTGAGGACATGAATTCAAATCTCGATTTCTTCCCTCGCAACGATGCTCCACGCCCGCCTGGCTTCCTTCCATTTGGGACGCTCTGATGGAAATTCCCGCGCTCCTCACCGTTCGCAAACTCGTCTTGATAGTCCTTGGTTTATTCTCTGCGGGCACTTTGCTCGCGGACGATGCCGAACAAGCTGAATTCTTCGAAAGCAAAGTTCGGCCGTTGTTGTTCAAACATTGCTACGAGTGTCATTCGGCGGAATCCGAAGAACTCAAAGGCGGTTTGGCGGTCGATACCAAATCCGGGTGGGTCACCGGCGGCGACAGCGGACCAGCGATTGTTCCCGGCAAACCCGATGAAAGCCCGCTGATTGACGCCGTCAAATATCTGACGTTCGAGATGCCCCCGCAGGGCAAACTCTCAGACGCCGAAATCAAAATTCTGGAAACGTGGGTTCAAACCGGAGCCTACGATCCACGAAAAGATGACGGCCATGTGAAAGCAGTCCGAAAAGGATACGACTGGTCAACCGCCCGCGATTTCTGGGCCTTCCGTCTACCGGAATCGTCGGGACCGCCAAGCGTCACGGATTCGAAGTGGCCGAACGATGATCTGGATTACTTCGTGCTCGCTCGATTGGAGTCCGAGGGCATGTCCCCTGCCCCGGATGCCGACCGTCGAACCTGGCTACGACGCGTGACCTTCGACCTCACTGGTTTGCCGCCGACAATTGAGGACCAACAAGCGTTCCTAGCCGACACAGCAAGCGATTCCGTCGCCAAGGCGAAAGTCGTTGACCGCCTACTCGCATCTCCACAGTACGGCGTGCGATGGGGACGTCACTGGTTGGATGTCGCCCGCTATGCCGACTCGAACGGCAGCGACTTCAACGCGAGTTTCTACAACGCCTGGCGATACCGCGACTACGTCGTCAACGCCTTCAACAAAGACAAACCTTACGACCAATTCGTCCGTGAACAACTCGCGGGCGATCTTCTGCCATATGCCAATCGTCACGAGCAAGCCGAGCAACTCACCGCGACCACGTTCCTGAACATCGGAGCGAAAATGCTCAGCGAACGCGACAAGAAAAAGTTGCAGATGGATGTCGTCGATGAGCAAATCGACACCGTCGGCAAAACCTTCCTCGGGCTTACCATCGGTTGCGCCCGTTGTCACGACCACAAATTCGATCCCATTCCGACCGCCGACTACTACGCTCTCGCCGGGATTTTCAAAAGCACCATCACGCTCGAAGGCGAAAGCCAGCAGTATGTTTCCGCTTGGAAAGAAACCTCGCTGCCAGTCTCCCCCGAACATGCAGAAGCCCTCAAAAAGCACAGCGAGTCCGTTGCGGCGATGAAATCCCAACTCAATTCAGCCAAGAAATCGCTCGACAAAGCCAAGAAAAACCTGGGACGACTTACCAGCAGTTACGAAGGCATCGTCGTCGACAACACAGAAGCCAAAATCGTCGGAGACTGGAAGGAATCCACATTTAGCCCGAACTACGTGGGTGAAGGTTATCTCCACGATGAGAAGACCGATCAGGGACAAAAATCCGTCACCTGGACACCAAAACTCCCGCACGCCGGACGCTATGAAGTTCGCATTGCCTACGCGGGCAGTTCCGGCCGTGATGACGCCGTTCCAGTCACCATTCAACACGCCGGCGGAGTGCATGAAGCCAAACTCAACCAAGCGAAAGCCGCTTCCATCGATTCGCTCTTTGAACCGCTCGGGACATTCGAATTCCAAGCGGGAACACAAGGTTCGGTAACAATCTCCAATACCGGCACCACGGACTATGTCATCGCGGACGCCGTCCAATTCATTCCCGTCAAGAAGCAGACAGTCGCGGCAGCCGAGTCTTCAAAAACGACCGATGAGACCGCAAAACTCCGCCAAGAAGTGAAGGCGGCAGAGAAGGTCGTCAAATCACTCGAGAAAGAATTGAAATCGTTGGAGCAGAATGCCCCCGCTCCGGCCCCAATGGTTATGGCTGCTCGTGAAGCCCCGCAAATTGATGATTGCAACATCTGCATTCGTGGTGAGGTAAAGAATCAAGGCAAGAAGGTTCAGCGGGGATTCTTGCAGGCACTCGATTCCGGACCTCGTCACATCCACAACTCCGAACAAAGTGGACGGTTGGAGTTGGCTGATTGGATCGCTCGCACCGACAATCCGCTAACGGCCCGTGTGATCGTTAACCGGGTTTGGCATCACATGTTCGGAGCGGGCCTCGTCCGGACAGTCGACAATTTCGGCCACCTCGGCGAACGTCCTTCACATCCCGAACTGCTGGATACACTCGCTGTCGAGTTTGTCGAAAACGGTTGGAGCATTAAGCAACTCATCCGAAGAATTGCGTTGTCTCGCACCTATGCCATGAGCACAGAATTCGAAGCAGACTACGCTGAATCCGACCCCGACAATCGACTCCTTTGGCGATCCAACCGCAAACGCCTCCAAGCCGAATCAATCCGCGATGCCATGCTGTTTGTGAGTGAAGAACTCGACCTCACCCCCAACGAAGCCCCAATGAAAGGTTTTCGATATTTAGTAGTCAACAACAGCAGTCAAAGTGCGAGCGGTTCCAAAAACACGTCGCTTCGCCGCAGTGCTTATCTACCGATTATTCGGAACCAACTTCCCGCATTCCTGACAACCTTTGACTTTGCAGACCCTGATGTTGTCGTCGGCAAACGCTCCCTCACGAATGTCCCGGCACAAGCGTTGTACCTATTGAACTCACCATTCGTCGCCGCCCGTGCGAAAGCCATGGCGGAGAAGTTGACGCAAGACGAAACACTGACAATCACCGACCGTTTGATCCCGCTCTATCAAAAAGTCTACGGACGCACGCCAACCGCAATTGAAGTGGAGCAGTCCGAACAATTCCTTGCCGATCAGACCGATGC
Source organism: Thalassoroseus pseudoceratinae (assembly GCF_011634775.1). NCBI lineage: Bacteria > Pseudomonadati > Planctomycetota > Planctomycetia > Planctomycetales > Planctomycetaceae > Thalassoroseus > Thalassoroseus pseudoceratinae. Next base: position 509,931 of record NZ_JAALXT010000004.1, read on the forward strand.
AAACAGTGCCTGGACACAACTGGTCCAAGCTTTGTTTGCAACAACAGAATTTCGCATGCTCGACTAGCATTTTCGTCGAGAACCAAAACTAAGATCCGGCCAATTTTCGTTTCATATCTCAGCCGATGCTGTGTTTCCGATGAAGAACGATAGTTCCTCGATGCGACACAGAATCGAACCTTGTTCTAGCACTCACAACAGAAGGTTTCTTCCCATGCGTTCCCAACAACCAACAGCGACTCCGCTTACCCGCAGACAACTGTTGCAATCCAGCGCATGCGGATTTGGATACCTAGCCTTCGCCGGCATGGCCGCGGAAGCCGCTAGTCAAGCCGACCGACTTCCACGCCCGCACCACGCACCACGTGCCAAGCGTGTGATTTTTCTGTTCATGCATGGCGGCCCTAGCCAAGTCGACTTATTCGATTACAAACCGAGACTTCAAGCCGATGATGGTAAGAACTTGCCATTCGATCCGGCTCCGAACATTAGTGCCAAACCCAAGCTGATGAAGTCTCCGTGGAAATTCGATCGGCATGGCGAAAGTGGGCTTTGGGTGTCCGAACTCATGCCGAATGTTGCCAAGCATGTCGATGACTTATGCGTCGTGCGGTCGATGCATAGTCGTGGGCAGTCACACGGCCAAGCTGTTTGCATGCTGCACACCGGGACCGACAATTTTGTCCGCCCGAGTGTCGGCGCATGGGTGAGCTACGGACTCGGTGCAGAAAACCAGAATCTCCCGGCCTTCATTTCCATCAGCCCCCCAAGCGGACACGGTGGACCACGCAATTACGGTTCCGCGTTTTTGCCAGCGGCACATCAAGCCACAACAATCGGTAGTTCCGGCCGACTCGGTAGCGGAAAAATCGAAAACCTCTCCAGCGGTGATGATCTCACAACCCAACGAAAGCAGCTTGATTTACTCCAGAGTTTCAACCGCAACCACTTGAAACGTTCCGTTCAGGACGAGCAAATTGAAGGTGCTATTGAGTCCTTTGAACTGGCATTTCGGATGCAACAAACAGCGCCGGATGTTCTCGACTTGTCTCAGGAACCGAAGTCGATTCAAGAGCTATATGGAGTTGATAAAAAGGAAACGAGTAACTTCGCCAAGCAATGCATTCTTGCAAGGCGATGTGCCGAGGCGGGCGTGCGGTATATTCAAGTCTCGACCGGCAATGTCTGGGACCAGCACGGCGGATTGCGAAAAGGACATACACGAAACTGCCTCGCGGTGGATCAACCGATCTCCGCATTGCTAGCCGATCTCAAAGCCCGTGGGCTTTTAGATGACACGCTCGTTGTCTGGGGTGGAGAGTTCGGCCGCACGCCAATCGCCCAAGGCAACGATGGTCGCGATCATAATCCGCAAGGCTTCACGATGTGGTTGGCCGGTGGTGGCGTGAAAGGCGGCATGGCTTACGGTGAAACCGACGACTACGGTTATTACGCCGTCGAAAACCGTGTGCACATGCACGATCTGCACGCCACCATCCTGCACCAACTCGGTCTCAACCACGAACAACTCACCTACCGTTACTCCGGCCGCGACTTCCGTTTGACGGATGTCTACGGCAACGTGGTGCATGACATTCTTGCGTAGGTTGTCCGTGTTGAGGTCTTGGCTAGCGAAGACTACATACGTTCGCAGGTTTCGATGCCTAGCAGTGCGAGTCCTTGCTGCAACACGCGACAGGTCAAGTCGCATAGCAACAGTCGGCTCTGCTGGACATCACCTTCACTCTTGAGAACCGAGCACTGCTCGTAAAACGTGCTATACTTATTCGCGGTTTCGAATAGATAGCTCGTCAAGAGATGCGGACGTAGTTCGCTGGCGGCATCATCAATGGCTTCACCGAACTTGAGTAATGCCAATGCGAGTTCGCGTTCCGCTGGTTCTTGAAGTTGGATTGTCGCGTTGGAATTGCGAATCGTTTCGCGATCGAACCCACCTCGACTGAAAATGCCGTTTACACGTGCATACGAATACTGCATGTAAGTCGCAGTGTCTCCGTTGGTGGCTAGCATTTGATCCCAGTCGAAGACATAGTCGCTCTCGCGATTGATATGCAAGTCGGCATACTTCACACCGCCAATCCCAACCTTCTCGGCAACATCTTTGCGAGTTGCATCGTCAAGTTCTGGACCATTCGGTTTTGATTTGTCATTCTCGGTCACAATCTGATAGGCGCGATTGACCGCCTCGTCGAGCAAACTTTCCAGCCCGACGGTGTCCCCTGCTCTCGTCTTGAACGGTCGTCGATCCTTGCCTAGCACTGTGCCAAAGTTGACGTGCTGAAAATTCTTGTCGTGGCCCCATTTTCGAGCTGTTTCAAACAGCATCTTGAAATGGTCGCCTTGACGCGAATCGACAACATATAGCATCGCATCCGCGTTGAACTCGTTCACACGGTATTGAATGGTCGCGAGATCTGTCGTGGCATAGTTGTAGGCACCGTCGGACTTGCGAACAATGAACGGTGCTTCGAACTGATCGAGAAACACACACGTGGCACCTTTGCTTTCCGATGCAAGCCCCTTCGCTTCCAACGCTTCCACGACTTCGCCAAGCATCGGATCGTAGAAACTCTCACCGAGTGTGTGATCGAATGAAACTCCGAGTCGATCATAGACTTTTTGTAAAGCGGTAAGACACGCCGGAAGAAACTCATCCCAGAGTCTTCGATTCTCTTCATCACCACTGTGCAGTTTAGCAGTTTCGAGTCTTGCAAGCCGTGCGATATCCGGATGGTTGTCCGCAAGTTCTTTCAGTTCCGGATCGGCTTCAAACTTTTCGATCGACTGCTGGAGTGACTGCACAGCCTTCTCTTGCGAAGTGACACCTGCTCGTAGTTTCTTGAGTTTTTTCTTTGCTGACTTTTCTGCGGGGTCAGAGTTCGCTTCTGCGTCGGCGAGTTGTTGCTCGAATTCTTGCAATCGCTGCTTCGCACTAGGCAACTTTTCGTTGACGTTCTCGTGATAGTCGCTCAGTATATTGACGAGTCGATAAAGTCGCGCAAGTTCCGTTACCGCATCCGCTTTGTAGGCTTCCGGATTGAGGAAATTCTTATAGCCATAGATGATCATCCCGAACTGAGTGCCCCAGTCGCCGATGTGATTGTCGCTGATCACCTTGTGGCCTTGGAACGTCAGAATTTTGTACAAAGCCGCTCCGATCACACTGCTACGCAGGTGTCCGACGTGCATCGGCTTGGCGACATTGGGAGCCGAGTAATCAATGACAATCGTTTGCGGATTCGCAACGGGCTTCACACCCAAGCGATCATCATGAGTGACCGCGTTGACCTGTTCGGTCAGCCAGTCTGTGCGGAGTTTCAAATTGATGAAACCGGGGCCGGCAATCTCGGGAGTTTCGCACAAGTCCGAGACGTCCAGGTTCTCGACAATCTTCGCGGCGACATCGCGAGGTTTGTCCGAGAGTTTCTTGGCCAATGGCATGGCACAGTTCGCTTGATAGTCGCCGAATTGGGTATTCTGAGCCGGTCGCACGAGAGCGGCGTACTCAGCCGGATCGTCCGTTAGCGTGGCAAGTGCGGATTCAAAACGACGACGCAGTTCAGCAGAAATATTCATAGTCGGACCAAGCGACAATCCGTCGCGGTGTTCGGTGAAAGGAGAGAACAAATAAAAACGCCCTCCAACGTCTAGCGAGTGGAGAGCGTTCGTTCAAGGTCGGCTAGATCAGTTGACGTTTCGAGGTCGCAGGTTCTGTCGCCTGATCGCCCGTCAGCAATTGACGTGACGGACTGACCACAGGCAGAGAACCCTGTTCGTTAAAACCTATTCAACAGCACAGTTCTCGGAACTGGATTCTTCCAAAACGCTTTGCCAATCGATGCGCTTCGCGTCGGCCCACAACGACTCGAGGTCGTACATCTCTCGCGATTCTTCGGTGAAGACGTGCAAGATGATGTCGCCATAATCTTGCACGATCCAGGTGCTTTCGTCGTAACCTTCGCTGCCCCGCTTGGCAGTCCCAGACGTCCGCTGCAATTTGCTGACCTCGTCAGACAAGGCATGCATCTGCCGACGGTTCGTGCCAGTCGTGATGACGAAGTAATCGAAAATCGGTGTGATGCCGATCATTTCCAGCACCAGCGTGTCGCGACCACGCAAGTCTTCACAAATGCGTGCACACCGACAGGCTTGAATCAGAGACTGCTGTTGTTCGGCCGTGCGTTGTGTTTGAACTTGTTCGATCACGATTAATCTGGACTCCCAGTTTGCGGTAACGGTTTAGAAAATTCGCAGTGCACATTGCACGATGAAACCGGCGAAGACGACGGACACCATGCTCATCAATTTGATCAAAATGTTTAGGCTCGGGCCACTGGTGTCTTTGAAGGGGTCGCCCACGGTGTCGCCGACGACGGTTGCCTTGTGAGCTTCCGTCCCTTTCCCACCATGTGCACCAGCTTCAATGTACTTCTTGGCATTATCCCATGCCCCCCCGGCATTTGCCATCATAATTGCTACCGCGAAGCCGGAGGTCAATCCCCCCGCGAGCAAACCCATCACTCCGGGCACACCCAAAATCAGCCCAACAATGATCGGCACGCCGAATCCGATTGCCGACGGAACGATCATTTCACGCTGAGCGGCACGCGTACTAATAGCGACACACCGACTGTACTCCGGTTCGCTGGTTCCCTCCATGATCCCAGGAATCTCACGGAACTGGCGACGTACTTCCTCGACCATATCACTCGCAGACCGCCCCACCGCCTTCATCGTGAGTGAACAGAACACGAAGGCCAGCATCACACCGAGGAACATTCCCACCAACACCGCCGGATTCATCAGGGTTACGTTGTAGTACCGTACAAAGTCCGGCATTGTCGCGGTCGAGTTCTCGACGATGGCTTCGTTGGTCACCATCTCTTGGAGATTGGCACTGACAGTTTGACCAATCTCTGCGTTCTCAATCGCTTGAACGGATTCGCTGGGATTCCGACCGACCGGATAGAGCAAATAGGCATGGTTTTTCTCGCCATCGTTGAAGACAAGTACGTCACGATCGATTTTGAGTAGCGTGGCATTTGTTTCGCTTTCGCTGGCGACCACTTCGGACTTCACCGCCCACCGCTCGAAACCGATCCGAACTTCCTCCACATACGCTGCCAGCAAAGCCAACGCCGTCAGAGCCGCGGAACCAATCGCAAAGCCTTTCCCGGTGGCGGCGGTGGTGTTGCCGAGACTGTCGAGGGCGTCGGTGCGTTGTCGGACGGTTGGATCTTGATGACTCATCTCGGCATTGCCACCGGCGTTGTCGGCGATTGGCCCGTAGGCATCTGTCGCGAGTGTGATTCCGAGTGTGCTCAGCATTCCGACGGCTGCAATTGCCACGCCGTAAAGCCCTAAGGCAAACACGCGAGGGTCGGCATAATTGAAGTTAGTGGCGAATCCGAAGGCGAGCAGAATTGCCACGCCGACGGTCACAATCGGCACCCACACCGAATAAAACCCTTCAGCAACACCACCAATGATCACCGTTGCCGGACCAGTCACGGACTGATCGGCGATTCGTTTGGTCGGTGCGTATTCCTCGCTGGTGGAATACTCCGTCCACTTGCCGATCACCCACCCCGCGAGCAAACCGGTGACAATCGACCCGTAGACCCAGAACAGCCCCCACCCTTTCGGTAAGTTTTCACTGGCATCGGCGGCGTAAGTTAGGTTGTTGGAGGGCAGAACGAGTGTGATGATCACCAAAATCGCTGCCACAACCGCTACACCGATACTACTTCCATTGATTCCCTTCGCCAGAGCGCTGAGCAAATTGCGTTGGGTCGCCCCCTCTTCCGTGCGAACCAGGTAAATCCCGCCGATCGAAAGACCAATTCCGCACGCCGCCAACAACATTGGCAGCAAGAGCATCATGAACTGCATTTGCGATGAAACACCGTGGAACGCAGCCACACCGAGAGCGGCACTGGCGAGAATCGAACCGCAGTAGGATTCATATAGGTCGGCTCCCATCCCGGCAACATCTCCGACGTTGTCGCCCACATTATCTGCGATGGTGGCGGGGTTTCGTGGGTCGTCTTCGGGAATATTTGACTCGACTTTCCCAACGATATCCGCCCCCACATCAGCCGCTTTGGTGAAAATTCCACCGCCGACACGTGCGAACAACGCCTGAGCACTCGCCCCCATACCGAAGCACAGCATGGTCACGGTGATTTCCGCCAGCTCCATTTTCCAAATCCAATTCAGAAAACCGAACCATAGGCAAATGTCCAAGAGCCCTAATCCAACGACGATCAATCCCATCACCGCGCCGCTACGAAACGCGACTTGCAAACCTTCGTTGAGGGAATTCTTTGCCCCTTGCGTGGTGCGGGAACTGGCCATTGTGGCGGTCTTCATGCCGTACCAACCGGCTAAACCGGAAAACGCCCCACCCGTGAAAAACGCGAACGGCACCCAAGTCGACTGCTGACCGAAACCGAAAGCCAAGATCGCCAACAACGCACACACCAAGACGAAAAACACCGTCACGACTTTGTACTGCTGGAACAGATACGCTCGTGCTCCCTGCCGAACGTGTTCGGCAATGCGGATCATGTTTTCGTCGCCCTCGTCCTGGGCAGCCATCCAGGTGTAAAATTTGTAGGCCACAAACAACGATGTTAGCGAGGCCAACAGACTGAACGCCCATCCAATCGCAACGGGCCAACCGCCGGTATCGTGTGCCAAATTATCCGAGGCTGCCTCTTCAGCGGCCTGGCAGATATCGACATGACCGAACAAAGCGAGCGTAAATGCCAATCCCGCAAGAAGACTCAACCGAACTGATAACTTTGACGAAAATGATGAGCGACGATGTGTTTGCATCCGTGTTGCCTACTCTCTGTCTTGAAACCAAGGGAAGAATGGAAACGTCTGCTGATGAAAGTTGATGGAAGTTCCCACTCAACTTCTGTTGGGAACACACTTTCCGAAAGTCAACTTTGATGGGATGTGAGTGTATCCACCGAAATTTCCGATTGTCAACTAGGTGGGAACCGCGATGAAGCAATGAAGATTGCTCGGTTGGCCAAAATCCCAGTCACTCAGCCTTGCATGGGATAAACCAAAACATCAAAATGCGGGACTCTGTCACAAATCCGATGGTAATTTGAATCGTCCCCCCAACGGCGGACGTGTTTGAAGGATGAAGCAATGGCACATAAGAAGGGGCAAGGGTCCAGTCGTAACGGACGAGACTCAAATGCACAACGACGCGGCGTGAAGAAATTTGGTGGCCAAAGCGTCATTCCGGGGAACATTTTGATCCGTCAGTGCGGAACCAAATGGCATCCTGGCCAAAACGTCGGCATGGGACGGGATTACACGATTTACGCATTGGTTCCCGGCACGGTCTACTTCGACCGCAATGGTCGTCGCGTGAACGTTGCTCCCGCTGAAGCCAACGCATAGTTCGAACTGTGGTCGCTCAACACTGCAGACCGCGCAACCTCACGCGACCGTACGCAGGCTGGGTCGCCTTGCTTGGCTGACCCAGCTCACCCGACTGCACCACAGTCGCCTGTGTGCGTGATCGACGCGAAAACCCTGCTATCCCCTGGTCTCTACGAAACAAAACTCGCACTGACCGAGCAAGACTGCTTCAGTCGGCAGCTTCATCTTCGGCAAGTTTGCGAAGCGTTTCTCCAGGGTCGACGAAGTCCAAATCTTGAAGCGTTTCAATCGCTCCGGGTGTGGCTGCGGTGAAGGTACGGACATGCCGATCGCCGAATCGACGATCACTGACCCGAAACCGCCATAACGTGATGCTCAGCCCAATGGCAATAGCCACCGCAAGACCGATCACGTAAGGTATCAACCCCTGCTCCGTGGGCCCAACTTCTTTCGGGCGAGATTGCACGACAAGCGGCTCGATCATGGGGCCGATCAAAGTCGGCGTTTCCTTGACGCCATCGTTTGATTCATAACCTTCACGCTTAAACAGATAACCGGTGAACTGCACCGGCACTTCGATCTCCATGCCCGTCGGCAAGTCATCAGACACATTTGCAGCAATGATGCGATACGGGAACAACCCCGAATCCTTGGTCATCACCCAACCTTCCCAAAACTCAGCCACGTTGGCAGCATTTGTGACCGCCTCCGTCCTTTGCAGACGGCGAAGTGTCCCGCGAAGATGGACTGGCTCACCACGAAATGCCGCGGTTTCATCCATGAGAACCGCGTAAGACAATCCGTCTTCCACGACAGATTCAAGCTCCTGGGGTTGCACAGAATCGGCGTAGTCCAGGATGTGAAAGAAGATCTCTCGTTCAGCCGCACGGACGCCCACGGAACCATCGTTGACTTTCTGTTTCAATTCCCGCCGTAACGACAATGGCAAACTTGGCTCACCTTGAGATTTCGTCTTCGCCTCGTTCTTCCGTCGTTCGGCCGGTTCCGCGATTGCGACATTGACACCGGCCTCATCGTCGAGAGAAAACTCTCCGATCCGATCGGCTGCCCCGGAATCAGTCCCCTCCGGCGTTGACGAATTCTTGGCTTCCTTCGGGAACATCCATTCCCAGGTGCTCGGCTTGGCAGCGTACTGTGCCGCCAGCACGACGGCCATCAACATGCCCACCATCATCAACATCCGTGTTTGATCACGGCGGTTGAAATAGGGAGTCGAAGAGTTTGATTGCCGACGGTCAAAACGCATTCGCACACTTTCGTCGTACACGGGATCAGTAACGCGATCACAAAGGTTCTGGCTTGTGGAGGCCAGCAAACAATGGTTTTCTCGAAGACCACTGCAGACAAAGAAGACCGGATTCCGGTCATTATTCATTCTAGACGTGACATCGATGCGTCTCAATCAGAACACGGGGATTCTCAGTCGGAATTGAGACATGCAAGCGAAAGCCGACCGATCGGTACCCAGGGCCGACTTCAGGCTCTACAATAGAGTTCGATTGGAATTCACCTTAGTTTTTATTGATTCGATTGAGATCCATGGGACGCATTGGAACCGCCTTTCGGGCATTCTTCGGCAGTTTGTTCAATCCGGAAACGGCCACGCGAGTTGGGCAGGCACTTGCGGATGAACCAGCCAAAATCGAACCGTCAGAACAGCCTACACCCAAACCGCAACCGACCCCGCCCGCCCCCAAGCCGCCGGCACGCAGTGAAGCGGTCACGTTGTTGGCCACACTGCAACGTGAAGCCCGCCTGATTGACTTCGTGAAAGAACCGCTCGACGGTATTCCCGATGCCCAAGTCGGTGCGGCAGTCCGCGAGATCCACCGGAATCTGGCCGAGTCACTGAACCGGATGTTCCAAATTCAACCCGTCCTGACCGATGCCGAGGGAAGTTCGGTTGAGGTTCCATCCGGATTCAATGCAGGACGGTATCGGCTTGTGGGCAACGTCACCGGAGAAGCACCGTACCGGGGCACGTTGGCTCATCACGGCTGGCTTGCAAACTCGACCCAACTGCCCGACTGGACCGGCAACGACGACAGTGCCGACATCATCGCCCCGGCAGAAGTCGAATTGAAATAACGAAATCGAACACCATCGTGTTTGCCGAGACCGGCCGTCCGTGTTCGCAGTGGACGTGAGAAAGCGGTTGCTTCCTGGCCTCCACGAGACAAAACCCGCTACGATCAATAGTCAACAGCTTTAGAGGAAGTACGCACCGATGTCCGCGGACTTTGTGATTGGGATTGATCTCGGCACGACAAACAGCGTGCTTTCGTACTCGGCTTTGAACGCTGAGAAGCCAACAATCGAATTGTTGCCGATTCCTCAACTGGTGGCCCCTCAGACGGTCGAACTGCACACGACTTTACCGTCGTTCCTGTATCTGCCGACCGATCAGGAAACTGGCGGCGTTTACGACTTGCCTTGGCAAGCCAATCCGAAGACGGTCGCCGGGCGTTTGGCGCGTCAGCAATCGGCGGATGTGCCAGACCGAACCGTGGGAGCCGCGAAGTCGTGGCTATGCCATAGCAAAGTCGATCGGCACGCGGCGATTCTTCCCTGGAACGCTCCGGATGACGTGCCGAAGGTGTCTCCCGTCGAAGCATCTCAACGGTACCTGGAGCACCTCGTCGCTGCTTGGACTGACGCATTCCCGAACGCTCCGATTGCAGATCAAAATGTGGTACTCACGGTGCCCGCGTCATTTGACGCCTCCGCTCGGGAGTTGACTCGTGAAGCAGCATTGGCGGCTGGTCTTCCAGACGATTTGGTGCTTCTGGAAGAACCGCAAGCCGCCGTGTATGCGTGGTTGCAAGAAGTTGGCGACGAATGGCGGAAGATCCTGACCGTCAAAGACACGCTACTTGTTTGCGACGTCGGCGGCGGCACGACCGATTTGTCGCTGGTCACAGTCGTTGACGAAGACGGCGACTTTGTCCTTCGTCGCTTGGCCGTCGGTGACCACTTGCTGGTCGGCGGGGACAACATGGATCTTACCCTCGCCCACTACGTCGCGGGATTGTTCGAGGAAAAAGGAATCTCCCTCGACCCTTGGCAATCGGTTTCGCTGTGGCACTCCTGTCGTGCCGCCAAAGAAGCCCTGCTCGCTCCCGATGGACCGGAAACGCATACGGTGTCCGTCCTGGGTCGTGGCAGCCGACTGATCGGCGGAACCGTTTCCGTCGAAGTCGAACGAAAAGCGGCTCAGCAGATTTTGGCAGAAGGATTCTTCCCGGAATGTGCACTCAACGATCGACCACAACGTCAACGAGCGTCTGGGTTTCAGGACATCGGCTTGCCATTTGAATCCGACCCCGCCGTCACCCGGCATTTGGCGGCCTTTCTAGCGGCTCATGGTGGTGACGAAGCGATTCGGCCATCGCACGTGTTGTTCAACGGCGGTGTTTTCAAAGGCGAGAACTTAACGACCCGCTTGATGAGTGTGCTTGGAGATTGGTTCGATCAAGGCGGCGAAAAGCCGCAAATCCTCGAGGGGGCCCACGACTTGGATCACGCGGTCGCTCGAGGAGCGGCGTTCTACGGGTGGTCGAAAAAGACGGGCGGACTGCGAATTCGCGGCGGCACCGCTCGGGCGTACTATGTGGGAATCGAAACCGCCGGCTTGGCCATTCCCGGGGCACCGCGTCCGTTGCGTGCCCTTTGCGTTGTTCCATTTGGCATGGAAGAAGGCACCGCCGCCGATGTGCCCTCCGGAGAAATCGGCCTCGTCGTGGGTGAGGCGGCGCAGTTCCGGTTCTTCAAATCGTCGGTCCGCAAGGAAGATCAACCTGGCGACACCCTCCCCAACGCGCCAACCCACGAATTGGAAGAAACGGATCCCCTGGAAACCGTTCTCCCTCCGGACGAAGACAGCGAAGACCCATTCGTTCCCGTCAAATTTCACTCGAAAGTCAACGAGCTAGGGCTACTGGAACTCTGGTGTGTATCCACACAATCGGACAAACGCTGGAAACTTGAATTTAGCGTGCGTGAAGAGGACTGACAAACCGTCTTAGAGCCTGACCCCGGGATACCACATATCAAACAAGTGCGTTTCCTAAAAATTCTGTGAGCAAACTGGAAAATCTTCGAAGATTTTTCACATCAGTCGGGTTTTACGGGTAAGATGGGTGACCAGATTTCCCGGGTGACATTCCGTTCAATTAACACCACACTTGTTAGGTCTGTTCCTCGCGGTCGTCTGTTAAAGGTTGAGCATTTTTTCTTCGCCAAATTTCATGTTGGTGATGCTCTGTCATCTTTTTCTTAATGTCTTTTTGAGGCTCGTCAATCATGCGAAAACCTACGCACCGTCATGGATTCACGTTGATTGAGTTACTGGTGGTGATTGCCATCATCGCCATTTTGATTGCACTTTTGCTGCCCGCGGTTCAGCAAGCCCGAGAAGCGGCTCGGCGAACGCAATGCAAGAACAAGTTGAAGCAAATCGCCTTGGCGTTGCACAACTATCATGATTCTGTGGGTGTGTTTCCGTTTTCGACAATCTGTGGGATCAACACTAACAACACGGGAATCTCTAACAGCAACTCTCGGCAGTCTTGGTTTCACATGGTCTTGCCATATGTGGAACAGGACAACCTCTACCAAGACATGCTCGTTAAGATCGAAGCCAACCAGTTCCCTGGTGGCTGGAATCCAGAAGCCTCGGTCGTCGTCGACACCTTTATGTGCCCGACAGATCCTGTGAACCCGAAGACCACACAACAAGGGTTCCATGGAAACTACATCCCTTGCCACGGAGCCGGTAATACGGGAAGCGGAACAGGAACCCCACCGGCCAATCTCCGGGGAATGTTCTACCCGCTGTCCAAGACGAAGCTCACCGACGTCAAAGACGGAACGTCAAACACGATCATGCTCGGTGAAATTCGCTTGCAGGAAGACAGCGTCCCAGCGTCGGGGAGTGGTAACGTCGTCTGTGGTGGTTCTCACGACTTGCGGGGGCGGTACCACAATACGCGTCACGGCAACTCAACGTTCACAACCTTGCGTTCGCCGAACACTCCTACCGGTGACGCCACACAGTACTGCAACGGCACGGAAGATGTCCCCTGCCGCGAATGTCGCTCGACCAACGGTGAAATTCACGCTCGCAGTTGGCACGCGGGCGGCGTTCAAGTTGCGATGGGAGATGGCTCGGTTCGCTTCTTCTCAGACAACACAGACCAAGCCACGTTCCAAGCATTGGGCACAATGCGAGGGAAGGAAGTCATCGATCTCGATTGAGAGCCCCGTCACGGTTGTTGATTCAATTGAGACCCCGCGTTTCGGCCTGCGGATGGCGGGCCGATTCTCGCTTTTGCTAATTCCCACACCTAGAGATTGACCCATGCGACTCTGCCTCAGACTCTGTGTATTCTCTCTCACCCTGGCTGTCCTACATGGCTGCGGTGGTTCCGATGAGATCGAAAAGTTCCAAGTTACTGGCACCGTCACCTACCAAGGCAAACCGATTGAGAAAGGCAGTATCACATTCGACCCTGCCGACAATCAGGGCATTTCCGCGATGGGTGGAATTGAGAACGGCCAATACACCGCCGAAGTGCCACCGGGTGAGAAAATCATCCGAGTCAGTGCCGTTCGCGTGACTGACGAAAAAGACGAGTACGGTGAAGCCATCACCGAAACCTACATTCCTGCAAAGTGGAACCAAGACTCTCAGCTCAAAAAGACCGTAAAGCCGGGCGAAGAAAACAAATTCGACATCGCGCTCGACTAGACCAATTGATCAAAACGAAAAAGAAAGACCATGCGGCGATCGTATTGAACGCTGCATGGTCTTAGCTTTTGGTACTGACTGCGTGAGTCCCCGCCCCGAACCAGTGATTAGGAAGCGTAGTTTTCTAATTCAATATCACCCAAGTCATGACTCCCACCCACCTCGTCTTCGGGGATTGTGACTTCGATGGGCGTTTCCTCCTGCGAGAACTCCCCTTCCAACGCATCTTTGCCGTAGCCGGTTTGATCGTGGAAGATCGCAATTTTGTATAAGCCGGGTGCGATTCCTTTCCCTGGTCCAAGCAACTGAAAATTGCCTTCTGTGTCGAGTTCCGTAGCCTCCATCCCGGTGTCGTTGGTATCATTCACTGGATGGAACTGCACTTCGACCCTGCCAAGTGCAACTTCGGGACGATCCATCTTGAGAGGTTCCCCACTCTGAAGGATTCGCCCGGTGACAATGACGCCCTCAGGAACTTCCGGGTTGGCATTTCCACCACAACCCACCCCGAAGACAGGAAGTACCATCACCAATCCCAACCAGTAATTCGTTATCGAACGCAATGTAATATCCCCTGCAAAAAGAACGATGGAAACGCTGACTTGGTTCAGTTTGTTGAACGCTAAGTCGCTTAGGGGAACGTGGTGACATTGCCATCGCCACGGTAACCGAGATCTCGGAAAGTGGCATTGTCGATGTTGTAGCTAATGAAGTGAACGGCACCGTCCGTAAACATTGCGTGAAGCCCTCCCGGATGTGACGACCCGAAACGGCTATCCCCCGTTCCAGACCGTGGATCGGGTCGCGGTTCTCGGTTACTAAACCGAATGACATCATGGTCCCACCCCGAGGTGTATCCTTCGTTGTCATCCGATTGGTAGCGTCCCAAATTCGCGATATTCAAGCGTTTTTCACCGATCGCAAAAGTGCTGGAGGTGCCATCGGTGATGTCGCGGAACGCGATCACTTGTCCGGTTTGGTCACTGTTCGTGCGAACGATGACACCGTTGCTGTTGCTGCCGACACAGCCTGCATAGTCAGTTTGAGCGTGCTCATAGGTACCGCTGGGACCGTACCAACTTCCAGTCGGGTCCAATGCGATTGCCGCACGTCGGCTTGGGCAGTGAAGTCCTGCAACCGGAGTGGAAATCGCCTGACGTTGCCGATCTGCATTCGATGCCATGCCACTTCCGTCCCAGAGGTTCGTCTGCTCCATAAAGGGCAAGATTTGAAACCCCCAACCGGCCCGTTGACGTGGAGCAACTTCCGGGGTGCCTTCGGATGAGTAGTCGGGCGCGTAGGACCAGTGATGCCCGCCGGACGGCAAGAACCCGTAGGTATCGTGGTGGTTGTGGAAGGCAATGCCAAGCTGCTTCAGATTGTTCTTGCACTGAGTGCGACGGGCCGCTTCTCGGGCTTGCTGAACTGCCGGGAGCAATAACGCAATCAAAATCGCGATAATGGCAATCACGACCAACAATTCGATCAGTGTAAAACCGTGTGGAGATGAAGACGCACGTTGACGACGCATAGGAGAACTCCTTGAGAATGAGATGGACCGAACGATCCGTATACCTGAATTGGAGTCCTCAATATAAACAGAATTTTCGATTTTTCGTATGGTCTTTGCGTACCATCCCTATTTTTGTTGCAAAAAGTCGACACCTACGGAGCCTGAACCGATTGCGCAACGGCACGATGGAACGATTTCTGCCGCAATCGTTGCTCAGGGTCGGGTTGATAGAGATGCACGTGTAGCGTTTCGTAAGTTCGCAGGTCGCGGTAGCTGGAGACGAACTGCAGCAGTTCCGTGACGAATGCCTCCGCTTGACGGTGATCGGTCTCAGGATTGAAGGGCACTTGCATCACGATGCGGAAGGTGAGCGGGCCATTCTTGTGGGTTTTGTGACGACCGGCTTCCACGCGGGGTTTCGAATCCTCGTAACGAGCGGCGATTGCATCTTGCACGTCACTAAATGGAGCCGTGTGCCATTCCCAATACAGGAACAACAAGGACGTGGCGGAGAGGCCGAAACAGAACATGCCCAGCACGACCCAATGGCCACTCGTCAGATGGACTCTGGAAGGCTTGGACATCAGAAACATTTACCATCGAGGTCGAATTTCACCACCACTGCGGATCATAACCCGTCATCGCTACCCGATGCCAATGCATCGATTGTTTGCATTGGGTCAGCCAACGGAATCGGTCGGTCGCCACGGTAAGGAATCCGCCCTGCTCGGTCAATCAGGAAGACACCGGGCAACTCTCGTAGCGATTGCATCGTTTGGGTTTTTGGCTTCGAGGAGTCTTCGTCGATGCGTCGGTACGCTCGCTGTGTGGCGAAGGTTGGGTCCGAGAGAATTGGAAACACCCACCGCGGTTGATCCGGATTGATAGTCTTCATCCGCCCCCGATTGGTTTGGGGCAACGCGGAACTCAATGCGAACAGCTTGATTCCTCGCGATTCCAACGCATCGGCGGACTTCGTGAGCTTACGAATGACGGGGTCACTGTCGAATGGCTTCTGCCCATCAAAGAAGACAAGCAGAATACGATGCCGCCCTAAGTAACTCGACAGCCGCACCAATCGTTGAGGCTTGCGAGCATCGTAGACGGCGAAATCGGGAGCTTGTCGAAGGGTAATCGTCGATTGATCACTCGCCGGATTCTGTGCGGGCGGCTGGCTAACCTTCCAAACACACAACGCAATGATGATCGCTGCCGAAATCGGCAACACCAGGAACCGAAAACGTTTCGCTCCACGCATAAAAAACCGTCGTTTCGCAGTAGCAGCGTCGATGGCACGAAGATTGACACGGGTCGCCGAGAACACCGGGAACGACGACGCAAAATTGGCAAGGATACTATTCGCTTCTAGGATCTGTTATACCGTCTCGACCGCAGAATCAACACACGCAGCCCTTGATCGACCTGACTCCTTCGACAAATCCGAGCGAACTGATGAAGAATGGATTTCTGGGATACAACGCCTCCTTCATGCTGGATTTTGTGGTTTCGGCCTTGGTGCTGATCGTTCCGGTGTTGATCTGGAGCATTTGGCTTGTCAAATATCGGCAGTCCTTTTTGCTGCATAAGCGTGTGCAGATTGCCCTCTCCGCGGTGCTGTTGCTGGCGGTCGTCGCCTTTGAAGTGGACACGCAGTTAGTACACGGTGGTTGGCAAGCAATCATCAACAAGCCTGATCAGCCACCACTACGAACCGAGACGCAACTCGTCGAAATCTCCGGTGTCCTGAGAATTCACCTCATCTTCGCCATCAGCACACCGGTCTTGTGGGCGATCACCCTCGGACTGGCATTGCGAAGGTTTCCCGAACCGCCCACACCGGGACAGCATAGCCGTCTTCACAAGACGCTCGGCTGGATTTCAACGGTCGATCTCACGATGACGGCGGTCACAGGGCTTTGGTTCTACTACGTTGCATTTGTTGCGTAGCCAAAACAACTTCCGCGCTCCAAGCGTGAACCCCTCTATCGCCGGGGAACCGCTGCGGTTTGACGTTCGTGTTCGTGAGCATGATCCGACACGAATTGCTCAGCCGGGATCGACGGACCTTTCAAGGCGTGTTGCGAAGCCCATTCGATACGAATCATTCGGTCGCCGAGGTAGTCAATCCGTTTGGCGACTTCCTGAGAAGTTTGCTCCAAACCGCCCGAAACCAACGTAATCACGCCGAGAAACAACAACATTTGCCCGGTGATTGTGACGAGCCAACCGGTCGGTGTGTATTCCTGCCATTCCGTGCTGCCGAAGTAACCCATCAGCAACATGGCGGCACCGATCGTCAATGCCAGCACACCACCGTACGCGAGCATCTGACCCCAAAACGCCTGCAGATTCGACTTAGAATCCAGTTGACCAACCGATTGAACATCAAAATGCGGTGGCCGTTCACCGATGGCGTGAGGATCGTGCATCCGAGCCGGTGCGGACCATCCCGCTTCGGGTTGTGGAGGAACCGCGTAGTTCGGCGGAGTCGGAGCGGATTGCGTAACATTCTGAGCGCCAACAAGTTGCGCATGATGAGCGACATCGTCCGACGAATGATTTGGAGCGGACTGCGTCTGCGAACCGGACTGATGCGGCAACGGGTGTGCAGAATCCAATCGATACGCCGGTTGCGTCGAAGCTGGTGTGGTCGGCTTGCCTGATCGGTTGCCAGTGCCAGCCTGATCGTCCGACTCAACTCCCGGCAGTTGCGGACCTTGCGACCAGCGTTGAAGCAACTCCCGAGCGTGAGACGCCGAATCGCTGGCACGCGATGCATTCGCGGTCGGAATCACCGTTCCACAATTTGCACACCGCGCTTGACGGTTGTCGGCTGTGACTTCCGCCGCCACGTCGGCTTCACATTTGACGCACCACATCCTCACCGTCCCTGCTGGATGAACCGCTAATCCGATCGTTCACAATCAAAATGGACGCCCGCCGCAAACCATTTGCAATTGATTCCGGCTGACGACGCATTCCTTGGAAACTTGGGGTCTTACCCCAATTTCAGGCTTTAACGCAAGAGGTTTTTCCGGAAGACGGGAAAGACGAGAACAGAAAACGGAGAGTAACCCGGCGTCAGCGCCTTGCTTGTCAACGGCGAAAGGGTTAATCTGCGGTGCTGTCAAAAAGTCACATTTCTCGGCGGTTTTCGAGCAGACACACACGGCAACAGGATGCGTACACCACTGGCCGACCACGAACGTGTGGTGATAACCGGTGTCGGCTTGACCGCACCGAATGGAAACAATCTCGCGGAGTTTCGATCCGCCTTGCTAGCCGGTGAATCCGGCGTCGTCCCGTTCGAAACTCGATACATGGGCGAAGTGTTAGCAGGCGTATGCGATTTTGAAACGACCCGCTATCAAAAAAGACGCGAAGTCCGTCGGGGGACCCGTGCGGGATCGGTCGCCGTCTACTGTGCCAATGAGGCCATCCGCGACGCGAACCTCGATTGGGAAACTGTCGAGCGAGACCGCGTCGGTGTGTATATCGGCATCACCGAGCACGGGAACGTCGAAACCGAAAACGAAATCTGGGAGATTTCGCAATTCGATTACGATACGACGTGTTGGTCGCATCACCACAACCCACGAACGGTGGCGAACAACCCAGCGGGTGAAGTCACACTAAGCCTGAAGATTACCGGCCCACACCTGACGATCGGTGCCGCCTGTGCCGCTGGCAATGCCGGTTTCATTCAGGGCGTGCAGATGCTGCGTCTCGGCGAAGTCGATATGGCGATCGCTGGCGGGGTTTCGGAAAGTATCCACACGTTCGGCATCTTCGCGAGTTTCCAAAGCCAAGGCGCACTGGCTCGGCATGACGACCCCGCCAAGGCGTGTCGTCCTTTTGATACAAATCGCAATGGAATTGTCGTCGCAGAGGGCGGCGGGCTTTGCACACTCGAACGTCTATCCGATGCAAAGGCACGCGGCGCCAAGATTTATGGCGAAATCGTCGGATACGCTATGAACTCCGACGCCACCGATTTCGTGCTGCCGGACTCCAATCGGCAAGCCGAGTGCATTCGTCTGGCGTTGAAACGAGCGAACCTCACGCCGGAAGACATCGACATCGTCAGCAGCCACGCAACGGCCACCGAACAAGGTGACATCGAAGAAGCAACGGCATTGCACGCGGTATTCGGTGAAAGCAAGAACACCGTCGTGAACAACACCAAGAGTTTCATCGGCCATGCGATGGGGGCGGCTGGAGCACTCGAATTGCTCGGAAATATTCCATCGTTTGACGATCGAATCGCACACGCTACAATCAACCTCGACCAACGTGATCCCAATATCCCCCTGCAGAACATCGTGGCAAACGAACCACGGTCGCTCGATCGGGTGGATCACATCCTGAACAATTCGTTCGGCATGTTGGGCATCAATTCCGTGGTCATCGTCCGACGATATTTCGGAGAGTAACCAATGCGAATGGGGTCGCCCGTTCGCCTTCCTTTTTTGATATTTGATAACTCGGCAGACTGAATTCACCCTCTTTGTCATCCGTGATGAAGTCCGTCGCCGCGATCAGAGAATCGGAGTTTTGCATGAGTCCCGGAGAGATCCGACAGGTCATTCTCGACATCCTCGACCAAATTGCCCCCGATGAGGATCTGTCCGACCTCCAAGACAGCAAACCATTTCGGGAGCAAATGGAACTCGACAGCATGGACTTCCTCGACATTGTCATGGAACTCCGCAAGCAATATCGAGTCCAAATCCCCGAAGAGGATTACCCCGCCTTGGCTTCGATGGACAGCACCGTCGAGTACCTCAAACCAAAGCTGGAAGACGTCCCGAAGCGTTAACAGTATACTTGATGATGTGATGAGGTCTGAGGTGATGACGGGAACATCCGATTCGGACCTCTCCCGTGATCCCTGCCCCGCGATCTGACTACCGTGAAATACGATACCATCATCATCGGAGCCGGGTTGTCGGGTTTGGCGGCTGGGATTCGGTTGGCTCACTTCGAAAAACGAGTCCTCATCCTCGAACGGCACACGACCATCGGCGGGCTGAATTCGTTTTATCGGTTGCGGGCGCGGAATCACGATGTCGGTTTGCACGCCGTCACCAATTATGCCAAACCGGGAACGAAAAAAGGTCCACTAAGCAAGTTGCTTCGGCAGCTTCGGCTATCGTGGGATGATTTCGGCCTGTGCCCGCAAGTCGAGTCGGCAGTTGCGTTTCCCGATTGCACCTTGCGATTCACGAACGAGTTTGCGTTCCTAGAATCGCAAGTGGCCGAGCGTTTCCCGTCGCAGATCGATGGATTCCGCCGGTTGGTCGAGAAAATCGACCAGCATGACGCACTCAGTCTCAACCGTGAGCCGGTTTGGTCACGACCGATTCTGGCAGAGTTCATTTCCGATCCCCTTCTGATCGAAATGCTGCTGTGTCCCCTGCTCCTCTACGGCAGTGCAACGCCACGGGACATGGATTTCAACCAGTTTGTGATCCTCTTTCAAAGCATCTATCAAGAGGGATTCGCCCGCCCGTACGGTGGTGTGCGACAGATGCTCAAACCCTTGGTTCGCAAGTACAAAAGTCTTGGGGGCGAACTTCGACTTCGATGCGGCGTGAAGACGATCCACACACATGGTGATCGGGCGGTATCGGTGGAACTCGATGACGGTGAAATCATCGAAGCTGATAATGTTCTCTCATCAGCTGGTTCCACGGAAACGTTGCGACTTGTCGAAAATGCTCAGAGTGAAGCTCAGGAGTATAAACCCGGCGAACTATCGTTTGTGGAAACGATTTTCTCGCTCGACCGCGAACCGCTCGATTTCGGTCACAAAGAGACCGTGATCTTCTACAACTCACTCCCGAAGTTTCATTACGAATGCCCCAGCGAACCGGTTGATATTCGTAGCGGGATCGTGTGCTCGCCAAACAATTTCCAGTATGACGAACCGCTTGATGAGGGCCGAATCCGGATCACCGCGTTGGCGGACCCCGATCCCTGGATGAGTTGGCCGGAAGAAAAATACGTCGCGGAGAAGGAACACTGGTGTGCGGCGATCGCCGAAGCCTCGCAGCAATTCATTCCCGATTTCCGCCCACATATCGTGGACACCGACATGTTCACGCCCCGCACGATCACCAAGTACACCGGGCACTTGAACGGTGCGGTCTATGGTGCTGCCGAAAAAGTCGTCGACGGTCGCACGCAT
This sequence comes from Thalassoroseus pseudoceratinae, assembly GCF_011634775.1. Classification (NCBI taxonomy): domain Bacteria; kingdom Pseudomonadati; phylum Planctomycetota; class Planctomycetia; order Planctomycetales; family Planctomycetaceae; genus Thalassoroseus; species Thalassoroseus pseudoceratinae. The sequence goes on from NZ_JAALXT010000004.1 coordinate 530,832, forward strand.
TTGGAGAATCTGTATCTCTGCGGTACCGATCAAGGCTTCCTCGGCATTATCGGTGCGATGCTCTCAGGCGTTTCAATCAGTAACGCTTACCTGCTTCGATGATTCTTCGAAACCCTTTGACTGTCTACCGCAGTTTGCCTTTCAGGAACTCTGCCAAGCCGAAAGCGACCAAGACGAAGTTGTTCCGTCTTGATCACTCTCGGCTTGAAGTTAACGCAGATTGAACTGTCAAAAGGGCACAGTTAACTTTCACAACTCAGTGCGAATTCCCTTCACGGTTCTAGACGTTCTTCGCCACCAGGGTTGTTGATGTTGACGTCATCCACATCAGCGACTGGTTCCTCGTCGTCGGGAGACTTTGTATTCGAGGAGCACCCAGCGAATGACACAATGCATAACGAAATGCTCAATATCAGGCTCGGAAGCCAATGTTTTCGATCCAATGGAGTCGTCCTCCTAACAGCGTTTACACAAGAGGCCAAGGGAAATGAATGCCGATTATTGGTCATCAGTCACTTGCCCGTCGTGAATTCGAGTCAGCAACGCATAGGTGCTTTGATCCATGTTTTCGTTCAGGAATTTGACGGATCCGTCTCCAAAGAGATACTGGGCACCGCCCGGGTGAACGCTTGAGGTCACGCCCACGTGACTACGAGAATCGGTCGCTGTCGATGGTCCATTGATGTGATACCGAGTGTTATTGTTGTGGTTGGGGTCAATGTTCGGGTGGTTGTTGATGAAAGTCCCATACCGCCGATAGCCACCCCAAATTGGCGTATAAGCATCATTAGTTCGGTTTGCAATCGCGAGCTCGCCGACAGCAATTGTGCTACTAAGACCATCACGCACAGCAGCGAACTTGGCAGCACCGTTGAAGCCAAACATTCCTTGATACTGAATGCCCGTGCGTCCATCCGAGAGGTTGCTGGCACTCGTTTGGTACACTCTGTAGTAGGCCCCCCCCGGCCAACCGTTACCATGACCGCCAGCGCAGAAACCATAGTTGGTTCGGGCATGATTGGCATGGTAACCTGTGACATCTGAGCGGACCTCAAGATCGTCGCCGATATCCGACGGACATAGCAACATCGGAATCTTCGTTTGGACAAGCGTCACATTGGGGTTCGATGCCGCGTCCCAAACACCGGCAGGACCGGTGGCATTTCCTGGGTTGCTGTCCAGATAGTTGTTGGACATCTGGTTAAAGTCCCATTGCTCATGCATGTTGCCTTGCTCAATAAATGGCAGCAACAAAACCCAACCAGTGTGATTCAAAGCTACGTGGGGTGGGTCGACTGAGTGGCTCCGCCCCGCATTGATCACGCCCGAAGGAAAGACGTCATAGACATCATGGTAATTGTGAAGTGCGATCCCAATTTGTTTGAGATTGTTTTTGCACTCAGTACGCCGAGCCGCTTCCCGTGCTTGTTGAACAGCAGGTAGTAGCAACGCGATGAGGATTGCGATAATTGCAATCACAACGAGCAACTCGATGAGGGTAAAACCACGACGGAGCGATGTTCGTGACATCACAGCCTCCAACAGAAAGGAAGAGAGAAGAGATGCGGAGAATCCGCGTTAGTGTGACATGATGCCAAGGGAAGGCGATATCCTCCCAATAATTTTCAAGTTATCGACGATTTTCGATTTGTCCACTAAAATCAACAGAAAAGTAAATTCATTTGATGCAACCCCTATACATGGCATTAACTTCCGAATTCCTAACAACTCCAAAAAAAATTAGAAATTCCGGCAACGAGTAGCACACTTGTCAAGCGTATTCACGACGTCAAGTTTGACTGGTCCCTGAGAACAAGACGCGATGATTCCAGCAGTGCAAAGTTGCTAGCATCACTCGAAAAGCACGCCGAGATCGACAGACGGAACTGCACTTATTCAAGAAAGCATCGTGTGCTACGAAAGACGATTTCGCCGATTCTGCGTGTTCTTAATGTCTGACAAGTTAAGCACGTCCTACGATCTCGCACGGCGAGACCAATGTTGCGGAACGAGTACGAGACCGCTTATTCCGAACGATTCACGTAATCCTTACGTACGTTGAATTAGCCGGACTTCCGAGAAAGTTCCTAAGTTGCCCATTGAGACGGGTCTCTATAAGGATGTACTATAGTAGGGCGAACGCGCTTTGTTCCGCGGGGAGTCCGAGTTGCGACGAATGGATGTGTCGAAGTGATCCTCGAAGCGGAATGGTCTTCAAGAAGGACATACGAAGACCTGAGTTAGCGATTTTGATCGCTCTCGAAGAACTCAACTCATCATCCAATCGGTTTCTTCTCGAAGCTGGGCAGCGACATGGCTAATTGTCCTCAGTGTCAGGTCAATCTCTCTCAAGACGATCTCGAAGCATCCCGGTGTTCCCAATGTGGATACCAGTGGAATGCCGATGAAGTTCCTGCGGATGTTCCCGCACCAGATGCCGCTGCCGGCCATTGGTCCGATGACCAAGACGACGGTGGCGTGACGATCGACGTGCGCGAGATGTCGAGCCAGGAGATCCAGCGTCTTGAACAAGTGTGGGGCACATCCGCAAATCAAGATGCCACACCGGGAATGACGATCAAGGCCCGGGACGACCAATACCTCGATGAAGACTTCAACAAGGGTGGCGGTGGTGCACAATCCGCGGATAGTGGTCCGAACGGGGACTCCGCGACGGGCGATAGTGAAAAAACAATGACCGCGCCCGGTTACGCAGCCGATCTTCCGCCGGCCAGTCCCGAAGACAAGGAAACCAACCAAGCCAGCCCGACCGACGAGGTGCCACCAGTGGATCCTTCGGACTCCGCTGACGATGACGAATGGTCCGCGGACAGCCATGAAGTGACCGTCGAATCCAACGAATTCATTGACGAAAGTCAATCGGCCGACGATTTGCGAACCATTCCCGATGTGGCTGCGGGCGGCGATTCGGAAGAGATTGACCACGAATCGGCCACGTTCGCATCGGATGAGTTCATCTCGGATGACGCGGCGGAATCGGCATCGGATTCCGGCGACGAGAACGACAGTTACGATCAAACCATTATTTCAGACGAATTCGGTGAGTTCGACGAATCGCCCGATTCGAAGACGTACGAGTCAGACGCTGATCTCGAAAGCGACTTCGACGAACTTGGAGCGACCATCCCGGATGTCGGTTCCCTCGGTGCCAGTTTGCCGCAAGAAGATCGAGGCGATCAAACAATCGTCTCGGATAGTTTGGAAGTTGAAGGTGCCGATTCGGCCGACCAAACGTCCAAGACCGACGAGTTCGATGCTGCCGGGTCAATGGGACCACCTCAGGACGACAGTTACGATCAGACAATCGTTTCGGATGAATTCGCTTCGGACTCGAAAACGTTCGACTCGAACGAGTCTGGTGGAGTCTCGAACGATCGCACGGCTGCGATGGATGCCGACGATTTGAAACGTTCGTTGTCGTCCGGTGGGTTGGTCATCAAACGCCGTTCGCTCCGTTTGGAGGGAACTCCACGAGCCGAAGATGCCGACTATGTGTTGATGAACCTGCTCGGCGAAGGCGGGATGGGCAAGGTCTACAATGCCCGGCAGACATCGGTCGACCGCTCAGTGGCCGTCAAGATGTTGAAGGTCAAAAGCAAAAAACTCCGCGAACAACAAGCGAAGTTTTTGACGGAAGCGGTTGTCACCGGTGACTTGGCCCATCCGAACATTGTGCCGATCTACGATGTGGGCCAAGACGAAGAGGAAGCGTTGTTCTATTCGATGAAGCACGTCACGGGGAATCCGTGGATTGATACGCTTCGTCAGAAACCGTTGGATAAGAACCTGGAAGTTCTGATGCGAGTCGCCGACGCCATGGCGTTCGCACACTCGAAAGGCGTGGTCCACCGCGACCTCAAACCCGAGAACGTGATGCTCGGTGAGTTCGGTGAAGTCCTGGTGATGGACTGGGGCCTGGCCATGCCGACCAAAGAATTCTCTCACGGCAAACGGGGGATCACGCCCACGAACAGCATGGGCGGGACGCCCGCTTACATGGCACCGGAAATGGCGACCGGCCCGCTGAGTTCGATCGGACCAGCCAGCGACGTTTATCTCCTGGGAGCAATTCTCTACGAAATTGTCACCGGCGCTCCCCCGCACCGTGGCAAGAACGCCATGAAGTGCCTGATGGCGGCGGCGAAGAATGTCATCCATCCTGCGAAAGAAGAAGGCGAGTTGATGTCGATTGCCATGCGGGCAATGGCGACCAACCCGCGAGAGCGACACGGCAGCGTCCATGAGTTCCGCACAGCGGTGGAGGATTACCTCACTCACAGCGAAAGTTACGAACTCTCTGATCGAGCCGAAGACGACCTACGGGAAGCTCGGGAAACCGGAAACTATCAAACCTTCAACAAAGCGGTATTCGGTTTCGAGGAAGCACTTCGTCTGTGGAGTGGAAACAAAACCGCCGCGACCGGTCTTGCAATCACTCAGGTCGCATACGCCGAACGTGCGTTGGAGAACTCCGACTTTGACTTAGCAGCCTCGCTGTTGGATCAGAATGATCCCGACCATCAACCAATTTTGGCCACGATCGCCAAGTCCAAGAAGGAACGTGACGACCGCATTCAGAAATTGAAGCGGGCGAGACAGGTCGGATATGGATTGGTCGCAACGATCTTGTTAGTCGTTTCGGCGGCGTTCTTGTGGGTGAATGCAGCTCGTGCGGAAGCCGAAGAACGACGAGTTGCGGCCGAGAACAGTGAACGTCGGGCGGCAGGATCGGCTGCAATTGCCGACTTCAACGCCATCGAAGCGGGAATCCAAGAAGAACAAGCACTGAGAAACTTGGCGATTGCGGAAGCGGCGAAGGAAGCCGAAGCGGTTCAGGCTCGTCGGGCGGCCGGTGAAGCCGCGATCGCGTTCTTCAATGCCATTGAAGCCCAAGCTCAGAAGAAGCAAACCGAACAGGCGTTGCTAGCGGCTGAACTGGCTCAAGCGGCCGAGGAAGCCCAAGCGAGAATTGCAGCGGGTGAGGCCGTTATTGCGGACTTCAACGCGGTTCAAGCGACGGTCCAGCAACACAAAGCCGAACTGGCTCAATTGGCGGAAGCCATCCAAACACGAATTGCCGCCGGTGAAGCCGCCCTCTCTGACTTCAACGCCGTTCAAGCCTCCGTTGAAGAGCAGAAAGCTGTGGCGGCTCAGAAAGCCGAAAGCAAGCAACGCAAACGGGCGGCCGGTGAAGCCGTGATTGCGTTCTTCAATTCGATCGAAGCTCAAGCACAGCGAAAACAAGCGGAGATCGCTCGAGCCGCCGAGGTGATTCAATCTCGACGTGCAGCGGGTTCGGCTGCGTTGTCAGACTTCAATGCGGTTCAAGCCTCCGTCGAGGAACAGAATGCCCGTGTCCAAGAACAACGAGCCGTCGCCAACCTCGACTTGGCGTTGACCGAACGGAAACGAGCCGACGGTGAAGCCGCTGTGGCTCAGTTCAATGCCATCGAAGCTTCCGTTCAACGGACCATCGCCGAAGTCGAGCGGAATGAAGCCATCTCCGCTCGTCGCCGAGAAGAAATTGCTCGGAAGGCCCAAGAATACGAATCTTACGGGGCACTGATCGGTTTGGCGAAAGCGAAAATCGAAGAGAATTCGTTCGATTTCGCCCGGGACTTGCTCAACCAAACCAACCCCTCATTCCGGAACTGGGAATGGGGTTATCTGATGCATTTGTGCTCGCAAAGTGAACGTGAGTTCGAGCAAGGCAAGCGGATCGAATCCATTGCATTGTTCCACCAAGACGATCGCTTTGCCATTGGTGGAGCCGAAGGATTGGCTCGAGTTCAAAACCGATTGGACAAAGACGATGTGCAAGACATCCCCCTGCCCGCTTCGGTGAATGTTCTCTCCATTGCCGTCTCGCCCGACAACCGTTTCATCGCCTTGGGAACCGACGATACACGCAACGGATTCATCAAGTTGTGGAATGTCGATAACCAAGAATTTGTCGAAGAATCATTCGGACCGCGAGACATTTTCTCGATCGCTGGCAACGAAGATCAACGGATGGCGTTGGGTCACCTGAACCATGTGGTGAGTGTGGAATTCTCACGCGATGGCCGACTCTTGTTGACGGCATCCATGGACCGAACGGCTCGACTGTGGAACGTCGCCACCGGCGATCTGATCCGCACGTTTGACGCTCATAGCGACTGGGTCTGGGATGCCACGTTTGCCTCCAACGACTCCGGGTTGGAAACGCAGATTATCACTGTCAGCGAAGACGGAACCGCCGTGGTTTGGCGAGACCCCACCGGACAGTGGACGGAAGAAGCGAACGTCAGTTTCTTGTTGCCGTTCCGAGGACACACTGGACCAGTTTACTCGGTCGCGTGTTCACCGGACGGTCAAACCGTCGCCACCGGCGGATACGATCGGAAGATCCTGGTCTGGCAACCGGAAGACATTCCACAACTCACGCAGAAGGAGTACTTCGCGAAGCTCTACCGCAGAGAGCCGGTTCCCCGAACGAAGTTCACAGTCCTCAGCGGACACTCAGCGCCTGTGACAAGTGTCAGCTTTGCTGATGCCACCTCGTCACCGTTCAATACCTCTCAAGATTTCTTGGTGGTCCTCAGTGGTGCGAACGACAATCTCGTGAAGGTCTGGAAAGTTGCGCGAGGGACCACGACCGCTCAGATCACTCCTCAAGTGACGTTCAAAGGACATGGCGGCTGGGTCCGTGATTGTGTCTTCAGCCCCGATGGAACTTGGATTCTCTCGACTGGTCATGATGGTTTCGTGCGACAGTTCAGTACCGGCGAGAACGCCGAAGACGCCATCTATCTCGTTGATGGCCCCGAACTCGGCGGTCACGCTGCTTCCATTGAAGATGTCGCCATCACGACCCGCGACGGTGAACGACGAGTCGCCACCGTCAGTCGTGACAAGACAGTCAAAGTCTATAATCTGAACCGGAACCAATCCGACGATGCTCTCACGGAAACGCTCACCGAAGGCCATTCGCCGGATGCTTCCGTGCCATCGGGGATGTTCCTGTCGGATGGGCAGACGTTCGTCAGTTCCGCTTCTGATTCAACGACACGCATCTGGGACCTGACTTCGGGCACTCAGCTGATGACGTTGGAAGGAACCGGCGACGGCTCCGCGTTGGCGGTATCATCGAGCAAGGGTCGATGGGTCCTCACCGGTGGCGGCCAAATTGATCCTGAAGACCAATCCAGCGCATGGCAGGCAAAACTTTGGGACGTGACCGACCTCGGATCGTCGGATTCGTCATCGATCAATACCCCACTGGTGAGCTTCGCCGAACACCCGACGCCAATCAACGCCGTCGCGATCTCGAACGACGTGAATTCCAATGGCCAACTCGTCCTGCTCACTGCCGACCGAGCCGGCCGGATGCAGCTGTGGGCGTGGAAGCCGGGAGCGAAAACGGTCACACTATTGCGTGCTATCGCCCCATTTGAAGGCAAATACGCTCACAAGGGCGCTATCGTGGCGGCGAAGTTCCTGCCCAACGACGATGTCCTCGTGACAGCCGGTGCGGACCAAGTTGTTTCCCTATGGAACGTCTCGACGGGTGAGGAAATCACAGACCGTCGAATGCCACACCCGGGGGCAATTTTCTCAATGCAGACGACCCCCGATGGCAGTCGTATGGTCACGGCTTGTGCTGATGGAAAGGTTCGTGTCTGGGATCTGGCAACCGCGGAAGTCGAGCGAGTTTATGCACCGCATGGGGGACTGAAGACACTTCTCTCAAACGTACGACAGGAATTTCGCTCGAAACGCCACTCGACCGAGATCATGGAGCGAGCGTGGCAAATCGTCAATGCCAATGGTGACTTGTCGAACTTCCGCGAGCGAGGCGGTTGGCAACAGAACGTGGTGACTTTGCTCTATCAATTGCCCAAACGGGTCGCCCAGACAGCTGCGAACAAAAATCTGTCGACGGACTCCGTAGCCGCCGAATCTCGTTTGGCCAAGGAGTTCGCCGAGCAATTCGCAGAGGAAGTTTTCGACGGTGTCAGCGTGGATTCGCTTCTGCAACCGCGAATCGGATCGGTGGCGATCTCCCCGGATGGCGGGATCGTGCTCGCCACAAATTCCCAAGATGCCTGGACGCATCTTTGGAATGTCGAAAACTCAGCGAACGAAAACGCGACTGCCGACCAACACCTGAATGCGAACGGGCGACTTCTGCAAGGCGTCATCTTCTCACCGGAACCTGGTGTGAACCGATTTGCTTTGCTGGGTCTGGCTGATGTCCAGGTCTTTACGATTGAAAAGGGCTTTGAGGATCAATCGAACGTCCAGTTGGTGATGTCCTTTAACGCTCACGATCAAATTGTCTCCGCCGACTTTGCTCCCGACGGTCTGCACCTCGTTGCAAGCGGTCTCGAAAACTCGGCTCGCGTTTGGGACGTGCAAGCACGCCGCACGATTGTCAAACTCGAAGGGGCACATCGTGGACCGGTTCTTAACGCTCGTTACTCTCCCGATGGCCAACGTATTCTGACAGTCAGTGCTGATGGCACGGCGAAACTGTGGTCGATCGAGCCGGTGGATGTCGATGGCGAAACCCGCCTGAAAGCATCGGTGGTTCAGTCATTCACAGGTCACCGCAGTGACGTGACCGACGGGGCATTTTCGCCAGATGGGCAAACCATCGTCACCGTTTCCAAAGACCGAACCATTCGCCTCTGGGATGCTGCCACTGGAAAAGTCCAGTTCACCAGCCCGGCCGAGGAAGACTCGCTGTTGTGCGTCGATTTCTGTGGTGACGGTCAGCGAATCGTGGTCGGTCACAACAACCGTATCGCGACCATGTGGAACCTCGAAAACCAAAACGGTGAGTTGTCACTTCAGAAGAAAATGACATTCGCCGGCCACTCGGCAGCCGTTACGGATGTTGTGTTCTCGCCGTTGGAAGACTTCAACAACAACGGTCAGCAAGATGAATTCGAAACCTACGGGGATCGTATGATGTCGGCCAGCGAGGACAACAGCGTGATCGTCTGGGACACGCGAATTCCTGAAGAGGACGGCGTGGATGTGCCACAGGCGAAACAAATTCTCACGCTTCGTCGACATACTCGTGCCGTGACGTCAGTCCGCTTCGCACCGGATGGCCGATTGGCTGTGACCGGCAGCGAAGACTCGCGAGCCATCTTGTGGCCCACGAAAGATTGGCGAACGGAAAAACACGAGGAACTACTCAAAGAAAAAGAGCAGAACGTAGCCGATCGTGTGCAACCCGCGAAGGAAATCGAAACCGCCGAGCGGTAACTGAAGTTTGCAGACCTCGCCGCAACCGTGGTTGCCCGTGAGTCGGTTTAAATCGGAGACTTGTCGAAATACAAGTCGATTCCAATTCACGACGGGTTTGGCGATGATAGCCCTGCCCGTCGTTTTTTTGGAGATTCGATTTCATGAGTTTCATGGTGGCGTATCTTTCGCGAGGTCGGTTGTTGGTGCAATCGCCTGGCGAATCGGCTCGCGAAGTAGAAAGTCTGTTCGCTCGGCAGACGCAAGAACGTCGTGAACGCCAACGCCAAGCTCGAGGATGGCAAGAGTCCAGCGGCCTTTGGGGCAACATGGCGATGGAGGAAAACCCGTTGGAAGCGATGGCCGCAAACGTGGCTGTCCGCCGACCGATCCGGTTCAGTTCGCTCGCACCGGGACATGATTCCGGAGATGTCTTCTATCTGCTCGATCTTCACGGCGTGAACGGATTGTTTCGCTATAACGCCGCACGGGATGAAGAAACTCGGTTGATGCACCGCAACGACTTTCCGGCTCGCGATTTGGCTTACCATGCCGCATCGAAGAGCCTAGCTTTTTCACTGCCTCGGGAAGACGGTTCGGTGGGCATTGTTGTCGGTGAGAATGACGGGCGGTTCCTGCGTGACATCACTCTCGGTGATTCCCTCGACGAAAGTGCCCAATGGGTGCCCGGAGAGAAACGCCGGCTCGTGTTTCAGTCAGCCGGATTTTTGCGGGATCACCTGGGCTATCCGCGAGGAATGTCGCCGTACCGCATCGAGCAAGCCGATTTAGAATCCGAAACATTCGAAGTCCTGCTGGAAGAGTCGGACTCCGATTTGTTGCACCCAAGAGTTACTGACGATGGCGATTTGTATTTCATTCGACGACCGTATCGCTTCCAGGGGCCGCAACGTCGCAAACTCGGAACAACGTTGAAAGATATCGTGCTGTACCCGGTCCGATTTCTGATTGGGATGCATCACTTTTTTAGTTTCGTCACAACGGCTTTCGGAGGTCCCCCGTTGATTTCCTCCGGTGGTCCGAAGCGTCAGCAAACGCCGGAAGCTCGGTTCATCATGCTGTCCGGGCAAGCGATCGATCTGCACAAGCTTCAACAGAAAAGCACTCCCGACTCCCCCGCTGGATTGGTCCCGAATGATTGGCAACTCGTTTGCCGAAAACCCAACGGAGACGAAACCGTTTTGGCCGAGGGCGTGGTCCATTACGATTTGAATTCCGCGGGTGAAATCCTTGTGACCAACGGCAGCGTGATTCGCAAAATTTCGGCCGACGGAAAGACCGATCGCATCGCCACCGACCAACTCATCGAGCGAGTGGCGTTCGTGCCGGTCACGAATGACGAACATTAGTGTGAGTTTCCGATCATTCGTCGGTTATAGTGATGGCTCTTGTATCCGCGTTCGCCTTTGAGTTCAAAAAAACCATGGTTTTGCTGCTGACCGTTTGTTGGTTCGCCTGTGTGATTCTCATCAGTCAGGCCATTACGCGGATGGTGACGTCGGCCACAAACGGATTCGTCTTTCGGCTACTGGTTTTTCCGGGCGTGTTAGTTCACGAGCTTTCCCATTACGTCGCATGCAAACTCACCGGAGCGCGGGTCGAGAAAGTTCAGTTGTTCGGGCGGCTTCCAAGTCCCGACTCTAAACCCGTCTACGGTGGCTACGTGATGCATGGGCCATCGAAGCTGCCGCTGGTGGGTGATTTGCTGATCTCGTTCGCCCCCGTGTTCGGGGGGTTGGGCACGATGACTTTGCTCACCGTCCTCGCTGGCGATCCGCTTGGACTTGATCAAAGCCCCGCCGAAGCTGTCAGTGACGATGCATTGCCTCAGCACAATCTTCAAAGTGCATTCTGGGGGATGATCTTCACGATGGGACGGCTACCGATGAAAATCTACGAGAACTTCACGAGTTGGAGTTTCTGGGGATACCTCTATCTCACCGCGTCTATGGCGGTCGCGTTGGCGCCGAGTCGGCAAGACTTCGCCAACTCTTGGCAATATCTTTGGAAAAATTTTCTCTGGCTCGTGTTGCTCTTGGGCGTTATGTATCTCGTGAGCCGGATTCTGGGAACATTTATCGACAGCGTGATCGCCCCGTATCTGGTGGGACTGTTCGCGTACACGATTTCGATTCTGCTGATCGTGCTCGTCCTCACAACCATCGTCACACGGGTTTGGTTGCTAATCCGTCGTCGTCCGAAATCGTCGTGAACAGACCAAACGTGCGTTCAAGGTTCTATTGTCTTGCCGTCGGCACTGTCGCCATGAGATCGAGCGTGCGTTTTGCCGCTTCACGGACATCGGCACTTTCGTCTTTCAACGATTCCCGGATATCCGTCATCGCAACGGCGGAATGTGGCCCGAGATTGCCAAGCGCGATGAGTGCCATCAACCGATGATGCTCTGCCTCGGACTTGAGCAACCCTCGCAAAGCCGGCACCAGTTGCGGCGGCGGATCTTGGAATAGCGACAACGCTGTTGCAATGTTAATCCGCACATCCGCCGACGGATGACTCAACGCTGTCGGCAAGACCTGAAAGACACGAATTCGCAAGTCGTCGGGAAATGACGGATCGACCAACAACGTCTCCGGAAGAATCTGCAAGAGCATCATGGAGGCCAACTCTTGCTGGGTTGTCGATTCCGTGGTGGCATTCTTCGCGGCGAGTCGATCGAGCAACACCGGCACTGCATCGGGACCGAACCGCAATAATTTTGCCTCGGCAACTTGGTAGTCGTCCGGCTTTTGACTTTCGTACGCAACCTGCATTTCTTGGAAGGTGTGTGCGGCGGCGGTCATCTCGGCTTCACGGGTCGGAACCCGCAGAATTCGAGTATGCGGCAAGAGGTTCGATGCTTCCACACGTTCCGGCGTTGCGACCGGTGTGGACGTCGGCACCGGTTCCGGCGTCGGCAATTCGGTTGGGAGTTCCAACTCGGTTGGAATTTCCAGAGACACCAACTCAGTCTCCGCTGGTTTCTCGGGCACGACTGGTCGCGTTGGAGATGACGACTCCACAACGGGGCCGTTTGCAGCGGTTGCACTGGCGTTCGGCGTTGGTTTTTCCACAACCGGTTGGTCCGGTGTCTCCGACCCGCAACCCGGACCGACAATCATGCCGATCACAAGCAATCCGGACCACTGATTTCGTTGTGAACTCGATGTTCTCTGCATGGTTGCGCTCCTTCGCAATACGGATGCACTGTCTGTTTCGGTTGGTTGGGTCGTGAGATTCGAGCGCAATTCGCCGTCTGTGCGCATTCTTGATGGAGCCGGTTGGTTCAAGCATTTGAGTTGGACGCGACCGATAGTTCTCATTAGTCTGTTTGTAGGGATGCTGCTGATCAGGAGGAACTCATGATACACCGCACGCAATTTCGATTGGTCTTCGGTGGACTACTGGTCCTCCTGTGTCTTTCGGAAGCGGCCCAACCACAGGACCGCTTCGAAGAGGCACGCAAACAAATGGTGCAGCGTTGGCTGCGGGATGAGGGCATCTCGAACCGACGTGTGTTGCAGGCGATGACGAAAGTCCCGCGACACGAATTCGTCACGCGGACTCATCAGCGATCCGCCTACACGGACCAGGCGTTGCCGATCGGTCATCGGCAAACGATTTCGCCACCGTTCATCGTTGGCTACATGACGGAATCGATTGATCCACAACCAACCGACAAGGTTCTCGAAATCGGTACCGGCAGCGGATACCAAGCGGCGGTGCTGGGGGAACTAGCCGATGAAGTCTACACAATCGAAATCGTCAAGCCGCTCGGAGAATCTGCCGCTCGGAGATTGAAGGCGTTGGACTACGAGAATGTCCACGTCAAAGTCGGCGATGGTTACCAAGGTTGGCCGGAACATGCTCCGTTCGACAAAATCATCGTCACGTGCTCCCCGGAGAAAGTGCCAATTCCGTTGGTTCAGCAACTTCGCGAAGGTGGCACAATGATCATTCCGCTCGGCGAACGCTACCAGCAGGTGTTTCATCTGTTAAAGAAGAAGGACGGCAAACTCGAACAGGAACGGCTAATCCCCACGCTGTTCGTGCCAATGACGGGCATCTCGGAAAACAACCGCGAGAAACTGCCTGACCCGAAAAATCCAGAACTCGTCAACGGCAGTTTCGAGCACGACGACAACGACGACGGACGAGCCGACGGTTGGCATTATCAACGTCAAACAACGTTAGAAACCCGCCACGCTCCCCACGGAAAACGCTGTGTGACCTTCGAGAATGAAGAGCCGGGGCGATTGGCTCAGATGCTGCAAGGCATGGCGATTGATGGCCGTGAGATTGCTCGGTTGCGATTTCGCATGGCGATTCGGATGGAGAATGTCCGTCGTGGTCGGCAACGCTTTCAGCAACCCGGTCTGGTGATGCATTTCTACGACGACATCCGCCGTCCCGTGGGGGAAATTAGCATCGGTCCGTGGTTGGGCTCACAAGATTGGGAAGTCTACAGCCAAACCATCGTCGTGCCTCCACGTACTCGTGAAGCGGTGATTCGCATGGGACTCAATGGCGGCACCGGCACGCTGAGCATCGATAACATTCAGATGGAACTTGCACGTCGTCAGTGAACCTTCTGCCCTGTTCGCGCCTCGATACTGGTGTTACGGCACAACCAACCCTGAGCCACGACACGCTTGGCAAGGTTCGACGTGAATCAGACCGACGTACTGCCCTCGTCCACCACAATCGGTACAACGATGTCGGGGGAACAGCAGGAACTGAAGATGTCCGCGGTGGTAGTCGCCGTTAATTTCGACTCGGCCGCAGTTCTCCGGTAATCGCTCCTGGTGCTGATCGAGTAACCCCTGAAATGCAGCTTCGGCCGAATGACCGACAAACTGCACATCGGGAGCGTTCTCGAATCGAGCCACCCATTCATCGTGGCGGATCCGTTCGACGCCTACCAAAATTTCACTTGTGTCGGGAGTCACTGTCATCGAATTGCCAGACCAATCCAGACAAATGAACAGAACGCTGCAAAGGTCGAATTCTCCGCGAACGCGAAAATCACGACTCGAAGATGAAAATATTATCGCCAAGATCGCGGCGACAGCGACATGGAAGTCATTCGATTCCACTATTCTTGGAAATGCCAGTGTCGACTGGCACTTCAGCACCAATTTTCAGGATTTTTCGACTCTGTTCACGCTGCGAACGCTAAATCCGTCCAGCTTCCCGAAATACGAGCTGACTCCGCAACGGGTTCCTTGCGATTTGCAGCTACAACCCTGGCACTCTGCAACGAAATCGCAAGAGTCCCCAAAGAAGCCCTGTCTTTCCTTCGGTCCGCTGCATAGGATTCCCGAAGAAGGAAGAGGAGAAACATCGGCAGGAGGTCGAACCGCGTTTCCTTCCCCATTAGTTCCCATTTGCAAATAAGAGTTGCATCTTGACATTTTTTCCCTCCAGTGGGGCCAACAACCGGCCCTCTTCGAAGTCTGGCAATCCCATTTCGAGCTTCTGGACAGGTGCCGGCATGAATGTTCCCGCGAGTCCGAAATTGATGAAGCGTCTCTCAGCGGCGGAAGGATACCTGGATCTCGATTTACCCGAACGAGCATTGATTGAACTCGATGCCGTCCAAGATCCGGGCCCATGGGAAGCCACCGTTGAGTACATGAAGGGTGAGGCGTTCATTGCCGCCCGGCGATTTGAAGAAGCGATCCCCCCGCTGAAAAAAGCCGCCCAGCTCATTCCCGCGCCACACAACAAAAGCGTCTGGCAATCGTTGAGTGAATGCTACCGCAGCCGTGGCGACGACGAGATGGCGGAACTCACGGAAATGTTCGCCGACAACCCGCAGGCCGAATCCGCTCCCAATGTGATTCAAGTCTTACAAATCACATTGATGCTTGAACAAATGGTCGAGCACGAAGAAGATGAAGACGAGGCAGCCTTCTGGGACGACGACTTAGATTGGCAAGACGAGGACTGAGATCAGCTCCCTCGAAAGCCTCAATGAATTCCCAATGGATTTTTTGAGGAGACGAGGGATGTCAACCCGCCGGTTTTCGCTGTTGCTAACACCAATCACCCTGCCCTGTCTGATTCTTGTCGGTTGGTTGAGCGTTCCGGAATCGTCCGGAGCAAACCAAGACGCCGCCGACGAGAAACCTCTTGTCATCGAGCTTCGCAACCAAATTGAATTGGCCGAAATTCAAGTCGCCATCCGCGAGCAGATGGTGAAAGTTGCGGAAGCGGAAGCAACAGCCGATCCGGCGGAAATCCTCAAGACGGAAGCGGAACTAAAAGCGGCTAAGGTCGCTTTGGAGAGTTCCATCAAAGACGTCAAACGTGTTGAGGCTCTTTTTATACGCGGTGCGACAACCGCGTCGGAGAAAAACGCAGCGAACGCGATGGTGTCCCATCACGAGAGTCGCATCGGCGTTTTGGAAGCCCAACTCAAAACGCAAAAGAAGCCGTCGCGTGCTGACGTCGAACGCATCCGTTTACTTGAGTTGAAGGCTAAGAAGGCCAGAATCAAACTCGACCATCTGCGTCAGAGTTTGAAACGATTCCTGTCATCGATTTCCGGTCCAGCGTTGCCTTAATAAGTTCGGCCAAGACACCTCTGAGCGGCCGCTTCCCACGCTATCACCTACCGCGTTTGGTAGGTGCGTTTTTTTCCGTCGGGTCCGATTTGCACGGTGTAGCTTTTTCCGTCTGCCGCAACTGAGGCTTTCACCCAGCGACCGGGGCACGTGTTGGTCCGCTCGCTGTTAGCGATGAACTCAGGCGGTGCTTGACCGGAATCCGGCACGGCGATGTTGCGATGGAGTTGATACAAGTCCTTTAGTGATTCCACCTGTCTCAACGTCGCCAGCGTTTGTGGATGCCCTCCCTTCTTCGGTCCATTGCACATGACTGCCACGACTGGATCGATGGCTTTCACCAGAACCGGATTATTACTCACCGGCAGCCCGTGGTGCGTGACCATGAACATGTCGACTTTGCCAATCGGATTGTTCGGAGTCATTAATTTCGCTTCGATGTTCCAAGTCAGATCCCCGCAGCAAAGAAACTTGAATTCACCGAACGACAGAAGAAAACTTAAACTGTCGGCGTTGTCGCTTTTGTCTTCCGGATTCGGTTTGTGCTCGGCCGCAAACGGGTTCGGCTCGCCCGTATTGGGAATCACCTTGCGACCACTGGTGATGATCTGAATTTGCAGCGGAGTGTCCTGCGACTTCAGCGGCAATTGATCCCCGACCGATAACGCGTTGGATTCGTTCTGAGCCGCGGCGCGGTAGGCGAAGATTCGTTCGGAGAAATTCTTGTCCTCGGGGATGTCATCGGGAATGCCGCGATCCCAGAAGGTTTTGATGGGGATCATCGTCGACAAAGCTGCATGGTTGCCGTAATGATCGAGATGCCAATGCGTGACAGCGGCATGATCGAGTTGATCCAGCTTCGCCACGTTTTTCACCACGTCGAGAATACGATCCCGATCGCGACCGTTGTTGTCTGGATAGCCGGAGTCGATCAGCAACGATTCCCCTGCCGGTGTCACGAACAGTGTGGCCGCTCCACCTTCGACATCGATGAAGTAGATATCCAAGCGACCGTCCGCTTCACCTGCGAAAGTGTTACACGCGCACAACAAAATCATAGCAACGGATGCGAAACGCAACATCGAGAAACTCCGGAACACAGGGGCTAATCAGACTTGTTGAAAATCGACTCTCAGCAAAGTTACTCACCGCTATCGACATGAAAATCTCGGATACGATCGAGACGATATTGCTTCTCTTTGCGGTCTGTATGGCAGAAAGCCAATAGATAAACGGTATTGCGAAACTGCACAAACTTACGCGGCGTCACGGAGCGTTCCGCCACGCCTCGTTTGGCACTTTGGTATTTCATGAGCACCGTAGAACGGCTATCGGCAGCGGCTTGGAGAGCGGCAAATTCGCTCGGCAAGCACGGTGTTTTTTCCGGAGGTTTGGTCGCACGAAAAAACTTCGGTTTCGCCAGCCGCAGAAAGTCGCCGACGGTCTCGACAATCAGTCCTTCTCGCATCACTCCCAGAAAGACATCCTTCAACACCAGCGAATCGGACAACCCGCGGTGCTCCACGTAATCGGCTACGCCGAAGTGCTGTCCCAACGCCGCTAAGGTGTAGCGTCGGCAATTGTGAACCCAGCGACGCGATAACCGCACGGTGTCAATCACCGGAGTCAATGGGCACACCTCGTTGCAGCGATGAAGGGCTCGATTGAGAAACCCGACATCGAAAGCCGCGTTGTGAGCCATTCCAATCGCCTCCGCATCGCCCAGGAATTTCAGAAACTTTGGCAGAGCTTCCTCGATCGGCGGTTGGTCAGCGACCATATCATCGGTGATTCCATGAACCGCTGTAGTTGCGGCGGGAATCCGGCAGCGTGGATCCACCAACTGTTGAAACCGTGCGATTTCGGTTCCATCCAATCGAAACCGAACGGCTCCGATCTCCACGATCTCACTGAAGTCCGGCGAACAGCCGGTGGTTTCCAGATCAAACGCGATAAATTCGGCATCAAGAATTGAACTGCTCGGGTCCAGCATCCAGCGTTCCCATCAGAAGAAAATTCAAATAGGCAATCTGCCCAGTTTAACGGTTTCATAGGCGGGAACAACCAACGCACGTCTCGCAAGACCGCCCAGACGACACGCATTTTGCCGCAACAATCCCAAACATGATATACATAACACCAGACAAATTACAGATGGCGTTGCAGTCGTTCCAATCGGTAGAACCCGAAAAGACCGTGCGAATCGGTAAAGTCGACGCATTTTATCAAAGAGCAAGTATGCTCTGGACCGATGAAAGACACAGTACCGAATCCACTGGATTTGTGCGCAGAGTGTATCGGAGCCGAAATTCGGGTCCTCGTATCGACGTTGACGGTGAGAGGAACAAATGCGATCGCCATCTCAGACTTTGCGTTCGTCGATCTGCATTCGTTTGGTCGAATACTTCGGAATTCTCCTGTTGCTGCCGGGGTGCGCTGCCCCGTTGGTAACGACCAATTACCAGGAGGTTTGTCCTCCGGACGCGATCGAGAGTGAATCGTACGTTGGTCATTCCGAATTCGGAGTTTGTGAAGCTCCGCGAGAACTGAACAAGGTTTCGTTGCCTCGGTACACGGTGGAACCGCCGGATATTTTGCTGGTGGAATCGACCCACAACTTACGTCGTCACGATGCCCCGCTCCGGGCAGCCGATCAACTGATGATTCGCGTGGCCAACACTTTGCCGATCGACCCGCGAGACGGCGAAATCATCCAGGGCTTCAAACAGATCGACGGTGTTTTCGTCGTTCAAACCGATGGGAGCATCGATTTCGGTCCGGAGTATGGGAAAGTTCGCGTGGCCGGTTTGGCCATCGACGAAGCTCAGGCGGAAATCGAGCGGCACCTTCGCAACAACAGTAACCTGGCCCATCCGCAATTGATCGTCTCGTTGATGCAGCCGGACGGCAAACAGCTCATCTCCGGCGAACACCTCGTTCGTCCGGACGGCATGCTTTCGCTTGGCGTGTATGGCGAAGTTTATGTGGCCGGGATGACGTTGGCGGAAGTCAAAATGCAGATTGAACGGCATTTGTCGCGATACTTGCATCACCCGGAAGTCAGTGTCGACGTGCTCGCGTACAACAGCAAGTTTTATTACGTGGTGACGGATGGTGGAGGAGCCGGTGAACGGGTCCACCGTTTCGTTTGCACGGGCAACGAAACCGTTCTGGACGCGATTTCGCAGATCAACGGTTTGCCGATTGTCTCGTCGAAGAAAGATATCTGGATCGCCCGCCCCACACCCGCAGGCGGCGGATTCGACCAAGTCCTGCCGGTTGATTGGGATGCCATCGTCCGGGGCGGCCAGACAGATACCAACTACCAATTGCTTCCCGGCGACCGCATCTACGTCAAAGCAGATCACTTGGTCAAGTTTGACACATTCGTGGCCAAGTTGACGGCTCCGGTTGAACGGGTGCTCGGTTTCGCGTTGCTCGGGAATGGATCGGTGCGGGCGATTCAATTTGGACACCGCTTCAACGGCGGGACCGGTGGCGGATTCTAAACCGTATTGCGGTCATCTGTGTCTGTAGTGGACGTGAGAAAGCAATTGCTTTCCAGCCTCCAAGAGACAGAACCCGTTTCGATCAGAAGTCTAGTGGTCTGAATATATCCGGCAACGACTGTTGAACCATCGACGATTGCGGGGAAAACATGACGAATTGGATTCGACTGGGTATCGCAGTGCTTGTCATGAGTGTCAGCCAGTCGGCTTGGGCTCAGTACAACGGATATCTCCCGAATGCACAGGCGAATCCGTTTGGCCGTCCTACGGTGAGTCCGTATTTGAACTTGCTTCGACAACCCAACAATCCGGTGTTGGATTACTACGGCATCGTCCGACCGAACCAGCAATTGCAAAGAGAAATTGATCTCAATCGGCAAAATGCCGAACCACGCTACCTCGCCCCTGGAGACGGGTTGATTCGGAATCCACAAGCGTTCCAAAGTTTGGCTCGCGGTGGTGCCCCGTTGCCACGAACCGGACACTCCACCCAGTTCCGCAGCAACTTGGGAGGCAATGACATCATCGTCAATCAGACGCTGAAAGCTCGACGAGCCGCCGTTTTCGATCGTGCCCAAAGGTCTGCGAGTCTCCTGCCCAACAGCGGACACCACGCCTTTTTTGGCAATCATTACCAGTACTACGCGAAGCCGTTGCAACCCGTCTACGATGCCAACAATCCGCAGTGATGAACGCTCCGCAGATGCTTCCATTCCCGTAATCGACAGGTGACAAACGTGCCCAAAGTACACCGAAGTTTGGTTTGGACCGTCCTGCTAGCCACGGGAAAAGTGTTAATGTCTTCATCGGCGGCTTCGGGGGGGATCTGCGACTGCTGTTCCAGCGAGGAAGAACGCCCCCGCTACGTTCCGGCATACGACCCGTCCTATGGATTTCATCGCACTGGCTGGCGACCGTGGAACCCCGAACAACTGCACTGGCATCCAAATGTCAGTCAACCAGTCAGCGGGCCAACCAATTCCGGTCCCGAACCAACTCCCTCATTGGCCCCTGCACCGACGCCAATCATGCCACACTGGATTCCCCAACCGACGGCACCTCCACCATCGCTTGTTCCACCGCAACCGTCGCTGGAATCTCAACAATTCCCCGCGATGCCACAATCCCCTATGACACGACCGCCACTCTCTGAAGACTCAGCCGCGGAAATACCTTCGACACCGCCGCCATTGCCCACATCGCAGTTCGAGCGGGAGGCCCGTCCGGTTGTTGGCAAACTTCCGATGCTATTCGTCGGTCACAGCACGTTGAAACCACCCAAACCGGCAACACAGCCGAATGCGGTCCCCAGCCAAGCGAATCCCTACGGCGACTACCGACAAACGCAACCGTAAACCCTGCCAAACGACTCACACAATCGTCAATTTCAAACCGGTTGGTCCGCTTATTGCTCGGGCCGACCGGTTTTTCGTTTCGTACCCCGTATATCCAGGCAAGTTAACCGGTTCAGATGAGTACATCACCACGAGCGAACACCCCCGCCAGCACATAGATTCCCCGAAATTTCATCGGGAATATTAATTGTCTTCATATCTTCACTTGCATATGATTCGACTCCAACTTGCTCGTCGAGTACCTGCCTAGACCTCACCCTCAGGCCCTTACCACCGACGATTCCACAATTTCAACTTTCTTTGATTGATTAGGATTCTGAATGCGCACACCGTCCGTACGTACACGCCACGGGTTCACCTTGATTGAACTGCTTGTCGTGATTGCAATCATCGCCATTCTCATTGCATTGTTATTGCCCGCCGTGCAGCAAGCACGTGAGGCCGCACGCCGAACCCAGTGCAAGAACAACCTGAAGCAAATGGGATTGGCGCTACACAACTATCACGACACCTTCGGGAAACTGCCGCCGGGGATTACCACGTCCAATCAATTGGCTTGGAGTTCGAAAATCCTTCCGCAAATCGAGCAAACGAACTTGTTCGAGGCGATCAAAGAATCCGGAGCATTCGATCAACCCTGGGAAGACGTTCCAGAGATGGTCACAACGGGAACCACCCCGTTCGCGAAGACGATCATTCCGGCGTTCATCTGCCCTTCGGATCCCGGCAACGAACTGAATCAAGACTTGGGCGGTGGCGGCTCTGGCAGCCAGACGTTCGGCAAGTCAAACTATGTAGGCGTCTTCACGGCATACCATAACCCCACGGACCCAACAGCGACCAACGGCAGTGGTGGAACTGATCGATACGCAACTTTCTACGATAACTCTGCAGTCCGGTTTCGCGATTTCACCGACGGCCTCAGCAACACCGTCATCGTGGCGGAGCGAGGCACGGGCGGTAACCCAGCGGGTTCACTTTGGGTCGGGTATCACAACGATCACGGTGGAGCCATCAGCGGATCGGTCTCCCAATTCCAAGTTCGGTTGCGGATGGAACGCTCCTCAAACGATACCGACTACATCATCAACGGAACGACCGTCTACAACCCAGGTAGCGAACACGCCGGAGGAGCCCAATTCCTACTTGGCGATGGAACCGTGACGTTCCTGAGCGAAAACATCAACCTGCGAACTCAAGCTGCCTTGGGAACTATCGACGGCGGCGAAGTGATTGGTGAGTACTAGACCAGAATTCGGACTTCCGTACTTAAGCTAATCAGGAAAACGCTGTCGTTTTCCGGCCGCCTCAAAACAGAACCCGCAGGGTCCGAGCGGCAACTGCTTGAACTGTTTTGACGGTCAACAAAATTGATAGCGACGAAAATAAAGAAAGCCCGCCGTCCTGTTTTGGGACGGCGGGCTTTTCTTTTTGGACGGGAGGATCGATCACGATTTCAGATCGAAGTTGTGCTCGTTGCCACCTGACTCGACTTCGACTTCCAAGGTCGTCTGAGTGTTGTACTTCGCTGGGATTTTTTCTGTGTTCCCGGCTGCCGATTCCTCACCAGAGACTTGTCCGGTTGAGATTTCGACGGTGTGTTTTCCCAAAACTGCCCCGGTGCGGTCTTCGGTGTACTCCAATTCGTAGTCACCGTTGGCATTCGTAGTTCCGAACGATGGGCGTCCGCCTTCGACCGGAGAAAACTTGACCGATGCCCCTTCGACGGCGTTACCATCCAGCAGGACGCGACCACTGACTTCCCCCAGTTCCGGTCCACTTTCGCCACCACAACCAGCAAACAAAGCCGCTGACCAAAGGGCGAAAGCCGCGATCCCCAGGTGATGTTGAATCCAATTCATATTTCACGAGCGTCCGTTCGAGTTCAAAATTTGATCGCGGATCATAGAAGACCGAAGCTCCCATGTCCAGAATCGCGATGAACTCACGCTCGCTTAACCGGCTTTACGTTGCGGTGTACTGAATGTTGCGTGCGGTCCGATGGCTCCGGTAGAGGTGCCGTCCCATTGGTGTGTTAACACGCAGCGTTGGACGCGGTCGGCCACTTCCATCGCCTTCAGAGCATCTTCGCCAGAACACTCCGGTCGCGATCCGGTTCGCACGCTGTCCGCGAAACTTGAAAGTTCGGCAGTCAACGCATCGCCTTCTTCCACGGGAATCGAATCAACCGTGACGAATTTGCCGAAGACGTTGCTTTTGAGTTGCTCAATGTTCGCTCCCGGTTGTTGCGAACGCTCCAACGGGGATGTGCCGAACAACAGCGTTTCGGACGGAGCATACCGAGTGACTTCGCGACTGGTGAAGTCCACCGTCGTCGTGCCTTGCGGAGACCAAATTTGCATCGACCGACTGCCGCTGGGATTGATCCGGCTTGCGGTCAGATCGGCAATACAGCCGCTTTCGAAGATCAACCGAGCTTTGACGACATCCTCGTTGCCGCCCATGACACACATGCCGAACGCTTGAACGTCGCGGACCGGTGAATCGACAACATCAAGGACCAAGTCGATATCGTGAATCATCAAATCGTGAACCACGCCGATGTCGGTCGAGCGGAATGAGTATGGACTGAGTCGCTCGGCCGAGATGTACTTCGGCGTGCCGCAGGCGTTTTTCGCAGCGACGGTTGCCGGGTTGAAGCGTTCCACGTGGCCGACTTGCAACGGGACATTCATCTCCGCCGCCACTCGGCAGAGTTCGCGGGCTTGATCAACGTCGATCGCCAACGGCTTTTCGACCAAGACCGGAATTCGCGCTTTCAGGAACGGCAAGGCAACATCAAGGTGATACGTTGTCGGGACGGCAATTGAGACTGCATCGATCACAATCTCCGACCCGAGTAGGTCGCGGTAATCGTCGACGCATTGGCAATGACACGACTGAGCAACACGCTCTCCGTTTGGGCTGGGGTCGGCGACAGCCACCAGTTCCACACCGGGCATCTCCGAGAGAATTCTCGCGTGATGTCGCCCCAAAGCTCCCACACCCACCACTGCCATCCGCAACCGTTTCATGCCGCTCTCCGATGAATCGTTGTGTCCTGCGGACTCGCTTGCGCTGCTGAATCCGCTGGAAGGGTCTCTTTTGGTTTTTCCACACTTCGGACGGCCTCACGCGACCGCCCCATTTTTCCATGTTGCTGGGCTTCGACGAAATCGAGCAGCATCGTCAACTCGTTGGGAAGCTCAACCCCCAACTCGGCTGTGAATGTCTTACGAATGGAGTCGAGGCGTTTGTGTTCCCGATACAACAGACGGTGCGCCCGCTTGATGACGCGAATCGTGTCGTTCGAAATTCCTCGGCGTCGCATACCAACAATGTTGATCGTCTTGATTTCCGGATTGTCACTGCCGGCGGTAAGCATGAACGGAGGCACGTCGTGCGGCACACGACATCCACCGCTGACAAAGCAAAGTTTGCCCAACGTGGAAAAGTGATGCACCACGGAATTCCCCGAGACGATGGCTCCATCGTGAACATGCACATGCCCACCGAGCAGCACCCCGTTTACCAAAATCACGCCATTGCGGATATGGCAATTATGAGCCACATGAGAGTTGATCATCAGCAAGTTGCCGTTGCCGATGCGAGTTGTGTGGTCTTCTTTTTCCGCACCCCGGTTGACGGTCACGCCTTCACGGAATTGGTTTTCGTCACCAATTTCAACGTACGTCTCACCTTCCTCACGGTAACTGAGATCCTGAGGAGCCGAACCAATGACCGATCCGGAGAAGAATTCATTCCGCTCACCAATTTTGGTGTGGCCGACGATCGTCACATGATCGTGCAATCGCGTTCCGTCGCCGATTTCGACGTGCGGGCCAACCACGCAAAACGGACCGACTTCAACATCGTCACCAAGCTGGGCGTGCGAATCGACGTGAGCGAGGGGGGAAATCTTGCAAGACATAGCATCGTCCTTGTGCTACGACACGACTGGCCGACGCAGTCCTTGCATCGCCCCGATTGGTCATGCAATTCACCTCATGACCAAAGTCGTTCGATCCGAATTGAGGTTACCTTTGTTTGTTCTTCGGCACACCTCACCCCTTGCCAGGAGTCAAGAAATTTGAATTCGGCACTTTCGGTAAACTTTGCCGTTTCGAGACACTCATCAGGGCCGATATCAAGCCGCGCGGTTCTCGATGGCGACGGCATTCTGTTGGCTCAGGAGGGTTCGCACCATCTCACGGTTCATTTGGTGTCCCGAGCGAACCGCTTGGAATCGACCGCTCAGAGTTGTACCGGATAATGCAAAATCACCGAGACAGTCCAAGATCTTGTGTCGAGCACACTCGTCGGCGGCTCGGATCTCGTTCCCGACGACACCATTCCGTCCGAAGATCAACAGGTCGCTGGCTTTCGTGCGTTTGCCGTAGCCGAGTGCCCGCAAGGCTTCAATTTCTTCTTCGAGAATAAATGTCCGAGCGAACGCGATTTCGTTGATAAACGTTTCCCGCGTGATTTCGAAAGTACGGGACTGGGCCGGAATTGGCGAATCCGGGCCATAGTCGAGCGAATAACCAATGACGAGCTTTCCGCCCTGTGTCGGTTCCGCTTCGACCCGACTGTCCTTCCCCGAGACCACCAGCGATCTTCCGACAGCAATTTGGGAGCAATAGGCATCCTGCTCGACCACCCCACCCTTCAGCAAGGCTTCCACAAATGCTTGCGAAGAGCCGTCACAACCGGGGGGTTCGGCGGCATTGAGTTCGACCAAGCAGTTGTCGATCTCCAAACCGGCCAGAGCCGCCATCACGTGTTCGGTGAGTTCCACCGTCACACCGTCCATACTGATCGCGGTTCGACGCTCGCGCGGAATCGCGTACTCAATGCGGGCGGGAATGGCCTTCGATCCCGGAACATCCGTCCGTAGAAACCGAATGCCATGATCTGGCGCGGCGGCATGAAAGTACACGCGAACATCGGCACCGGTGATAAATCCGATTCCGTCCGTCCACACCGAATGGGCCAAAGTTTGCTGACGTCGTGGCGTCACGAGTGCTCTCCCAACCGCGGGTGCTCACGTCCATTCCAGAGATTCTGGGTTCCACTGCTGTCTCGTTCAGCAATGCTTCCAGCAACTGACAATCCGGTCTGATTCGTCGAAGCCCGGAGGATACAAAGATCCCCCGGGCTGAAGATTCGACGAGCGTTCGCACTATTTGGTGCTGGTGCCGGTTCCGCCTTGAGCGGTCATGTACTTGCGGTTGAGGTACTCGAGAACCGTGTCGGTGATGTCGAGTTCTTTGCCGAAGCTGACAACCTGACGGTTCATGCTTTGCAGAATTTGTTGTGGGTTGCCACTGGCGTCTTCAACACCATCGCGGCTAAATCGCATGATCAACGAGTACTTGTAGTGGTTGGCGTACAGTTCGACGGCTTCGCTGACTTCGAGGTAAACCGTCTTGTAGATTTCGGCTTCTTTTCGCAGGAAATCTCGTTGAGCGATTTTACGGAAGGCTTCGAATTGGGACGCTTTTTGAGCCAATTCTGACTCGAACTGTTTGAACTCCGAGCTGCCTTCTTTGAACTGCTTGGCTTTCTCCTGGATTTGCTTCAACTCACCAGCCATTTGCTTGGCTTTGAGATCGCTTTGTTCGATTTCCGCTTTCAAATCATTGCGGAGAGCTTCGAACTTCTTGTAGTTCTTGAACACGAAAGCCATGTCGATCAGACCGACTTTGAACTGACCGCTGCTGGCGGCCGGCTCGGCTTGTGCGAACGCCGCTGGGGTGGCAGCAAGTCCGGCGACTAAAACGAACGATGCAACGAGGGTTGTGAACTTCTTCACGGCCTGCACTCCTTTGCTGTGCCGAAGAACCCCAGTGAATTTCACTTCCCAGGGGCTACGAATGGAAATTGGCGTCTCGATCGGTCAAGAAGACCGTCGCCGAACATCGGCGGAAATGTTGCACATTCGAACCAATGGGTCAACACCATTCTCAAGTTTCGGGATTGGGAAATTTGAAATTGAGTTTAGGATGCAGGAACACCGCCAACACGTAAGTCTTTTCACTCCTTCAAGAATACGTCAAACCCATGCAATTCACCTCCTTCGGAGCTGCGGGCGAAGTCACTGGCAGTCAGCACTTGATCGAGACGGAGTCCGTCCGCTTGCTACTCGATTGCGGACTCTTCCAAGGTGAACGCGCGGAAACCTACGCCAAGAACGCCCATTTCCATTTTGAACCGAAGAAACTCGACGGCGTGATTCTCTCGCACGGCCATATTGACCACTGCGGAAATTTGCCGCGGTTGGTGAAGCAAGGCTTTGCCGGTCCGATCTTCTGCACACCAGCCACGGCGGATGTCGCGGAAGTCATGTTGCTCGACAGCGTTCACATTCAACACGAAGACGCCGCGTATCTCGCGGAGAGTCTTGGTCCGGATGCTCCCCCCATCGAACCGTTATACACCGAAGCCGACGTGCGAGCCGCCTGCGAGCGGTTTGAAACGTTGGAGCCGGGGGATTGGCATCGCGTGGGCAAACCCCTGCAAATTCGTTTCCAACACGCCGGTCACATTCTTGGTGCCGCCATCACGGAATTGGAAATCGAAGACGACCGGGAACTTCGGCGGGTCGTTTTCACTGGAGATTTGGGGCGTTGTGGCATGCCGCTCCTACCCGACCCGCAACAGGTCGATGCCTGTGATGTCTTGATTGTCGAGTCGACGTACGCCAACACCGTCCATCCACCGTTAGCCGACCTCAAAGACCGTCTCGCGAAGATTGTTCATCAAGCAACCGAACGGAATGGGCGTGTCATCGTGCCCGCATTCAGCTTGGGACGCACGCAAACTCTGCTGGCGATCTGGCGGGAACTTCAGGAATCCGGCCGTCTGCCCGAGATGCCTCTGTACATCGACAGCCCGTTGGCTCATCGCTTGGAAACCGTTTACGAACGACACCCCGACGCGGTGAAGTCGCCGGATACTTCGATCTTTGCCGATCTTCCAAACGTTCACACCATCCGTACACAACGCGACAGCATGGCATTGAATTCTCGGCAAGAACCATTCGTGGTCGTTGCAGCGAGCGGGATGTGCGAACACGGGCGGATTCGACATCACCTGTTGCACGCCCTGCCCAACGAGAACAACACAATCGTGCTGATCGGATTCCAAGCCCGAAATACGCTGGGCCGCTCACTGAGCGAGGGAGCGAAAACGGTTTCCATTCTCGGATACGAAACCCCGGTCCGGGCCGATGTCGAAGTTCTTTCCGGACTCTCCGCCCACGCTGACGCCGAAGACCTGCGTTGGTGGTTTCGCAGCATGACAGAAACCGGCGGTGTCGGCCAAGCGTTCATCGTTCATGGCGAACCTCAAGCCGCCACTGCATTGGCGGCTCAAATTCGCGACGATTGCAACGAAGACCCAATCATCCCTGAATGGCGTGAGACATACACCACATGAATTTCACGCATGGAAGGTGATCGTCAACGCGAACGTCTGGACATCATTGCATTTCGTCGTCGACTGGGAAACCATCCGGACCGAAGACCACCGTCCGCATGTTTTTCTCTTTCGGTGCGGAACTCGCCGCCTCACTTGGTTTTTCATCGCTGGACCGTTGGAACGGACCTGCGGAATCCGACTTCGATTGCTCTGCCACCACTGGCTCGGGCGGTTTTGGTTTGGCGGGCTCCTTCGGTTCTGGAGTCGGCTCAAACGTCGGAGACTTCGGGGCTTCCTTCTTGATGTTCTTCAGAATCGGCCCGCCAGCTTTCATCTGAGCATACTTGCGAACACCTTCCAACTCAGGAAGCTTTTCTTCGGTAGCCTGCAAATCTTCGTTCACGGCTTCCAGCAGTTCATCAAGCAATTCCGGCCGCAGTTTCGATTCGGACAGGTCAGCTTTCTTCCGTTCGACGTACGACTGAATGCCCTTCAGCTCGACAATTTCCAACTCGGCATCTTCGATATCTTTTTGAACATCTTCCAGTAACTGCGAGAAATCAATGCCCGACATGAGATGACACCTTCCAATCAAGCCGACCGACCGATCCTTGCAGCCCAGACCGATCCAAAATTGTGAGACCCAACTTCGCCGAGATGGATGAGTATCCATCACAGACGGTTTATCGTAATCGAAACCGGTACGCGTTCAACCCGAGTCCACCCGGTTCGATTGTTTCCTCACAGACAAGATCACATTTCGAGGATTCGGCAGGACAGGCAAAGTTGGTTGGTGCCCAGCTTGATCGACCTGTCCCACCTCTCAAAACCATTCTCGTCGAAGTCGCTTGAAAAGACGAGCAAATTCGCCGAACGGCTCGATTGATCGCACCTTTGCCTCGCTTACGGTGCGTCGATGCTGTTGGCGTCGGCTTCAAACTGCCGGAGCATTTCCGGCAACGCTAGCCGACCACGAGCGTACTTCGCGGCCTCGCTTTCGGGGTAATCCCAACGACACTTGTTGTATCGTCGGTACGCCTCCCGATTATTCTTCGCCATCCGGTAACTCTCGCCCGCCCAGAACAACGCATCCGGTGCCAGAGCGGCATCGGGGAATTGTTTCGTGAACCGGTCGAACGAAGCCCCACCATCACGGAACTGTTCTGCTTTGAAGTGACATTGCCCAATGCGGAACGCCATCCGCGAAGCATGCTCATGAGAAGCAAACTTGATCAAGAACCGCTCCCCAACCTGAGCCGCAATGTCGTACACCTTGTTCTTGTAGAAGTGATCGGAAATACGAATCATCACGCTAGCGATCAGTGGGCTCTTGGGATAAGTCGCGGCCAAAGTCACGTAGGCTTCCAACGCCGCATCGAAGTCTCCGGATTCTTCATGGGCCTGAGCCAGTTTGTATTGAGCATCCGGAGCGAGCGAGTGTTCAGGATGCTGATTGACGATCAACTGATAGGAGTCGATCGCCGCATCCCATTCGCCCAGTTCTTGCGAAAACTGTCCCAATAAGTACGCCACGCGTGGAATGTACTTCGGATCGGGATAATCCTCCATCACTTCCTGCAGCAACCGACGACCCGCTTGCAGGTCCGCTTGTTGTTCGTCTTTGCGACCGAGATCCTTGTGGCTTTTGAACAACTCGAAATAGCTTTCCGAGATGTGGAACTTTGTTTCGACGGCCAACTTCTCGTCACTGAAGGTCTTACTGAACGCAGCGACCAAGCCATCGGTTCCAATGACAACCGGAATCGTCGTTGATGTTTCCAACTCGCCGGACTCCGTGCTCGCCGCCGGATCAGTGTACGTCACGGTGAGGGAATCGCCGAAGTACGTTTCGATGGTCGGATCGTCGAGACTCAAATTGCCGGGTGTGGGTTCCTCGCTCGCTTTGAGCGTCAGCGAACCGGTGAAGATTCCCGAGTGAGCCAACGTCTCAGCCAACAGCACTTCCTCGGCTTCACCGCGTTCGGTCGTTACTTGCACGGTGGTGGTGTCGCGTTTGTCGGACGTGTCCCGGTCGGCATCGGTCACCATCAGGAACAGTTTCTCGCCGACGTGTAATTGTTCGACCGGATTTTCGTAGTCGCGATCCACACAAGCCAACTCGCCATTCGAGATCAGCCTCCCCTGTGTCGTGACGGCAGAGTCCCCATCTTTGGCATGTCGTTCATCGGGATAGGTCGCGGTGATCACGTCCTGTCCGGTGAGGTTCAACACCTTCGTCACGAGATTGCGATCAAAATCGGAGAGGCTGTCGTCATCAATCGGCGGACCTCCGATGAGATTCCGTGGCATCTCCGCCGACAATGGCACTAAGACCGGACTACTCGCCCCACCAAGTTGCAGCACGACTTGCCCGACAAACCGCCCTTCCCGCAGTGGCCAATTCTTCGGCCCCGCATTTTGCTCCCGAGTGGCAAACGCATTCGAGATGACACATTCCAAATCAACGGTCGCACCATCAGTTGTCGCGAGTTGCAATTGAACCCGGCTCCGACTGTCGCGAGCCGCATCGGGGTCGATCACCTCGATCGTCAGCGGGGCCTCAAACGCGACCCGGCTCAACTTCTGATCTTCGTCTGGCAGTTCGTAGCCAACCCGTGGCGGTCGATTGGAATTGGGTGGCGACGGGATCAACCGAGTTTCGAGAATCCGAATCTTCGCGGTCGACGGTTTCGCCACATACACAATACTTTCACGTGGCACGGAATGACCTGGGAACGTGTTCTGTTCATCAATATACCGGCAGAAAATCCGATCCCCGGCCTGAACTATCAATCCGTCATCGTCTGCACTTTCCGCGGTATCGACCTCCTTCGTGAACACCCCGGAATACGGCTCCGTTTCTGTCGCGGTGAACCGAACTGGCTCACCATCGTTGACGACCACCTCGAATTCGACCGTATCGCGTTCGCTGGTTTGATCACGGTCGTAGTCCACGATTTCCACGATAATTCGCTCGCCAGGATCGATTCGCATGAGTTCCTTGCGGACTTCATCCACGGCCCCGTTCCGTTGCTTGACGAAATCGTAGGCAATCGGCGTGATTGCGGCGTTGAAGTATGTAGCGGTCAGTTCGTCACTGAGCAACCGACTTCGCCCCCCTGCACTTTGCGTGAACTCGTCGGTGTACGTGGCGGTGACGACATCCCCACCCGCAATTTCCAGCGTGTTGTTTGAGGCCAACGCTAAGACATCGGTTTCCGTAGGAATATACGGTTCCGCAGTTTCGTTGCGAATCTCGATGTTGCTCACCGCGACCGCTTCGCCGAGATACTCGTCGATCGAAAACCGCACATAACGCACGTCTTTCTCAGGGAACGCGAAGGACCAATTCCGGTCGGTCAACACGACGCTCTCGCCGCTTGTCGGCTCCAATGTGACACCGAACAGGTCCATCAGACCGCCACCGTTGATCGTCTCCGGTTTGATCGAAAGCGAGTGGGCCTCCGCCGCGGTCAACTCGACAACGCCGATTCGCAACGGTCGTGAGCGATTCCAGTCGCCTGTGTTGGGAACCTCGAACGAGATGCGTTGGTCGCCCAATTGGAAGATGCCCCGACTACGACCGCCGCCGCCATGCGAAACTTCCAGCACAACTTCGTACCGACCGGCTTTCGCAACCGGAGTCTTCATCTCCAGCCAGTCTTCCGTGTTCTGCCAATAGCCAATGGCCTTCCGTTTGTCTTTCATGTCTTGCAGGCCAAACTGTTCTGTCTTCTTGTGAATCTCTGCAGATTCGACCGACAGCAGTATGGGTTCGCCGGTGGCTTCCGGTGACGACGCAACCGGATCGATCTTGGCGGCAGGTTGGGTTAGATCGAAATCCGAATGGCGAAACGCATGAAGTTGAATCGACGACGCCTGATGATCGGCCCGCATCAATGTCGCGGTGAGCTGCCGAGTCGAAGTTGTGGCCGCCGCGAAAATTGTGAGCGAATGCCGACCGCGTTCCAACCACACGTCGGCGGATCGGGAACCGTTTGCCACCGGCAGGTATAGTCGTCCGTCGACGGCGAATGCTGTTTGCTGTCCTTGGACGGCGATCCGTACCGCTCCGGCTCGCTCCTGCACGAAGCCACCGTTCCAAATCACTCCATAGGAATCACCACGTTCACCCTCTTCCAACTGCTCCTCTTCTTCGCGAATCCAACTGAGGGTTTCGACTTCCTTCTGATCGATAGCCGTGCCATTGTTCGCAAGATTAAGAACATCGCTCCACGAGTCTTTTCGGTAGTGATTTCCCTGGTAGACTCGCCGCGTCATCTGAAGCGTTTCCCACTCGGGATGCTCGACGCTGGGTAATTGCGGATGACTAGCGAGATGGAACCACAACAACCCATCATTGCTGCCGTACACACCGCCCCGCACAGGCCGATATTGATCCGCCTGCGGTGTCGTGACACTTACGCGGGAAACCGATTTCAAATCCTTCATATCCACTGTGAGCCACTTCGGTGTGGCGCCATCGGGTTCACTCAGCCAGAAGGACTCCGCATCCTGATCGATCGCCATCAGCGGGCTATGTTCAATCGCGGTATCACTGGCGAGGGCACCGGCAGGAAGTTCCTGCGTGCTCAAAGTCCCCTCGAACAAGCCAGCGTGTGACTCCGTTTCGGTCAAGGTGACTTGGACTTCGTCTCCACTATCCGCTTTGACTTTCACAGTCACCGCGTCCGCTTCCTCGGAAATATCCCGGTCAGGATCGGTAACCCGCAGATAGACGGTGTTCCCCGGCTTCACCTGGTTGGCCGGCCGCACCTGGGAAATTGGCTGATCGGAGTCCCGCAGAGCTTGTTCTCGCGCAAGCCGTTCGCTGAAAGTTTCCTCGTCTTCGTCAACGATTTGACTACTCGCCAACTCGAACTCCGCATCGGCAGCCACTTGGATTTCCGCATCCGACAAAGCCACATTCTTGAACTCTTGCTTGAACTGGTCTGGGTAATCGCAGGTAATCACATCGCGACCAGAGAGTTGAAGCACATTGTCACCAGACTCGACGGTGCCCAACTTAGTTTCAAGATCGGCACGGAAGAGTCCTTTACCCGCTCCCCCACTCGTTAGGTAGATCGTTTCATCATCACCGCCAGGCACCGTCCGGATGCGAACCGGAATCTTGTTGTGCCCGCGGCTAATTCCTAAGTCACTGTCTTGAACGACAATCGACAATGGCGTTCCAGGCCGATGCCAACGTTTGCTGGCCCGCCCCAGTCGTCCCACGGTTCGGAGCAAGTTTAATTGATCCATATAGCGTTCTTCGTCGCCATAAACTTCCGCTAAATTGAACAACGCCTGATTCGCCAGCGTGACGTTCGGCACCCGGTCCAGAACCGTCCGAAAGATTTCCCGAGCGTCATCCCGATCACCCCGACGGTAGGCAAGCACACCTCGCAGGAACTCGGCCCGCACCGTGACATCCGCCTCGCGACTCGCAGCGAGTTTTTGAAAAACCTGCTCCGCCTGGTCATAGACCTTTTGAGCCATCAACGTCTCGCCAATGCCAAACTCCGCTTCGATGGCTTCTGATGTGTCGGCATAGCGATTGAGAACGGTTTGATACTCACTTCGAGCAACATCGTACCGTTGAGCTTTGACATAACTCTTGGCAAGCAAAAGTTGAACTTTGGCTTTGGTCTCGGCGTCGTATTCCTTCGACTCACTGTTCTTGACTAGCCAAGCTCTTAGGAGATCTTCCACGCGTTGATAGTTCTCGTCCCCACCTGCTGCCAAGTGGCGATCACTCACAAACAGCAAGAGGTCAATCGGAACTTGCGTTTGATACTTATCGAACAGAGCCCGATTCGCCCGGTAGGTTTCGTCAGCTAATGCACGATCGCCCAACCGCAAATACAACGCTGCTTGCAAGAGTGGTGCAATGGGGCTGTTTTCGTCAATCGTCAGCCCAACGGCCCCCATACGTGAATACGACTGAGCGACTAACTCTCGTCCTCGTTCCACCCGCCGCGATTCGACATTTTGAATATTGGCTAGCATTCCCGTCAGCAGCGTTGCGGCAACTTGATACTGTTTTTGTGTCATTGCCGACTGCACACTCGAAAGCACGACATCCCACTGATGGGAACCATCGCCAACAATTCGAGTGACATCTTGAAAGTCCAACAATTGCTGAAGCGACGGAGCCCCCTCGCCAAGTTCCGCCTGCAACAACAAGAGTTCCGCCGCAGCAGATCCCCACGACAACCCCAAGTCACGGACGGCGGCAAAAACGCGGTGTTGATCTTCCGGCGTCACTTCTTGATCGGCGGATTGCACCAAGCGAATTGCATTGCTCGCAAGCCCGTCGTCGAATCCACTATTGCGAAATGGCCGTTCGTCTTGCCGCGCACGAGCGTCCGCATAGACTTTCAAAAAGGCATCGTAGTTCTTCAGTTTCAAATGCTCGTATGCCAGAAGCTGCGAATAGCGCCCATGAAAATCAGACTCGACTTGCAATCGCTTTTGGAGGAATTCTTGCCGCTGTTGAGTTTGTTCGGCTTCCATCCGACTCAGCAACCGATCAGCACATTGATAGCAATCGTAGTCCGTTTCACTTAAATCCAGATGTTTCGTCCAATAGTCGACTGCGTCCTTTTCCAACTCCAGGCGTGTCAGCACGTCACCGATAAAACTAGCCGCATACGCGGAAGGACCGTACTTACTTTCCGCCGTTTGAATCCATTTCAAGGCACGTTTGGCTAGCTGTGCATCTTGATTTTTGTCACTCGCAATCATCAAACGTCGCCACGCATCCGCTTCCTGTGATTGTGGCTGAAAAGTCAGCAAATGCTCGGCGGCTTGTTTCTGGACTTCAGGGGGAGCCGTATCAGTCGCAGCTTGCAGATACCAAAGTGCGATGTCGTATCGCTTCGGAAATCGCTCCGCGAGTTGACCATACAACTCGGCCGACCGTGAACGCTGGTCGCTAGGAGAATAGTGCCGATAGTAATATGCCTGCTGATACAAGACCTTCTCGGCCTGAACATCGCTCAATTGAGAATAATAGTCTTTCCGCAATAAGCGACTTCGAGCCGCGATAGATTCCTTTTCCCGATAACCTTTGATGTCCATCCAAACTTTCACATAGGCATCTTGATTCTGCTGATTGAGTTGCTTCTCCAAGTAATCCGCGTGAGTTGCGGTTTCCTTCCGACGCTTAGCGTTCTTGATCCATTGCCGAAGATAACCTTCTAGCCGGTTGAGATGGATATGTTCGCGTCTTGACTTGAGAATCTCTGAAACGACGGTTCGAAATTTCCCCTCGTCTTCTACATTCGACAACAACCAACTCATAGCGCTCGAGGTGTAGTTGTCATTACTTGGGGAATCGAGCACAAGTTGTCGCAGGGTTTGCCGAGTTTTCGACTCCTCTTTCATCCGATCTCGATAGAGTGTGTAAGCAAGCACATACCGCAAGTAAGCGCGATGTTTTTCATTTTTCTGAACGGCCACTTGCAGAGTTTTCTCGACATGCTTCAATCGGTCTGGCTCGGTGCCGTTCCACTGAACGAAGTACTGGGCTGCACCATGAGACTGTGCATCGTGTGGCAGGCACTGCTCAAGGATTTGAGCCGCTCCTTGTTGGTCACCACTCTTGGCGACTGCGTGTGCATACCGAATTCGTTTCGACCAGCGATCGTCCGCGTCAGGGTATTTTGATTCGTACTGTTTGACCGCAGCTTCAATTCGATTGATGGGAGCTTCCGACTGATAGAGTTGATCGACAAGCTGCCCCCGCAGATATTGGTCATCTCGGATCTTCAAAGCCGCTTCGATACTTTGTGCGGCATTCGCATGCTGACCGAGGGACCAATAGTTCTCGGCTGTATAACGGTGCAACGTCCACTGTCGCTCCTTATCTTTGGGCAATCCGGCTTTGGCCAACGCCACGCCAATCTGGTTGCTCTCCGCCCGTTTCCCGATGCGTCGCCAATCCCAGAACGCTTTCCATCCACACTCTTCCGTGAACGACCCTGCCGGCAACGCATGAAACATTTCCGCAGCGAGTTTGGCCCCTTCGTCGATTGATTTGGAATTGTTGACGCGGCTATAGAACTCGACCGCTTTCACACCAGCCTCACGTCCTTTTGCATTCGGTTGCCGACTCCACACTGCGTGCCATGCCCGTGCAGCCGCGAGTCGGTCGTCCATTTGGCTTAACGTTTCAGCGAGCCGTCGTTCGACATCAGGGCAAGCTGCGGATTTCGGATACTTAGCCAGAAGTTGTCGAGCATAGATTGTAAAATCTTGATTTCGACTCGTTGCCTCAAGACCGTCTAGCAGCTTGAGCATCACCGCCTCATGCCGAGGGTCATTCGGGTGAGAAACCGTAAACCGCTGACCGATCCGAATGAGCCCGAAAACCCGCGAATTCTTGTGGTACAGCTCGACAAGCTTCACCATCACATCGGCAGCTTCAGGAGTACTATCGTTGTACTTCCCGAGTTGCGCCTCTAAGTCTGAGACTTGCTGACTGACATCGTCGGCTTGCGTATCCTCTTGGGACAACGCCATCGAAGCTGGAGTCAAACATAGACTAAACAGCACAATCCATATGAGTCGGTGTGACATCGTGGGTGGCTTTCAATAATTTTGATTGACTAGGTAAGTCAAAGCGAGTCGACAAGTTCTAAGACCCACAAGACCAAATCTAGTTTTCGTGTCGCGACTGACGTTTCATCTTCACCAGAAAACACCAAATCGGACGCAACACACATCATCAATGTGATCTAGACACCAGCTCTCGCCAGAGCATCGGAGATCTTCTTCGCATCAGTGGCAAGCGGACTTTCGGGGAACTCGGAGATGAGTTGGTCAAATCGCCGCCGAGCATCGGCACGCCGGTTCATGCGATACAAGCATCGCCCATAGTTAAAAAGAATCACATCAAGAAACTTCGCGTCTGGGTAGTCCGTTAGCACAGTTTCGAACGTATCGATGGCTCGGGCGTAGTCTTGTTGTTGGTAGTAATGGTTCGCCATCTTGGAAACGGCTTCACCGACTCGTCCACTTTCGGGGAACTGATCAAAAACCTTTTTGTACTCCTGGAAAGCCCGGTCGAGAAGTTGTGACCGTCTTGCTTCATCGGTGTCTTCGGCGAGTTGCTCGTAGCAAGCCGCGATTCCGAATTGCGCTTCGCCACGCAGGTCACTACTTTGCATGCTTACCAGACGGTTGTAGATACCGATCGCACGGTTGATATTGCCTTGCGTTCGAGCCACATCCGCGAGTTGTAGTAAGGCGTCGTCAACGAACCCGCTATTAGGAAACTCGCGTTGTAGTCGTGTCGCCATTGCCGCTGCGAGATTGAGATTATCCATCTCATAATAGATTTCCCAAAGCTGCACGTAAGTCTGTTCGAGCAGTGCCCCACCGAGTTTGACGGCATCGCGAGTCACGTCTTCACAAACTTCCAACGCTTGTTGATACTTGGCATCCGCTTGCTTTTGCAGTCCAAACTCTTTGTAACGGTTACCGATATTCGTAAGGGCGTCAGCGGTTCGCAGTCTTGTGCGAATTCGCAATTCTTCATCGCTAATTACGCTTCGTGTCACGCGTACTCCACCGAGGTTTCCGTCAACGCACTTTGCGGACGCCTGAACCGAGTTTGCACCGGCACTAGTGTTTTTCTCGTCGAGATAAGTCACGCGGATGACATCGCCCGTGAGTGCTTGCAGAATGTCGTCATCACTCACGACGGTTTCCGCTTTAATGAGTGGAACCGTGGTTCGGAACACTCCGGTAAACACCCCTTCGACAGTAGTCTCCGAAGGACTATCAGCCGCCTGGTCTTCATCCTGCAATGACTCAGCGAGTTGAACTGTCTTTGATTCCGTCAGCGATAGTTCGACCCGGTCGATGAGTTTGTAAGGGTCCGGTTCGATGGCTGCTTCGGAGTCTTGAGAAACTTCCACAGAGTTTGCACCGGCTAATGTCGCGATCTCATCGTTGAGTTCTTCTTCAGTCTTGCGACGATAGACTTCAGCGACAGCCGTTACCGATTCCACACTCGCGCCACGATCTCGATCGTAATCCGTGATTTGCACATTGACTGGTTTTCCCAGCACAACGCCTTGCAGTGTTTCGCGATAGGCACCATCCGTCATTTGCACAATTGCGTTCGCGACAATCGGAATGTTGCGGGTAACCGGGCGATTGAATTCCCGGTCGGCGGTGTGTTCATCGATGTAGCTAATAGTGATGGAGTCATCACCCTTCACTTCCAATGTCTCGTTGTATTGCTGTGGCGGTCCGAGTTGCGTGGAGATGTTGCCTAGCATTACACGCACATTGCGCCCCAGTTGAAAGCAACGAACTTTTTCGCTGTCCCCACCACTCGTTTCACAGAGAACTTCAATGGATTGGCCTGGCTCTAAGGCGGCGAGGTCGGCATCGTCGATTTTGATAAAAAGCCGTTTGCCGGCTTCCGCTTTTTCGCGGCGGCTGTCGTCTTCGGTCAACGCCGTGCCGACCTTCTCAAGCGAATCAATCGCCCGACTGTAATGCCCCAACTGGAAGTGCCCGAGTCCGATGTAATAATAAGCTCTGTTAACTTCGCTACTCACCGGGTACTGCTCGATCACATCCCGCATGATCGCGAAACATTTCCCGTAATTGCGAACCTCGTAAAAACAAATTCCCATTTGCACAAGAGCTTTGGCTCGTGCGTCGGCATCTCGATTTTCCTCGTCGGCTGCCGCTTGGAACTGGGCTCGTGCGCGGTCGTAAGCTCGTTCACGATTGAGAAAGAAATCGCCCAATCGCATGTGGGCCTCGAAGCGAACTTTGCTCCGTGGATAGCGTTCGATCACACTTTGCCAAATTTCGACTGCCTTGCGTGTTTCGTCCGCTTCCAAACGGGCATCACCGGCTTCGAGAAGCTTTTTGGCGGCACGGTCCTCAATGAACGAACCTCGGCTAGGCCGTGGCGACTCTTGGGCCACGAGTGATGTCTGTCCAAGAATGACCAACGTAACAAGGAGAAACAATCGAGCCATGAGCATGACATTATCCAGGCAGATTCGAAACACGATCGGTCAGCAAAGAACCATTCGTATTTTGAACAGTCGATATTGAAAAAGCCACAAGCGAATCGCTCGTGGCTTGTCGTAGAATTTTGGACACTTTAGCTAAACAGTTCGGAAACTGGCGTGCCGTTGTCGACCAGTTTCATCGGTCGCTGTAATGGTGTGAGGACTTCCTTGTCAGGATCAATCCCCAATGTGTGACAGATCGTGGCGTGCAAGTCGGCGACTTGTACTGGCCGATCATGCGGATCGAAACCGTCGGCATCCGAGGAGCCAATCACCTGCCCGCCTTGAATCCCACCACCAGCAAGGAAACAACTAAACACGTTCGGCCAGTGATCACGACCGGCGTTCATGTTAATCTTGGGCGTTCGGCCGAATTCACTAAGCATGATGATCAGTGTTTTCTTCAGCATGCCGTTCTCATGCAGATCGGCGATCAACGAAGCGAGTGCCGAATCCATCGCCTGGCCATGCCCACGCATCGCCGGGAAATTGTTGGAGTGCGTGTCGAAACCACCACGGTTGACCTGCACGAATCGCACGCCCGTTTCAATCAACCGTTTCGCCAATAGTGCCCCTCGACCGAACGTGGTATCGCCGTAGCGGTTTAGTGTTGTCGTGGGTACGGTGTTCAACTCAAAAGCTTCCAACGCAGGCGACCGCATCAACGTGACGGCATCGTCGATGGCGGTTTCTGTGGCAGTCAGTGCGGCGGCTTGCTTGTTGCTAGCATACCGATTGTTGTACTTCGACAGAATTTCCAGTCGGCGATCACCTCGTGTCCGCGTAATTCCTTCGGGGAATGCCAGATATGGGTCCTGAGCACCAGGCCGGGGGACGAAATAGGCTTCGCAGCGTTGTCCAAGATACGAGGCTTTCCGAGCCCGACCGCTGATCGAAACAAATGCCGGCAAATCGCCGATTTTCTGTTTCTCATGGGTCACCACCGAACCGATCCCAGGGTGCTGAATGTTCGGCGTTTGCGTGTAACTGGTTTGCAGGTTGTACGTCGCTTGACCGTGGGCACCTTGTGTTCCGGCAATCGAGCGAATCAACGCGGCATGGTGCATTTGCTTGGAAAGTTCGGGGAAGATCTCCGAAATCTGCACGCCTTCGGCCGAGGTGTCGATCGGCAGAAACTCCCCAGCGGTGGGCCGCCCCGGTTTGGGATCCCAGGTGTCGATGTGGCTCATGCCGCCGCCATTCCAGAACAGAATGACGTGTTCGGCCTTCTGCTCGCCAGCTGTTCCGGCGTAGGCCAAAAGGTGCCGCACTTGCAACCCTAGCAAAGTTGCGCCGGTCGCTCCCAGCATGGCTCGGCGAGACATTCGATAATCTGCACATCCTCGACTCATACCTGGCACCCTTTGCATCCAGAAAGGAATTGGTGATTTGACATCAAGACATTGTGTTCGGCCTTACGGCAAGAACCGAAACTCATGAGAGTTCAGCAAGACCCAACGCAGATCGGCCAAACCTTGCTTCGGTGTTTCGGCGAATCCGATAACTTCCCGACCGTTCTCCAAGTCAGATTTCGTTGGTTTTCGGGTCAGAATTTCGCGGTAGGCCAAACGAATTGCGGAATCCAGATCAGGACTCTCGCCGGAGATGTAAGGATAGATCGGCTCAAGTTCCCCAACACGAGCCGCTTCATTCGTCAACTTGCCGTTGAGAATCATCAAGGCTTGCCGCATCGTGGGGCTTTGATCGCGTTCAGCACCGAGTTCGTTGCGATCGGTTTGACCGAACACTCGCACGAAGTGCCCATCAGGTGCCGGTGACTGCATCCGCATGGCGGTGGAATAAACCGGGTTGTCATCGACAATCGCTCGAGTAAAGACATCGACATACCCCATCCGCTGACGCTTCATCTCGTTCGCAAGTCGTTCAGCTTCGAGTTCTTCCGGTGTCTTGACGGTCATCTGTTCGACTTCGATGGCATCTTCAGTCTTGGCATCCGCGAGTACGGCATCGAAGTCGATCTCAATGGCCTTCTCAAAGTCATACCCAGACTGCTTGGAAGACATCGCTTGCGGCCCGGACATCGTTTTTGACATCGCCGCATTTGTTTTAGGTTTCGTCTGAATTGCAGCCAAATCGATGGAATCATTCCCTGACGGCTTCTTGGTCAGGCGGCTTTCTTTCCAGACCGTTTTGAGATTTTGCCCTTCCGGATGCTTCACCTCAAAAAGATGACCGGCGGTGATAATACTGTCGTAAAGAACTTCACTGATCATGCGACGCATCGGAGCTGCTTGGAAATTGCGTTCCAACGCCAATCGCTCGGCTTCCGGCAAACCGTCGGCCCGTGAGCGGCGGTAGGCATCGCTCAGTACAATCATCTTCACGAGTTTTCGCAGATCGAAACCGTTGGCAACAAACTCATCCGCGAGAAAGGCGAGTGTTTCAGGATGGGTAGCCGGATTGTTTTCGCTGAAGTCATCGATCGGCTCCACGAACCCTCGCCCTACCAACTCTGCCCACACACGATTGACGAATGAGCGAGAGAAGTACGGGTTTCGCGGGTCGGTGATCAATTCGGCGAGCTTTGCCCGCAACTCGCTGTTTCGATAGGCAGCAGCTTTGAGATCGATCCCGCGAACATCGTTCTTGGCTTCGTCAAAGACATCGAGTGAGCCCAAAGACCCATCGGTTTGCCGCTCGGCTTTTTTGGCCGCACCGGCGAGCAGATCATCAAGCGAGGGCTCATTCGAGGCGACTGGCTCTGGAGCCTCATCCTTTTGACGAAGTTGATTCAGCCGAGCCAACGGACGATACCGGCTCTCCTCCTCCACAAAGGAAATTGGAAAGACGGGCGGCATCGGCTGACGCTTTTCGGTGTCGGCCGCACCTTCCGGCGGCCACATGACGGTCGATTGTGGAAGCTCGGTGGTATAGACCCCGAGAACACGATCGTTGATGCGTCGTTCTTGACGTCGCGTTTTTCCGAAGTAGGCCGCGAATCCGTAGAAGTCCTTCTGGGTCCATTTGTCGAACGGATGATCGTGACACTGGGCACAGGAAATCCGAATACCCATGAAGACTTGCGACGTGATCCCAGCGAGCGCCATGGGATCAGCGTCGTCCCCCAAAATAAAGCCAACTTCAGGAACGGCCCCGGCTTTTCCGCCGGAAGAAATCAATCGACGAGCCAATTCATCGTAGGGCATGCCCTCTTCGACAGCATTATGGACATATGCGATCAACGCGGCTCCGCCTTCGGCGTTACTCCGCAAACGAAGCAGATCGGCATAGAAAGCGGTCCATCGGTCGGAAAAGCGTTCGTGTTGAAGCAACTTCTCGACGACTTCCTGCCGACGAACGGATTTTGGCCACGCCATGTACTCGTCGATTTCCGCTCCAGTCGGAATTCGGCCAATCAAATCGACACTGACTCGTCGCAAGTACGCCAAGTCGTCGACTGGGGACAATGGCTCGGAGTCGACTCCGCCGCGTTCAAGCTCTGCTTGCAGAACTTCGTCAAGCGAGGGAATTTCCGCCGCCGATCCCACGGAAACGATTCCGCAGAAAGCGACGAACAAGCCAATTGTCCAACGGGAACTTGTGATCATCCGAGAATCCTCTCCCACGAATCGTTGGAACGAATATCCAAGTTTTGGAACGTGTGGTTATCAAGGAATGAGCATTCTCAGAGCAGCGTTACCCCAAAACCGAAGTTTTTCGACATTTTTTCCTGGGAATCGTCTCAGAAATTCCGTCAGGACCGGTTTTCGCCGAGCGTTGACGACAACATCAGACGATGCAGTTCCTCAATACTGGTTGTGCCCGCCAGAACTTTCTTTCGCCCGGCGGTCTCAAGGGTCATCATGCCGTCTTGCATGGCGAGTTCGCGAATCTCGCTACTGCTTTTCCCTTTCAGAATCGCCTCACGTACCGACTTGGTGATCGCCATGACTTCGAACACCCCAACTCGTCCCGAATAGCCGGTGTGAAAGTTTTCGACAGAGGGAATTCCCCGTGCCAAGTTCACGGAGGCGGCGTCTTCAGGATCGATGTCCAAGATGCGACATGTGGCTTCATCGGGATGGTACAACTCGCGGGCTTTGGTACAGACCCGCCGCACAAGCCGCTGAGTGATGATGCACCGCACACTGTCAGCGATGAACATGGGGGGCACGTCATATTCGCGGAATACGTCAATGGTGCTTGCACAATCGTTTGCATGCATCGTGCACAGAACCAACACGCCGGTCAAAGCGGCCCGGCAGGCAATATGCGAGGTTTCCGCATCACGGATTTCGCCGATCATGAGCACATCGGGGTCCTGCCGCAATACGCCCCGCAATGCCTCGACAAATCCGAAGTTGATCTTGTTGTCCGTTTGAACCTGCACGACGTTTTCGAGACGGCGTTCCACGGGATCTTCGAGCGTGGTCAAACAGCGGTGCGGATCGTTGAGACGTTCCATGCAGTTATACATGGTCGTGCTCTTGCCCGACCCGACGGGGCCGACACTCAACAACATTCCGTAAGGTGACTCGAGTTGTTCACGCAGCACCTGCGCCTGCTCCGGTTCCAGCCCCAAGTCTTCCAATTCCTGGAACCCGTCCGTTTGGGGCATTAGTCGAAGAACAATTCGCTCGCCGTGAATTGTGGGCCCGCTTCCGACTCGGATGTCCCGAGGCTGATCAGCCATGGAACCTGAGATTCGGCCATCCTGTGCCAACCTTCGCTCGGTGAGGTTCATGTTGGCCATCAGTTTGACACGAGAAATCACGTGTGAAGTCATTGATGGCGGGAGCTTGACGATATCGTGCAGCAAACCGTCAACTCGCAACCGAACCCGAAGTCCATTACTGGTCGGGTCGAGGTGAATATCGGTGGCTTTCAGTTGGAATGCCCGTTCCAAGAGCAAATCGACCAACGGCCCCGGACCGACCACGTCTT
The DNA here is from genome assembly GCF_011634775.1 of Thalassoroseus pseudoceratinae. Taxonomy (NCBI): domain Bacteria; kingdom Pseudomonadati; phylum Planctomycetota; class Planctomycetia; order Planctomycetales; family Planctomycetaceae; genus Thalassoroseus; species Thalassoroseus pseudoceratinae. Next base: position 574,913 of record NZ_JAALXT010000004.1, read on the forward strand.
GAAGTTGGTTCAATTCGGCCCGCAACGCATTCTGCCGGCCCTCCAAATCCGAATTTCCCTGATTACTCTGGTTCATGGGGAGATCGTCTCTTCAATTCTAGATGGCGGTTGAGGCATCGATTGCGGAGATACTCTCAGTGTTTTCTCATTTCAGATCGTCTTCCGGCAGACTTCCTTCGTCTTCACCACTCCCATCGGAGGGTTCCAAGACCGCCGAATGCGGGTCGGCACCGGCATCGTCTTTCCCGACTTCGTTTTCACCCTCGATGACGGGTTCTGCGTGCTCGACGGCGTTGGTATTCTCGATGTCTTGCTCGACGTCATTGGCATCGGGATCGGCCAGGGCATTGCGAAGAGCCGCCCGCAACGATGCAGGATCGACTAACTGGCTCATTAGGATCGTGCAAACCGCGACAGCCACCGTGCACGCTCCCAACACGCGAAGACCACCTTGGTATTTCGCGATGCTCAACACCCCGAGAATTGCCGCGACCGTCGCATTCCCGATGATCAACGTCGTCCAAACCAACTGATTGAATAGCGTCGGCTTCAACCAAAACAGGATGCAACAGCCGAATGCCACGATCGCCATCAGCGGAGCCGCCACGGCGACGACCTGACTTTCCCGTTTTTCGATCTGAGCCTGACGCGGTTGCCCGAGCTTCTCCAACCCCTCCTCTCGCGAGTCGGCGGTTTCCCAGACCTTCAGTAGTCCGGCGATCTGCAAGACCTCCTCGACAACCGGATGAGTCGTGACCACAATCATGCGACCACCGACGGCATTGACCGATTTCCAAATCCGCACCACCAATGCCACCATCGTGCTGCTGATGTAATTCAGCTTGGTGAGATCGACGAGAACCCCTGGTTCAGTGTCTTCTCGGATCAGTTGAATCACATGGCTTCCGGCGGCTTCGACGTCGGTCCAAGGAGCATCGGCAAGCACGGGATTGAGCACAACGACATGCCGCCCCGAAAGTGTCTCATAGTGCAAAGTGGACTCACCTGTGGACACGAGAGACCCTCCTTATGACGGGCCGACGATCTGAAAATCACAAACGAATGATTGATGCTGAATTGGACGGAACAGTGGCTCCGTCGAATGGCCCGACCGACAACCGTTGATAAGCATAAAATTTGGAAATAGTTGAAGATAGATGTCTGAATCAAGAGTACAATCTTGAAGAAACACCCTCAGTCATCATGGTCGGCACCAGCGTGAAACGCAATGGTTCCCCTGGGGAATTTTCTGGGAAGTTCCTCTTCACCTTTTCCGGGGATTCTGCCGCGAAAGTTTCGTCAGCGATCCGGTCGCGCCCGTTGGAACGAAAACCGTGATCGTGGTGACGGTATCAATCGTTGCAACAGTTGCCCAGGACTTGGCTTCCGACTTGATCAGTGGTCTGGAATTTGTTTGACAGCCCCTCGATTGGCTCGTAAGATCAAAAAGTGCAGGGTTCCGTGCCCAAGTCACATAGATTCAGATGTCACACAACGTCCCCAATCACAATAAGGATTGCCTCCAATCCCAACTCAGCGGGACGCCAACTCGATAACCTCCCCGGTTGATTCAACTCTTGAAGGTGCGGTGTGTTAACGACAATCAGCAAAGTGTTAGCGGTTCTCGTCACCGTCTTCAGCCTCGGATTCCTGGCCATCGCCGGGGTTGCGGGTGTGGGTGGTCCGAACTGGAAGGGAATCGCCGAAGAAGAGCTTCCCGAGTACCAGTTCACTCGCTCGGAAGGCGAAAACCCGACGTGGTCGGTCAAGAACTTGGAAACCGGTCAGAACGTGGGTTCCCCATCGCCGGTTTTGGCTCAGAAGATCGTGGATGCGTTCAACGAAAAGAAGCAAAAACAGCAAACACGAATCACCGAGTTACAGCAAGGCTCGCCCCAGCAACCGAGCATTCCATTCTTGAAACAAAGTATTGCAACGACGCAAAACTTTATTCTCGCTGACATTAAGTCCATCGAACTCACGCAAGACAATCTGCGAAAGCAGATTGCGGGCCTGAACCAACAAGTTCACGACGCCCAAACCCAATTGGCCCAGAAGGCTCAGGAAGCCGAAGCCCTGCACGATGAAGCGAAGTTGCGTCGCGATGACGTGTTCCGTCTGCAGAATCTCGTCGAGGAACTGGAAGCCGACCGCTTCCGAATCGTTGAGTTGCAACGGAAACTACGCGATGTCCGCGAACGCTATCAGGGCACGATCAATCGGCTCGAGAATCGACGCGAACAATTGAAGACTCGGCTGGCAAAGCAAGATTCGGACAAGACCGTTAGCTCGGTCCCCACTGCCTCAGCCGTTACCAACGAGCGTTCGTGATTCGAGTGTCGCGGTTCATGGAACCTACAGTGCGGTTCGTCGCACATTGGCATTCGGGTCTCGAAGGCGTTCACCCCATAGGAATTCGTTAATTTTTTCCGATCCCGTCAGTTTTGCAGCCCAAACAGACGCCGATCGATTTGACAAGGAGCGGCAGGATGACTTTCGTTGGAAAAATTCTGGTCGTTGTGCAAATGATTCTCAGCGTTTGCTTTATGGCATTCGCGGGAGCCGTGTACAGCTTCCAAGAAGATTGGCAAACCGCCTACAACAGTTCTCAGGATGAAGTCACGAAGCTCAGCGGCCAACTCAGTGAGGCCAACGAGAAAATCCGACTGATGGAAGCCGACGAGGCAGCAGACGAGGTCATTGAAACCAACCTGACCGAATACCTGCAACAAGGCCGCTTCGATGAACTCACCAGCCACATCGCCACTCCGGGCGTGAAGGCCCAACTGAAGCAGTTGGCCAACAACCTGGCGGATGCCCAAGCGCAACTGCAACGACTTGACATGGATTTGACGAATACCAAAGTCGAGCTGGAACGTCAAAAAGAGGAAACCAATCGGCTGCAAGTCCTCTCCGACCTCAACCAACAAGAAGCCAAACAACGGGCGGTTGAGGCGAAAGAATACAAAGACATCAACGCCAAGTTGAACGAAGAATTGAATCAAGCAGTCGTGAAGATGCAGGACTTGCGAGATCAAATCTTCAGCAAAGAAACCCAACTCGAGCAAGTGGCCGCGAAGCAAACCAAATTGCTCGACGAAATGGCGAACTACGTTCAAGCCGTCAACCAAGCTGGCATTGATATCGATGAATTCGTTGCCGCTTCCGAACCCCCGCCGGCTGTGAGTGGTAAAGTGGTTCGCACTCGGAAATCCGATGGCGGAGTCGTGTTGGTGGAAATCACCATCGGTAGTGACGACGGCATCGCCAAAGGTCACGTGATGGATGTTTACAACACCGACGGACGCGGAAAATACCTTGGTCAAATTCAAATTCTGTATACCACGCCGGACGCCGCCGTTGGCCGCGTGATTGACGAAGTCCGCAACGGCAGAATTCGGGAGAACGACGATGTCACCACGAAGCTCTAATGAGCCACCATCCCTGGGAATTTACACCGGCCTGATGCTCGTGGCGTTCCTTTCGCTCGTTCTTGGCTGCGTGATGCTCGTTCTGCAACTCGGTCAGTACAACTGGACCGCCGCGAATTAGCCCCATCATTGAATACTCAAAAAGCCCGCCAATTTCCTTGGCGGGCTTTTTCTGGCTTCGTTCTGTTGTCGGGATATCGATTCCAGGATCGCAGAATGGTCTAGAACGGTGTCTGACCACCGGTTGCGCCGTAAACCTCTCCAGTCACGTAACTGGCGTCTGGCGATGCAAGCCACACGAAGAGCGGAGCCAACTCGGCTGGTTGGGCTGGCCGCCCGAACAACGTTTGCTGACCGAAATTCTCGACTTGTTCCTTCGGCATTGTCGAGGGAATCAAAGGCGTCCAAACCGGCCCTGGTGCGACCGCGTTCACGCGAATCCCTTTCGAGATTGCTAGTTTCGCAGCCGCTTTGGTGAATCCGATCAACGCGGATTTGCTCGACGCGTAAGGCAGCAGCATCCCAGACGGGTCGTAACCTTGAATCGAGACGGTATTGACAATGCTCCCACCGGGTTGCAAGTGCGACAACGCCGCTTTGCATAGGTAGAACGGCGCGTACAAGTTCGTGCGAATGATGTCGTCGAAGACTTCAGATGAGAACTCCTCGATTGAGTCGCGTGTCTGCTGGTAGGCTGCATTGTTGATGAGCACATCCAAGCCACCCAGCTCATCGACTGTCTTCTGAATGACCTGTTGACAGTGTTTCTCGTCTTTGAGATCGCCAGGAATCAAGACTGCCTTGCGGCCGGTGGCTTCGACAAGTGATTTCGTCGTCTCAGCATCTTTGGTTTCGCTGAGGTAGGCGATTGCAACGTCCGCCCCCTCTTTCGCAAATGCGATGGCCGTTGCTCGTCCGATTCCGCTGTCCCCCCCAGTGACCAGTGTGCGGTAGCCCGAAAGCTTGCCACTGCCCTGATAAGATTCCTCGCCATGTGCGGCCGGCGGATTCATCTTTTCATCGGTGCCTGGCACCTCTTGAGGCTTTTGCGGAAACGGAGGTTGTGGATACAGTGTCCGTGGATCCTTCATTGGCTGTTCCTTTCAAGTGAATTTCGCTCACTTGCGAATTATAGAAGCGGCCTGACACAAGACGATTCGTGCGAAGCCCCATTCTGCGGTGGGTTATCTCCCCGGGCGGCATCTGAGCGGAACCGCAAGTTGTGTGCCCGATTCATCGTCACCGTCTTCGCGGAAAGCGAATTTCCTGATTGGCACAATCGTCGCAAACCTCATATGATGAGGGCGAACTGATACGCTCGAATCCATGCCCTTTCGCATTCTGTCTGTTCCTGTCTGGTGCTATGACTTCACCTCGCCGTCGGCTTCCATTCGTCGATTTACTTGCCGTGCAGACAGTCCGACGGTTGGAAAACGAAACGCCGAAGTATTACCCCGATATCGATTTGCGTCTGTCTGACGAATCGAAGCGGGGCGGCGACGGTCATCTCACAGAACCGGAAGGCGTGCTCGCCGACCGTGCGGGTGAGATTCTCCAAACTCGCTATGGATTCCAAACCGGTTGGGTCGGCGAACTCGTCGGCTGGTTGAAAGTCTCACGGGTGTTGGGATGCATCCTGGCATTTGCGTTGGCGTTCAGTGCCGCCGAGCCTTGGCTGAGCGATGGCGAAGTGGTGAATGTCGAATGGATTTTCGGCTTCCTTATCACGCTGGTGCTGTCGATGGCGATTGCCACACTGCTGATGGTGACGGCCATTTTTTCTCGACGCGGTACTCAATCCGAAGCGGGACTCGCCACGCGGTCGCTTTCGAAGTTGCTTGTCGTGCATTGGGTCATGTCGTTTTTGATCCGCCAAGTGCTTCCGTGGGTGCAGCGACGCATCCTCAAACGCGAGAAGGACCGCACACCGGAGCAAGTTCAGCAGACAGAAACCCTCTCGAAAGCCGCCCTGGAAACCCTGAGCCAGCAGTCCCGGCGATTCGCCTTGGAGACAGCCGCGACGAGCAACTTGATCTGGTTGCTGATCAGCCTCGGAATTTTTGTCTCGCTCGGCAAAATGGGGCTGTTCCGCGAATACAATTTCCGATGGCGAGCTACAATTGTTTCCAGTGAGTTCATGTTGGAGTCAACGCGAGCGTTGTCGCAACCGATTCAATCTTGGCCGATGGTGATGGTGCCGGACGCGGCTGATGTTCATTGGCTGACGACTGGCGAAATTCCCGCCCCGCCCGATGAAAAACTCAGCGAAACGGAAATTGCGGAACAATCGCAAGCCGCCCGACAAGCCTGGGGACGATTGTTCCTGGCGTTTGTGCTGTATTACGGTGTCTTGCCCCGTTTTCTGCTGACGTTGATCTCGTTTGCCCTCGCACGACGTGGTTGGCGGGAACTCGTTCCGAAAACGAACGAACCGTACTTCCGGCAAATTCTCGATTGGATCGAAAGTCCTCCATTCCGCACGGAAGAACATCCATCACCGCAACCACCAACGCCAGTCACTGTTGTCTCCCCTGCTCCAGTTTCGGCACCAACCGTCGACGATTCCCCCGCTGATGCAGACATCGAGACCGAACCACCACTGGGAAACAACGTGGCCGTCTTTGGATTCGACTTGGATTCGCCGAAGAACGGCTGGGAGACCGCTCTGCCGTTGCGATTGCTTGGTCAGCCGTTGGATCTTGGAAGCGGTGCTACCCGCGATTCCCGCAAACGAATTCTGAACACACTCGCCGAACAGCAAACGGAGATCGGGAGCGTCGTGTTGGTCTCGAACTTGACCGACAATCCCGATGGATTGTTCGAAGACTTCGCTCGTAAGGTCGTCGATGCCCTCGATCATCGCACGAGCAAAACGATGCTACTCGCGGGAGGCGAGCGTTTGCGACAACGGTTCACTGGCGATGCGTCGAAGATTTCCGCCCGTGTCGAATTGTGGACGCAACGAGCGGTTCAATCGGGTTTTGAAGAGAGCGGGATACTGGAATACGATTTTGAGAATGCGACCGCGACGGCACGCTCGGCGTTGGAAGATCGGTTATCCAGACTCGCGGAACTTCGCAATGGAAATGGCTCAGCGAGTGCCTCGGTTCAATCAGCCGGACATATCCGCAAAGCGACCGCGTTGATCTCCGGTTACGCAAGCCGAGACACCGCGCAAAAAACGGAAGACGAACTGCGAAGCGATGCCATTCGTTTGCACGACGAACTCCGCGGGTTGTACCAGAAACAAGCGAGTCAACTCGAGAACGCGTTTCGGAATGTGTCGATCGATACCAATCGATTGCAAGCCGCCGTTCAGAAAACAACCGGAGCCGTCGGCGGGCAATTCGAGAAACTCGAACACCTCAGCCGCATGAGCGAAACAATTGGCCGATACACGCAACGACTTAGCGGCAAATGGGCCGTGGCGGGTGGGGTGTTGTGCGGTGTTGGCAGCGGAGCACTTACCATGATGGCTTCCCCCGCGCTGATCCCTGCCATTGTTCCGGCGGCCATGATCGGGGCGAAAGCGGGAATGCTGGGTGGAGTGGTCTCGGCTCACGCTCCACATTTGGCCGCCAAGTTCGGCTGGTCGGGCGACGACGCCGCGACAGAAACTCCGATCGAAACCGAAACGGAATCAGCAATCCCAGCATTCACACTCGACGACTTGGTTCGGCCGAACGCATTGTGGGCGTTGATCCTCGAATTCCAAGGCACGGCGGAAGAACAGATTGCCCGGATGTTGGAGCAAATTCTCGATCCGCTGTCCGACGATCCGTTGACGACCTCCGAACAGACCCATGCCTGGTTGGAAGAACTCGCCCGGCGGACGGAAACCATCGTTGCCGAATCGACGGTCGCAAGCGATAATCATGCCAGTCCGGCGGTTGGAAACTCTGGGCAGTCGTAAATTGCACTCTTCAACCCGCCGTGATTTCCAACAATCGTCTATTTACCATTCGTGTCGTTTGAAACGAAATGATCGGAAATGAGCACCGGTTCGGCTTCCCACCATTCCACGCCGGGCAATCTCGATACCCTTCTGCACGGCTATAGCTTTGCGGATTTGGAGCAGATCAACGAAGATCCGATTGTTGTGACGGTCGCCGGTCACGCGAACCATGGGAAGACGTCGATCATACGGACGTTCACACGGGATCGCAAATTCGGTGAAGTGCGGGACGAACCCGGTGTCACTCAGGAGGTTGGTTTCACAAGGTTCATCTTGCAAGGCAAGACCTATCTGAAGCTTTACGACACACCCGGCTTCCAATATTCCAGCCTAGCGATCGAAGAATGCGGTGAACTCGCGCAGATCGAGGACTTCGAGCGATTCTTTCAGGACGACCGATACCGCCACGACCGGTTGGCTCTCGAACAGGCAAGGAAGAGCCATATCATTTTGTATGTGATCGATGTCAGTCAACCGCCGAGCGAACGACTCCGCGACGACTTCCACATCCTCTCGAAATGCTTGGTCCCGGTGTTGCCATTGTTCAATTTTGTGGGGAGCGAACGGGAAAACCACGAGCAAGATTGGAAAACCACACTCCGACGGTTCAATTATCACGAGTTCACCCGCTACGACGCTCACCACTACAGCCCTGCACACGAGCAGCAACTCTACAAGCGGATGATCGAGAAACTCGACGACGATCCGCTTCATCGCAAGTTTCTTCAATGGCGATCCGAGGATAGCCGTCGTCGCAATGAGGAAATGGCCAAGCACGCTCGACGAGCAATTGCGGAAATGCTCCTCGATTGCGTTTCCTATCGGGAGAGCGCGACGAGTGTCACCAAAGAAACACGCAAAGACGTGGAAGCGATTGTTGTCGACAAATTCCGCAAGCAAATTCAGGATCGGGAATTTCAAGCCTTCCAACGGATTCTAGAGATCTACGACATCGAACCCACCCGTTTACACAACCAAGGCGATGCCGGTCGAGCCGCCCCGCTGTGGACTCGGGAAGTCTTCAGCAAAGACTCACTCCGCGTGTTCGGCAAAGGTGTCGGTGGTGGCGTGATTGGGGGAGCAACAACTGGCGGGACGATTGATGCATTCGTTGGCGGCGCGTCTTTCGGAACCGGTGCGGTCATCGGCGGATTGATCGGCGGGTTGGCGGGCTTTTTCGGAACCGCCATCGACAAACGGCAATACGACGAGGAAACCGGCACGGTGGTCATCCAAGCCGATCGGGATATGTGGCAAATGCTGACGGGTCGGGCGGCGGCGTTGCTCAAAGACGTTCAACACTGCGGAGCCGCCAGCGATGCGGAGTTTGAAGTCACCACTAAACCACCCCACTTCTCAAAAAAACAACTCAACGACCTCAATCAAATAATGTCGGAGATCGCCACTCAGCCACGGTTCACAGATAGCCAACTTGGTCGCATCATCGCCCGTCCGCTTGCCCCACGATTGGAGGCTCAACGAACGGAATTCCTCACCAAAATTGAACAATGGCTTCGGGGGAATCTCGAGTCTTCCTTCTGATCTCCCGTCATGTTGATTGCCGGCTTCTCCCTTCACTTTTCATTCGAATCGACGGTTTTTCATGGTTCAGCGTCTTCAGGGTTTGATCGTCGTTCTGGCTTTCTCGCAGGGAATCTGTTTTGCCCAGCGGTCCGAGTTGCCCAAAGCGATCGAAAAACGTGCCGATACCGATTGGCAAACGGCCCGACAAATCTGGCAATGGGCGGAACCGGGGTATCAGGAGCGGAAGTCTTCCGCGTTGTTGGCGGAGCAATTGGAACAAGCTGGACTGAAAGTCACTCGAGGCGTTGCGAATATCCCGACCGCCTTCACCGCAGAATACGGTTCCGGCAAACCGGTGATTGGGATTCTCGGCGAGTACGATGCCCTGCCCGGTCTGACGCAAAACGCAGTTCCGTATCGGGAGCCGAACCCCAAGGTCACGTACGGACACGGTTGCGGTCATCACCTGTTCGGTGTGGCATCCGCGGCGGCGACGATCGCTATTGCGGAACAAATCAAAGCCGGTGAGTTGCAAGGAACCGTGCGGTTCTATGGATGCCCGGCGGAAGAAGGCGGGAGTGCGAAAGTCTTCATGGTCCGCGAGGGATTGTTCAAGGATTGCGATGCCGTCCTGCATTGGCATCCCAGTTCGCAAAACTCCGCGGGGGACCGGTCATCGTTGGCACGAATGGCCGTGAAGTTTCAATTCATCGGACGCAGTGCCCATGCGGCGGGGGCTCCCGAACATGGTCGTTCGGCTCTCGATGCAGTTGAACTCACCAACTTCGCCGCTCAACTTCTGCGAGAACACACGCCGGACTTCACCCGCATTCATCACGTCATCACAGCAGGCGGCGGAGCACCGAACGTGGTCCCAGACTTCGCCGAAGTCTACTACTACATTCGACACCCCGAAGGCGAAGTCGTGCGGGGTTTGTACGAACGCTTGGTGAAATGTGCCCAAGCCGGCGCCCTTGGCACGGAAACCGAATTGAAGATTCGCTTCGAAGGCGGCATTCGCGAGATCATGCCGAACAACACGTTGGCTCAGATTGCCAAGAAAAATCTCGAAGAACTCAACGATTTGAAATACACCGATGAGGAAATTCAATTCGCTCTGAAGTTGCAAGCGACGATGCCGCACGCAAAATCGCTCGATGAGATTCACCAAGTCAACGACCGTAGCGGGACGATCGGAAAGGGATCAACGGACGTGGGTGATGTCTCCTGGGTCGTGCCGACCACGGGGTTTTCGACCGCGTGTTGGGTGCCGGGCACACCGGGACACTCTTGGCAAGCGGTCGCGTGTGGCGGAACCAAAATCGCAAAGAAAGGCATGGTGCTCGCCGCGAAAACCCTTGCGGTGACGGCATGGGACTTGTTCGAAAGCCCCGACGTGCTCCGAGCCGCAAACAAGGAATTGAAACGTCGACTCGGTGACGGTGAGTATCAATCACTCATGCAACCCGGTCAGAAACCACCACTGGATTACCGCAACCCCGCAAGCCGCTAAACCCGAATCATTGGGTGGCATGCCCATGGCTTTGCATGGGCATGATTCGACGTTCGTAACTGAAATCTCATGCCCACCCAAAGCTGTGGGCATGCCACACTTTGCCGATTTTGTGCGGCTCATGTTGTCATGCCCGATGATCCCCTGCTAACTCCGCTGCAATATCTCCCCGGTTGCGGGCCGGATCGTGCGGAGTTGTTCGCTCGGCTCGAGTTGCGAACCGTGGCGGATTTGTTGTGGCATCTGCCGCGGGAAGTGCTCGATCTGACGCACATCAGTGACCCACGAGAACTCGTGCCCGATGTTGTGCAGACGGTGCGGGGCGTGGTCATCGATCGCGAGAGCCGCCCGACTCGCAACAACCGCACGCTGACGAAAATCCTGATCGATTGCGGCAGCGAATCCGTGCGGGGAACATGGTTCAATCAGCCTTGGGTTTTGCGAAAATATCAGCTCGGACAGGTCGTCACCTTCGCGGGGAAACCGAAACGGAGCCAAGGTCGATGGGAGTTCACGCACCCGATCGTGCAGGAACTTCAGAACATCGACGATGAGACCGGTGGCGAGATGCTCGCACGATACGGTCTCACCGAAGGCTTGCAGCAAAACCACGTTCGGCGAGTGATGCAAACCGCAGTGGAGCAATACGCCGACGCCATACCCGAACATCTGCCGGATACGTTTCGCGAAGCACACAACTTGCTCCGACTTCCCGCCGCCCTGCGAAGCGTGCATTTGCCGGAGTCGTCCGACGAATACCAAGCGGGCTTGCGGCGGATTCTGTTCGACGATCTCTTCGAGTTTCAACTTGCGTTGGCGTTGCGTCGACGGGCTTGGCGAAAGCGACACGCCGCCCCGGTTCTGCCGATCACAGCCAAGATCGACGCTCGTATTCGTCGGCTGTTTCCCTTCCAATTCACAGCCGGTCAGGACCAAGCGATTGACGATATCACGCGAGATTTCGCCAGCGGTCAAGCGATGCATCGGCTGTTGCAAGCTGACGTTGGAGCGGGCAAAACCGCTGTGGCGGTCTATGCGATGTTGGTGGCGATCGCGGCGGGTTATCAAGCGGTGCTGATGGCCCCCACGGAAGTTCTCGCTTCGCAACATTGGGCGACGTTCGATGCGGCACTTTCACACAGTCGCGTGAAACGGGTATTTCTCACCGGACAGTTGACGGCGGCTCAGCGGCGGCGAGTGTTGGACGACATCCGCGTCGGGGCGACGCAACTCGTCGTCGGCACGCAAGCGGTCATTCAAGAGGGCGTGAAGTTCGGACGGTTGGGAGTGGCCGTCATCGATGAACAGCACAAATTCGGGGTCATGCAACGAGCGGGTTTCTCGACGGACGAAGAGACATCGCCACACGTTCTTGTGATGACTGCCACGCCGATTCCGCGGAGTCTGTGCCTCACACAGTTTGGTGATCTTGATGTCACCGCCATCACCGATCGCCCCCCTGGTCGGCAAAAAATCGTGACCAGTCGCGTCATCGGACCGAAATCCCGCGAGCGGGCCTGGAAGTTCATCAAGGAACAACTCCGTAAAGGTCGGCAAGCGTATGTTGTGTGTCCTCGGGTGGCGAGTGAAGACAACGACGAATCGATCGCATCCCCTGCACCGTCGCAAGATGGGAATTCTTTGTCCGCGAGTGCCGAGGACGTTTACGAGCAACTCCGGACCGGCGAACTGGCGGATTTTCAAGTGGGGTTAGTTCACGGGCAACTTGATCGCCAAGTCAAAGCCAACGCGATGGACGCCTTCCGCGAGGGCGAGACGCAAGTGCTCGTTTCGACGACGGTGGTGGAAGTCGGTGTGGACGTGCCCAATGCCACTATGATGATCATCAACCAAGCCGAACGATTCGGGCTGTCCCAATTGCATCAGTTACGCGGTCGGATCGGGCGAGGACGGTTCCAGGGATATTGCTTCTTGTTTTCCGATGCCGAAACCGACGAAGGAAACAAACGTCTGACGGCGATGGAGCAAACTTCCGATGGTTTCCGGATCGCCGAAGCTGACTTTGAACTCCGCGGCCCCGGCGATATTCTCGGCACCCGACAGCATGGCCAAATGCCACTGAAAGTCGCGGACCTGCGGCGAGAATTCGATCAGAAAATGCTACGGGAAACTCGGAAGGTGGCGTTTCGAGTGGTTGAAGTGGGTGACTTCGATGCCCCCGAGTTCGCTCCCACCAAAATTCGCGTACTGGAGCGTTTCGGAGAACTCATGGACTTGCCACAAACCGGGTGATCCGCCCGCCTTCACCAATTCGATAGAACCGTCTCCGAAATTGTAACATCCGAGGAAACGGCGGTCATAGGCGTTGCCAGTGGACCGAGTCGTAAGTCATAGTGCGTAACACATTCATGTGTAGCGTCCACTGAGGGGTATTTCTCAGGGAATACCCAACTCCATCCGCTACACTATAACGAGACTTGGTCTAGCAATTGACGATACTCGCAGGACAGTTGGGAACGGAAATTCAGTGAAACGTGTGGCTTTGATCACCGGCATTACCGGTCAAGACGGTTCGTATTTGACCGAATTCCTGCTGGAGAAAGATTACGAAGTGCATGGAATTTCGCCGTGCACTTCACATGGATTTTTCAATCACGACTCGACGATCCACTTCGCCGACTTGGCCGACGGCACGAATCTGCGAGAGATCGTCGATTCCGTCAAACCGGATGAAGTGTATCATCTCGGAGCTCAAAGCCATGTGAAGTTGTCGTTTGAGTTGCCCGTGCGGACGGCGGATGTCACCGGAGTCGGCACCACACGCATCTTGAATGCCATTCACGAACACCAACAGCACACCGGTCGACAAGTTCGGTTTTACCAAGCGTCTTCGAGTGAGATGTATGGCAAAATCGTCGAGTCGCCGCAGACCGAAACCACCCCGTTCCATCCGCGAAGCCCGTACGCCTGTGCGAAGGTGTACGCCTACTGGCAGACGATCAACTATCGAGAAGCGTACGGCATGTTTGCCTGCAACGGGATTTTGTTCAATCACGAATCTCCGCGACGTGGTCAAGCGTTTGTGACTCGCAAAATCACGCAGGCGGCCGCTCGCATCAAACTCGGACTGCAAAAGGAACTGCGGCTCGGTAACCTCGACGCAAAACGCGATTGGGGTTTCGCGGGTGACTATGTCGAGGCGATGTGGCTGATGCTACAGCACAGCGAACCCGATGACTACGTCATCGCCAGCGGCGAAACGCATTCCGTGCGAGAATTTCTTGACGAAGTTTTTGGACACCTCGACCTCGACTGGCAAGATTACGTCGTCGTCGATCCGGAATTCTTCCGCCCCAGTGAAGTCGACCACCTGCATGGTGATTTCGGCAAAGCCCGTCGTGTGCTTGGTTGGGAACCGAAAGTCAGTTTCCGCGAACTCGCACAAATCATGACCGACCACGACCTTGTCGCCGCCAAGAAAGAAAAAGTCCTCGCCGACCACGGAGTCGAATGATCGGCTGAGGTTTTTGAGATGGCGACCCGTTAGGTGTTGACGCCGAGATCCGAAAACGCACGACGGTTTCGCCCGGTAATCGGATCCCAGAAGAACAAGCCGTAGCTGAACAATCCGTCTTCGGCTTCGACGAATACCGCCTCGATCTGGCTGAACTCGCCATTGATGGCGGGCGACTCGATCGGTTCAGCGTCGATCGAGAACGACACGACATCTGCCGCTGGCTCGGTCGAGTTCAACAGCAATCGATTCCGTCCACTCCCGGACTGAAACGCGAACACATCGTCGATTCCGTCTAAGTCGTAGTCCCCGACAACGAGCATGGAAAAGTCGTTGCCATTGATTGCCGCCGGTTCGATTGTGTTGTTCGTGAGCCGATTGAATGTGAGAAACCGCTGATCGGTGAACCGCGTTGTCGAAGGAAGGCTGTCCAACTCCACCAATCGATTGCGTCCCGAGGCGAAATCGACAAACAAGAGTTCGCTCAGACCACCCGAACGAAAATCTCCGGCAACGACCTGATCGAATTCCCCGTTGATCGACGAACTCGGGATCACATCCCGTTGAGCCGACAAACGAATTCGCTCGCCTGCGTAATTGGTCGGCTTGAGTCCTTGATTGAACACGAAAACCAAGTTTGCCCCTGAACGTCGATTCCAGAAAAACAAATCGTCCGAGGAATCCGCATCGAATCGAGCCACGATCAACTCGTTGTACTCATTGCCATTGATCAGAATTGAAGGGATGACATTCGTTTCAAACGTGGCTTGTGTGTTTCCAGTCGTTTGTTCAAATCGAACAACTCGGTTCTTTCCGCTCGTGAAGTTCCAAAACAAAATTTCGTCCTGCCCCTCACCATCGAAATTGCCGACGATGAGATCTTGGAAATCGAAGTTAATCACACTCGGGTCGATCACGTTGGATTGAATGCGACCGTCTCCAAAGACCAACCGATTTTCTCCCGTAACCGGGTTCCAGTAGAAGAAATCGTCGTCCTGATCCAACCCTGGCGACGAGGTATTGTTCCCAAAATTCCCGACAACTTGCCGCGTGTAACTTCCGTTGATGACGGTCGCGTCGATGGGTTCGTCCTGAATTTCCCCCAACGGATCGACTTGAAAACCGGCCTCGACGAAAGAGCTTTCAACCGCACCGATATCCACTCGTGAACCGACAATTCTCGGAAAGCCCGCCCCCCGTTGATCGGTGGCGGCTCCGCCGGGAATTTGCAAATTGTCACCCGCACCAATGGCGGGACTATCATCCACCAACGCATGAGTCCGAGTCGTGCCACCGTTGTGGGCCAGGGTTGTTTCGATCACGGTGCCAATGTCACGTGTCCCGCTTCCACCGTTCCCCACCTGATTCCGATTAGTTCCATCGACGAGCCCGCCCGACGTTGCCGCGTCTCCAATCAGGTTTGAAGAGCTGCTGGCATCAACAGTACCGTTGTCCAAATCGTTGGGTGTGCCGTCACCGAGTTGATTGCCGGCGACAATCGAATTGTGCAATCGCGTGACGGCAAAAGAGTCCGAATCCGTCCAGATTCCGCCGCCCACACCAGCGTCCATTGATTCAGAATCCGCCGTATTGAGCACGAGCGTGGAATTCCGAAGTGTGACATCGCCTTGATTGCCAATGCCGCCACCGACACCGTTGGCAGAATTTGACGCGACCGTGGAATTGTCGATCACGACCGTGCAGCCCTGGTCAATCCAAAAACCGCCGCCGCCCCGCGTTGAAACATTCTCCGAGATTTCGCTCTGCGAGACCAAAACGGTCGCTTGCTCCCGGGCAATGATTCCACCGGCGGCAACATCGGTGACGTTGTTCGAGATCTGCGACCGCACGATATGGACTTCACCACCGGTCACGTAAACCCCACCGCCAGCGAAGCGGATATCGTCGCCGACAATGCCGTTGTCAAGCGATTGCGAATCGAACACGTTGGCTCGAATGTACTCAAAATGGAACCCACGACCATCGTTGGATTGGACGCGTGTATTCTGAACGGTGACGTGGGCGTCGTTCGCAATCGCGGCGTCGGTGTTTTGAATAAATCGGAGCCCACCGAATCGGTTCCCAGTTGAACTCAAACCATCAACAATCGCGATGTCGTTCAAATTGAAGACGTCGAATCCATTCGCCGTGTTGTCATTGACGGTTGTGGAATAGACTTCGAGGGTGTCAACTTCCGACATGAAGACCCCGCTAACCCGTTCACCACTCGGGAGCGGACCGTTCGCGTCGACCTGACTCTCGCTGATGACAATGGAACCAGTCACACGTGCGTCGAATCCGTTGTCGACATTGCGGTTGAACTCCGATTCAGAGATCTCAATCGTGCCATTGCGTGAGGCGTAAACGCCTTCGCTTTGGTTGTCGTTGAACTGGCTACCGAAGAGAAAGACCTCGTCAGTCTCGCGAATGTCAGCACCGTCCCGGGTATTTTCCGATGCATTGGAATCCACGATCGCAACGGAACCGGCGTTAAACACAAAAATCCCGCGGTGGCCATTTTCGGTCAGATTGCTGCGAAAAACGCTTGCGATGCCGACATCGATGGCCGCCACTCCGCTGAGCTGATTCGTACGAGCATCGACATCTTCAAGACGCAGCGTCCCTAAGTTTCCACCGGACGCCACGCCCTGGATTTTGATTCCGTCGCGTCCACCAATTAGGGTAAGATTTGCCAGGTTGAATGACTGCCCGCCCGACGCTTGAATGTTCACCGTGTCGGTCAGTGTTGCCGCTCCACTACCATCGATGACGACATCACCGCGATCCTGTCCAAGTCCACGAAAGGACAAGTCGCCGTCTTGCCCGCTGATCATCACATTCTCAACGTACGTGCCGGGAGCAATGGTGATGGCGTCGTCTTCACCGTTGTTCGCCGCTGCATCGACGGCGGCTTGGATCGTCGTAAAGTCCCCACCGCCCGTCGCATCGACCAAGAACGTGGTCAGCATCGTTCGGTATTCCAACCGTTCCACCGCCTCGATCCCCGGATGGCGTCGCCGTCCGATTCGAGCTCGGCGAGCGATTGGACGAGACAATAGACCACTCAATCGGGACACAATCATTGCGAGCAACCTTGGTAGGAAACCCCGATTGAGAAGTCGGGACTTCAGCTTCGACGGCGAGAAATGCTTTCAAGTCAAAACTACAGCCGGAAGCCAGCAATTGTCCAGGTGTCACGGAAGAATTCATCGCAAATTTACAGACTCTCGATCATCTTGATGCACGCATTCAGGACGGGCGAATTTTCTCCAAGAGAGCCGGAATAACATTCGCGGGGACGAAGTTTTCCAGTTGTTTCGCAGTGCCTTCCCCTCCCATTTGCGCGATTTGCTTGATGAGCGAACTGGATATGTGCGTGTATTTCTCACTCGCCATGAGGAACACCGTTTCCAACTCCGGCGAAAGGACACGGTTGGCCAACGACATCGTAAATTCTGCTTCGATGTCCGTCAGCGTTCGCAATCCGCGGAGCATGACTTTCGCCCCCAAGCTGCGGACAAAATCAACCGCCAAGCCGCTGAAGGACTGAACTTGCACATTGGGCAAGTCTTCGAAAGTCGACCGGATCAGCGTGATTCGCTCCTCGACTGTGAACAATGGTGATTTCGAAGGATTGATCCCCACGCCCACCGTAAGAGAGTCGAACACATCGGCACCACGGCGGATCAAATCCTCGTGCCCCAGCGTCACAGGATCAAAACTACCGACATAGACCGCATGGCGAGAGTTCTGCGTTGGCATCGGTCCCACTTTCCAAAAACGGATTCATTGATGTCGTAGCTTATCAAAAAATGATCCGTCGGTTGGAAATAATCAGGACGATCCAATATCTGCCAAAATGTCAGATTCCTCTCTAAACAGCCCTAGCGACACCTAACAACACAAACCCAATAACAAAAACAACTTACAACAAACAACCGTTCACAACAAGCATCATCGAAGGCCCCATCTTCCTGTTGGCACGAAAAGTGCATGTCGTAAGCTACGAACGTTATTTCAATAAACCGGCCGATTGGTATGCCAACATCAGGGCATCTTTCTCGACTGCCTGTGATCTTTGCCGGATTGTTAGTTGATAGTGGAGTGAGGAGAGCCGATCATGCCCATATTCCGTTGGGGGCAGGCTTGGGGCGGTGCCTTCCGCGATCTCGAACGTGAGGTCGATCGGCTGTTGCAAGGTGTGAACCTGACTTTTGAAGGCGTCCGTTTTGGGCGTCAGTACCCACCGCTGAACCTCTACGAACTGCCGGACGAATACCTGTTGACCGCCGAATTACCCGGAACGCGGAGCGAAGACCTGGAGCTGACCGTCGCCGGTGGCATCCTCACGCTCAAAGGACGCCGGGACGAACTCAAAGACGTGCCTGAAGAGAAATTCCGACGCAGCGAACGGTTCCACGGCAATTGGCAACGATCCGTGACCATTCCCGACCGTGTTCGCGACGAGGAAATGACTGCGGAATTCAATGACGGCATCCTTAAGGTCCATCTACCGAAAGGTGAAGAAACTTCGCCGCGTCAAATCCCGGTAGTGGAAAGTCACGACTCATGACCGATCAACCCGATTCCACACGATCTGGGGACGAAGTCCCGATTGAAAAACAACCGGACGATTCCAAGGCCCTTCCCACCAGCGACGCACCGCCACGGGAAGGTGAGGAATATTCGGGCGAAGATTACGGCAGCGAAGAGCGATTCATCTTCACTCCGCCGATCGATATCTACGAGACAGATGAAGGACTCGTCCTGCATGCCGATCTGCCGGGAGTGTCGCTGGAGACACTCGACTTGCAGGTCCAAGACAATAAGCTCACACTGTTCGGACGGGTTTCGCCCCCGGCTCCGCCGGAAGCCCAATTGACCCACTGCGAGTACCGGGTGGGCGATTTCCTGCGGTCGTTCATTCTCAGTGATGAGGTGGATCACGACCGCATCCGAGCCACACTGAACAACGGTGTGTTACGTGTTGTCCTTCCGAAGGCCAGAAAATCCGAGCCGCGACGGATTCAGGTCCAAACCGATTGAAAGCCCCTGTTTGTGATTCAAGAACCTTTTGGCAAGCCGCTGGCGGACCTCGATACGCCGGCGATGTGCATCGATCTCGAAGCGATGGATCGGAATATTGAGCGGATGGCGTCCCACATGCGGGAACGCAACGTTCAATGGCGACCCCACCAAAAATGCCACAAATCCCCTGCGATCGCCCACAAATTGCTGGATGCCGGTGCGATTGGGATGACCTGTGCGAAGGTGTCCGATGCGGAAGTGATGGCCGGTGCCGGGGTACGGGACCTGCTGATTGCGAACATGATCGTGGGGGAACAAAAACTCGAACGATTGGCCAGTCTTTGCCGCTGGGCCGATCCCGTGGTCGCCTGCGATCACTTCGTGCAAGCGGAAGCACTGGCCGAAGTCTGTCGACGTCGCGGTGTGACTTGCCGCATGATTATCGAAGTCGATATCGGCATGAATCGAGTCGGAGTGCGTCCCGGGCGTGACACGCTGGAGTTGGCTCAGGGCATCGACAAGCTCGAAGGCGTGCGTTTGGCCGGCATCAT
Source organism: Thalassoroseus pseudoceratinae (assembly GCF_011634775.1). Classification (NCBI taxonomy): domain Bacteria; kingdom Pseudomonadati; phylum Planctomycetota; class Planctomycetia; order Planctomycetales; family Planctomycetaceae; genus Thalassoroseus; species Thalassoroseus pseudoceratinae. The sequence continues at coordinate 594,390 of NZ_JAALXT010000004.1, forward strand.
GGGATACGAAGGGCACCTTCTGCGAATTGCCGATCCCGACGAAAAACGACGGCAAATCAACGAAGCGATCGGCACGCTCTTGCATTGTCGCGATCGTCTGCTCGAGAATGGTCTGAATTGCGACATCGTCTCCGCGGGCGGCACGGGGTCTTACCGAATCACTGCCGACTGTGAAGGTGTGACCGAACTGCAAGCTGGCGGCGGCATTTTTGGCGATCCGTTCTACCGTCTCGAATGCGGACTGTCTGATCATGAATCCGCGTTGACCGTGTTAGCCACAGTCGTGAGCCGTCCGACTCTGACGCGTGCGGTACTCGATTCCGGACGCAAAACGCTCCACTCGGATCTGCAACTTCCGATCGTCAAGAATTTCCCCGATGCGATCGTCCAATCACTTTCGGCGGAACACTGCCTGGTGGAACTTGGACCGGAATCGCAAAACTGGACGATCGGCGACAAGGTCGAGTTATTCGTCGGCTATGCCGATCTCACGACGGTCCTGCATGACCGGTTCCATGGCATTCGAGACGGCATTGTCGAAACCGTGTGGCCGATCCTCGGTCGTGGGAAGCTGCAATAAACCCGCTACCAAGTGAGTTCCGTCACCACCGCTTGGTGATCGGAATAAGGTGACGTAAGATGCCTCGTGGTGAGACTATGAATGTCACCGGCCAACCAGATTTGATCGAGCGAAAGAACCGGTAGCGGTCTTGGCCAAGTTGCCGATTGGCCGCGTCCGGATTCCTCGAACGCGTTTCGCATCGACGGTCGCCACGTATCAAAGAACGCAGAATCCGTCGGCGTATTGAAGTCGCCGAGGACCATCACAGGATTCTCCGTGACGCTTGCAATCCGATCTTTGAGCGCGTTCAAGGCATTCGCACGGTGCGTGCCCCAAGCCTTGCTCTTGATATCAACAATAAACACCGTCAGCGTCTTGGAATGCAATCGGAGATCAACCCTGCCAAAGAACGATCCCGGATGGAGCACGCCCTGCTCCGTAGCTATCACCTCGCCTTGCGTCATGACGACCATTTGATGATCGAAAGTGACAACCGTTCGATCGTCAAATTCCCGGTTCCAAAACTCGTGGTGATTCGTGATGATCGGTGCGGCTTCCACAAGTCCGATGATCGGTGCATCGTGAGCGCGAATAAATTCCGCGATCTTCAGCCAAGAGTGAGCCCCCCGTTGCGTGTTCCACAGAAGTGCCGACATTTTCGGTGTTGCGTCGGAGCTGGCATGCAGAAAGACGCAGGAATTCAGCCACCAACCGGAACACAGGACTGCAAACACCAGTGCCCATGTGGCCCGACGCCGTTTGCGACGAAACCAATACACAACGGCAACACCAAGATAGCCCACAGCCAACATGATCAAAGGCGTCATGTAGTACACAACCGCGAGTCGCGGGATTCGGTCTTGGAATGTGACCCGAAGCAACAACCCGACGATACAAACAACCGCAGCGGAGTTGGCAATCCACTCGAGGAATTGGGCGAACCCAGAATCCCGGCGAAACCGCAAACCGTTCCACGAGGATGACGCGTCGGGTGGAGATTCGGTTTCAAGCATCGCGGGCACTTGAAGGGTTCCTCAAACCTGGAGAGACGATCGTGAAGCCTACCTTCCGGCAACTTTAATAGCATCCCTCGCAGCGAGATCGAAACCACCATTCTGTTGGCAGAAACCGTCGAAACCAACAAAGTTGGCCCGATCGAAACGGAATAATCGTCTCAACCGGACCATCTTAAACTTCGCGAATAGCCAAGAGTTGTTACTTGGACTCGTTCAACGGCCGAATTTTGATGCTGCGGTAGTAGACAACGCTACCAGGATCGTGCGCTTGCAACGCAATACTGCCGGAACTGAGTTTCCGTCCGCCTTTGATGTCAGTGGGCTCGGTGTAATCGACGATGGTTTTTCCATCCACTTTCAGCGTGATCTGTTGACCTTCGACTTTGATATCGTAGGTGAACCACTTGTTGTCTTCATGCGGACATTTGAAGTTCTTTTCCACGTTGTACAAGCTGCCGGTTTTGACCGGGTCCTTGTGCGTGCAATTCACCTGAGCCTCGTGCCCCAATTCCGGCCAACCGGATTCTTGGAACTTGGTGTGGAAATAGATTCCCGAGTTACTGCCGGGCGTCGTCATGACTTCGGCTTTCAATTCGAAATCTTTGAATTGTCGTTTCGTGAACAGGTGAGACCGCTCACCACTGACGACGATTTTGCCGTCTTCAACTTTCCACTTGCCATTCTCGCTGATCTTCCAGCCGGTCAAATCTTTGCCGTTAAAGAGATCGATCCAACCGTCTTCGTCGGCCGCTTTGTCTTCGGCGTACACGGCTCCGAACGAACCGCATGCGATTGCAACCACTGCCCAAACACTCAATTTCCAGAACGTGCGCATCAATATTACCCTTAGAAGATGGAGTTTCCACGAGCGCGATCAGAAACGACTTCGCGCCAAAGCCAGGACTTAGCCTAATCGAGGTCCGTGAGCCAAGCAACACAGCCGGAATCAGCCGATAACAGACAACGACTCAGACAGCCGGTTCGAGTTCGGCCAAAGCGTCTTCGCGGGTGGGGCATTCGGACCATAGAAAACTGAATTGGTCGTTCTCAATCAGTTGCGACTTCTTGAGCAGTTCTCGCACGCCGTCGTTGATCCCACACAGCCGGGACTGCCCTTTGCAGATCTTGGCTTTCTTGGCCAAACTGAGGCACACGCCGATGAACGTGGAATCGATGAAGTCAATTTGCCCGAAGTCAACCACGAGGTTCTTGATCTCCGGCTGCTCGAACAAATGGTAAATTCGATTATATTCGGTTTGAATATCGTTGTAGCGATAACCGAACGCCTCCCCTTGGGGAGTGACGACGATTGTGTGTTCGCCCTGCTCGGCTTTGAGGACTTGATGAAATTCGAGAACCGATTGCAAAATGCTGAGTCTCCGAGAATACGGATTTGGGAGCCCGTTGGTGGCGCGTCCCCTAGGGCTTCGTCAGATTTTAGCAGTCCAATTCACTCGATGCTATCGGCTTGAGATTTCGATTTGTCAGTGATCGGCACGAACCCGCCCAGCGGTTGCTTCACGTTCCAACCATTCTTTTCGGCGGTTCGCGAAGTTGTGAGCTTGGGCGACAAAGTCCACGTCAACGAACGATTTCCAAGCGGTTTGCAGTCGTCGATAGACAGGACCGGGACGCCCATCGCCAATTGCGCACTGTTGAAATGTCGTTCCGTATAGTAAACAGAATGACGTGGCCGTGCAAAAAATTTCGTCCGCTTCGTGGAAATTTTCGATCGTCAATTCGGTCTCATGGGTGGTGAGTCCGATTTCCTTCGCCAGTCGCAACGTGTGAAACCGGCTGACACCGTCCAAAACCAACCGCGTCGATGGCGTGAGCAATTCCCCGTCACGCACCATGAAGACGTTCCACGACGGCCCTTCCGTAACCAGCCCGTCGGCGGTGCAGAGCAACGGCCAAGCTCCCGGCTCGATTGCATTCGCCTGCTGAATCGCCAATTGGGTGTGCAGCCGACTGCGGGTCTTCACATGCGGATTTTTCAGGTCCGGTGGCATCGCGTGCTGCTCAGGAATGACCAATTGAACGCCGGTCTCATAGAGATTGGCGAATTTTGCAAGCCGTGCGATCAGTGGGAAACACTGGATGCAAACGGTCGGCCGCAGCTCTTCATCGGCGAACGCAACCCGATACTCACCGCCCGGCCCGGACGAAATGTTGTGCAGGATCTGCCATTCCATATCCTCCGTTTCGGTGGCCTTGTTGAGTTCCAAAGTCTCCAGTGTGATTCGCTCGATCTCCGCGAGCGATAAGCCACAGTCAATGCCCAACGAACGCAGCGAACGATCCAAACGCCGCAGATGATGCCCGAGCTCAAACGGTCGGCCGCCGAACGTGCGGGTGGATTCAAACGCCATCTCGCCCCACAACACGCCCGCATCGTAAAACGATACACGAGCCTCGTGTTCCGGAACGAACGATCCGTTGAGATAAGCAATACGATTCGGCATGACTTGGGCAGATGAGGGATAGATGACGAAATGCGGTCAACGCTGTGTCATCATATCATCGACGATCATGCTGGCCAGATTTGACTACCGCCGTCGACCCGGAGAACTTGTCCGCTGACGAATGCACCATCGGGGCCAGCGAAGAAGCGAATCACGCGAGCGACTTCATCGACGAGGGCAATCCGGTCGAGTGTCCCGCCTTCCATGAGTTTGTTCGGGTCGGCTTGCCGGGTGCCGAGATACCGTCCGGTTCGGGTATCACCGGGGGCGAGCGTGTTGACGTTCACGTTGTGCGGGCGGAGTTGCTCAGCCAAACACCGCGTGTATTCAACAACACCGGCTTTCGCGGTCGAATAGATCGCACTGTTGGCGTTGCCTTTGAACGCGGCGATCGAACTGATCGTGATGATCCGGCCTTGCTTGCGTTCCATCATGCCAGACGCGACGGCTTGGCAGATGTAGACTGTCGTGAGCAGATTCCGTTCGAGCACGCTGCGAACGTCTTCGGGTTTGATGTTGACGGAATCGTTCGGGTTCGGTTTCCCGCCAGCCGCCGCGATGTCACCGCCAGCGTTGTGGACGAGAATGTCAATCGGCCCGAGTTCGCTGGTGACTTCAGCGACGATTCGTTGCACGTCCTCCGGTTTCGTCAAGTCGGCGAGTACACGATGTGTTTTCACGCCGTGCGTCTCGCCGATGGCTTTTGCGGTATCGGTCAGGGTGGTGCCTTCGCCGTATTCGCTCGGCCCATGCTCTCGCATGCCATGCACACCGATCTGGCAACCCAACGCTGCCAATTGCTCCGCGAACGCACGCCCCAACCCTCGCCCCGCACCCGTAACGAGAGCCGTCTGCCCCGACAATAACCGTGTTGAATCAGCCAACGAACCAAGTTCCTTCGATCGAATGATGGCAAACAAAGCGAATTATGGAATGTTACCGTTGAGCAAATTCACTAGCCCAAGCGGACTAAAAAGAACGGCCCACGTCAGAAAGACAGCCAACACGGAAACGAAGATGACCATCACCCAACCGAGCGGCGTGATTGATGGTTCTGGTTTCTTTGGCATTTTGACTTTTGACTCCCGTCCGCAGTCTTCTGCACTACCAGCCCAGCGACATGTTCGTCTCGATCGCCCGCTGAGCTTCGTGGAGGTCGGAGCCGGTGTCTTGCATGAACAGTCGGATGGCGTGGAGTTTGTCGCCGCGAGCCCGAGCCAGGCAATCACGGGCGATGTCCGAGGGCTCCGACGTTCCTTGCACGCCGAGCAGGGCTTTGGAGATCACCCAGACGTCGCGTGGTCGAACCGTCGTTCGCAAGACTTCATCGTCAGGATAATTTTCTTTGGCGAGCGCGACGGCTGCGTCTTGGTCGTCCGCCCACCCAATCATGATGTGTGCGTTGGTTTCAATTTCGTAAAGCGGCATGGTTGATCTCCTCTTCCACCAACGTGTCACTGATTGCCCCACCATTTGGCGCATTTTTCCGATGCGGATTATAAACGGACATCCGGAAATTCACCATCCTACCGCGAATCGTTTCTGGACCCCGAAACCGGGTTGCCAGC